>DASZUN010000124.1:0-5544 GCA_035547615.1 Gemmatimonadaceae bacterium | reverse complement strand
CTCGGCTTCATGGTGATCGAGGGGTGGACGACCGCGCTGCTCGTCGCCTGCTACTTCTACGTGCGGCAGAACTTCGAAGCGTGGCCGCCCCTCCGGACGCCGCTGCCGAGTCTCGTGATCCCTTCGATCAATCTCGCGCTGATGCTCGTGAGCCTGATTCCGGCGACGCTCGCCGCGCGCGCGGGCCGGGCGCTCGACCGCGATGCGGTGCGGCGGTGGCTCACGATCATGTCCGTGGTCACCGTGCCCACGATCGTGCTCCGCTGGTGGGATCTCTGGTCGCTCAACGTCCGCTGGGACACCAACGCGTACGGCACCGCCGCGTGGTTGCTCGTCGGCTTTCACGCGTCGCTGCTGCTGTTCGACGTCGGCGACACCGTGGGGCTCACGCTGTTCTACTGGTTCAAGCCGATGCCCGCGAAGTCGTTCAGCGACGCGTCGGACAACACGATGTACTGGTATTTCACCGTTGCCCTCTGGGCCGCGATCTACCTGATCGTCTATGTCGGTCCTCGAGTCTTCTAACCCTGCCGACGGCTCGCTCGCCGAAGCGGCATCGGGCGATCCGTACGCGGGCTGGCGCGGCCTGCTGCGCCTGAGCCTGGGCATGCTCCTCGGCCCAGTGGTGGCGCTGGTCAACCAGCAGCTCGTCTATCTGGCGGACATGTGGGCGTGCGGCCACGGGCTGCAGGGGGCCGTGCACGTCGTGCCGGTGCTCTGCCTGATCGTCACGATCGGTGCGGCGATCGTGGCGTACCGCGACTGGCGCGCCGTCGGCGCCGGCGTCGAGGACTCCGAGGCGACGATCGGGTCGCGCACCCGGTTCATGGCGCTGTGCGGGATCGTCATTAGCGTATTCTCATCGCTCGTGATCGTCGGCCAGTGGGCGGCGATCTTCGTGTTCGACCCCTGCATGCGCGCGTGAGCATGCTCGTCGACCGCGGGCTGCTGTCGGACTGGGCGTGGGAGCCCGGCGTGGTCCTGCCGCTCGCCCTCACGGCGGCGATCTACGCGCGCGGCACGCGGGTCCTGCGGCGACGCACGCGCCGGACGCCGAGCGCGGGCGCGCTCGCCTGCTTCTGGAGCGGCCTCGTGATCGTCGCGCTCTCGCTCGTCTCGCCGCTCCACGAAGCGTCCGAGCAGCTCTTCTCCGCGCACATGATCCAGCACGAGCTCCTCATGACGGTCGGCGCGCCATTGCTCGTGCTCGGCCGGCCCGGCGTGGTGCTGCTCTGGGGCGTGCCCGCGACCGCGCGACCACGCGTCGCGCGCGTGCTCCGTGCCGCACCGGTGCGTCGCGCGTGGCGCACCCTCGTGCGCCCGCTCGACGCATGGCTGCTGCACGGCGTCGCGATCTGGGCGTGGCACATCCCGCTGCTCTTCCAGGCCACGCTCACCAGCGACACGGTGCACGCGCTGCAGCACCTCTCGTTTCTCGGCAGCGCGCTGCTCTTCTGGTGGAGCCTGCTCTTCGTGCAGCGGCGCGAGGCGCGGGGCGCGTCGATCGTGTATCTGTTCACGACCGCCGTGCATACCGGCGTGCTCGGCGCGCTGATGACGTTCTCGCGCGTCGTGTGGTATCCGGCGTACGGCGATCGCGCCGCGGCGTGGGGGCTCACGCCGCTCGCGGACCAGCAGCTTGCGGGGCTCATCATGTGGATTCCCGCGAGCGTGGCGTATCTCGTCGCGGCGCTGCTCATCGTCCACCTCTGGCTCCGCGAGTCGGAGCTGGCCGTCGTGCGCGGCGAACACGCCGTCGCGGCGGCCCTCGGCCGATAGCGCTCCCGCAATTCGCATGAAGCGCGCGTTCGAGGTGACGCTCGGCATCGTGACGAGCGTCGGCGGGTTCCTGGAAATCGGTTCGATCGCGACCGCCGCGCAGGCGGGCGCCGGCTACGGATATCAGCTCGCCTGGTCCATCGTGCTCGGCACCATTTGCATCGCGTTTCTCGTCGAGATGTCCGGGCGGTTCGCCGCGGTGAGCAAGCACACGATCCCGGACGCGATGCGCGAGCGCTTCGGCGCGAACTTCTTCGCCGTCCCGCTGGTCGTGATGTTCGGCGTCTGCCTGCTGACGCTCGGCGCGGAGCTCGGCGGCGTCGCCGCGGCGCTGAAGCTCGCGACGGGCTGGCCGCTTCCCGTCTGGGCGGTTCCCGTGGCGTTCCTCTGTTGGCTCGTGCTCTGGCGCGGCACCTTCGGCTTCATCGAGAACGGCGTGTCGCTTCTGGGACTGGTCACGATCGCGTTCGCCGTCGGCGCCGCGCGACTGCACCCGGACTACGCGCGACTGCTGCGCGGCTCGGTGCCGTCGCTGCCGCACGTGCGCCCCGCCCACTACTGGTTCGTCGCCGTCAGCGTCCTCGGCGCCTCGATTTCACCGTACCTCTACTACTTCTACTCCTCGGGCGCGATCGAGGAGAAGTGGGACGCGAGCTACATCGCCGTGAATCGCGCGATCGCTGCGATCGGCATGGGCTTCGGCGGATTCCTGTCGATCGCCGTGCTGGTGCTCGCCGCCCTCATCTTCCATCCGGCCGGCGTCGACGTGCAGCACTATCAGCAGCTTCCCGAGCTGCTCTCGCCGGCGTTCCGCCACAGCGGTGCGTGGCTCGTCATCGCGTCGCTCGGGATCGCGTGCGTGGGCGCGACGCTCGAGATCACGCTCGCGCTCGCCTATCTGCTCGCCCAGGGACTCGGCTGGAACTGGGGCGAGGATCTGTCACCGAGCGGCGACGCACGGTTCAGTCTGGCATACACCTTGATCATCGCGACGGCGGCGCTGTTCGTGCTGTTCGGCGCTGATCCACTTCAGCTCACCCAGATCGCGATGGTATTCACCGCCGCGTCGCTGCCGATCGGCGTCTTTCCGTTTCTCATTCTCATGAACGATCGCGCCTATCTCGGCGAACACACCAACGGCAGACTCGGCAATGCGGTCGTGATGTCGATCAGCCTGCTCGCGGCGGTGCTCGCGCTGGTGTCGATCCCGCTGCAGCTGGTCGGGAGCTGACCGTGCGCTTGATCGCGGACGTGCTCGACGAGCAGATACAGGACAATGGCGAGCGGAACGCCGGCCGCGTGGACGGCATCGTGCTCGAGCTCAGGGAGGACCGGCCGCCGCGCCTCGCCTACGTCGAGGTGAGCCCGATCACGCTGCTGTCGCGGTTCAGCGGGCGGCTCGCGCGATGGTATGCTCGGCGGTTCGACCGGAAGCTCGACGGGCGCGGCACGCCCTTTCGCATTCCATGGAGCCGGATCGAACGGCGCGGTCCGACGCTCCGCGTCGATTTCGACGCCACGTCCACGCCCATCTTCGCCCTGGAGAACTGGCTCCGCGAGCACATCGTTTCGCGGATCCCGGGCGCGTGACGATGCCGCAACGCGAGGCACACGTCGAGCGCATGCTGAGCCGCCGCGTGCGAGACGCCGAGGGCCACGTGCTCGGACGGCTCGAGGAGATGCGCGTGGAGATCGTCGACGGCGAGTATGTCGTGGTCGAGTTCCACCTCGGCAGCGGCGCGCTGCTCGAGCGCATCGCCGGGTTCATCCGCCAGCTCCCCTTCTTCGAGGCCCTGCCGCGGGTCGGCCGGGAGTACCGGATCCCATGGCAGCTGCTCGATCTCACCGATCCGGACGATCTCCGCGTGCGCGTGAGGCGGGACGACCTGCGCCGGCGGCTCGCCGAGGCTTCGTCATGAGCGCCGAGATCGATCGCCGGCTGGCCGTGCAATACACGGTGAGCCGCGCGCTCTCCGAGGCGGACACGATCGACGAGGCCGTGGACCACGTGCTCGCCGCGATCGCGTGGCATCTGGGTTGGCGCTTCGGCGCCTTCTGGCTGCGCGACGCGTTGGCGAACGTGCTGCGCGCGGCGCACGTCTGGAGCGGCGACGCGGGCCACGAGTTCGCGCGGATGACGGCGGACACCACGTTCCCCTGCGGCGTGGGGCTGCCGGGCCGCGTCTGGCTCGAGCGTCGCCCGATCCAGGACGACGAGGTCACGCGCTCCGACAATTTTCCGCGGCGCGCCGCCGCGGCCGCGTCGAACCTGCACACGGCGCTCGCGTTTCCGGTCATGACGCGCGACGAGTTTCTCGGCGTCATCGAGCTGTACGGCGCCGAGCCGGCGCACGTGGACGACGCCGTGCTCAACGCGCTCGAGGGGATCGGGCTGCAGATCGGCCAGTTCATCGCGCGACGGCGCGCAATCGACGCGGAGCACGCCGCGAACGGGCTGGCGCGCGCGATGGTGCAGGTCGCGCTCGATTGCATCGTGACGATCGACCGCGAGGGTCGGGTGCTCGAATTCAACCCGGCCGCCGAGCGCACGTTTGGCTACGCGCGCTCAGAGATCCTCGGCAAGCCGATGGTGGATTACATCGTGCCGCCGCATCTCCGCGCCGCGCACCGCAGCGGCATGGCGCGCTATCTGGCGACGGGCGAAGCGCGCATGCTCGGCCGCCGCGTCGAGGTCCGCGGCCAGCGCGCCGACGGCACCACGTTCCCGCTCGAGCTCACGATTCTCCGCGTGCCCGACGCCGAGCCGCCGGTGTTCACGGCATACCTGCGCGACATCAGCGAGCGCACGCGCCTCGAGGCGACGCGCGAGCTGCTGCTCGCCGCGAGCACGACGCTCGGCGGATCGATCGACTACGAGGAGACGCTCCGGAATCTGAGCCGCGCCGTGATTCCCGACTTCGCGGACTGGTACGCGGTCGACATCCTCAACGAGGACGGGTCGGTGCGCCGGCTGGAGGTTGCGCACCGCGATCCGGAGAAGCTCGCGCAGACGCGAGCGCTCGCCCGGCGGTACCCCGATGGCATGGGCGTCGCGCTCGGCACGCGGCAGGTGATCGAGAGCGGCAAGAGCATTCTTGTCCCCGAGATCTCCGACGACATGCTCGTCGCCAGCGCGCGCGACCAGGATCACCTGACACTGCTCCGCGAGCTCGGCCTGCGGTCGAACATCATCGTGCCGCTGCGGGCGAACCAGCAGGTGGTCGGCGCGATGACGCTGGTGAGCGCCGAGTCGGAGCGCCGGTACGACGAGCGGGATCTCGCGGTCGCCGAGGACCTCGCGCGGCGCGCCGGTCAGGCGATCGAGCGGGCGTTGCTCTTCAAGGAGGTCGAAGACGCCCGTGCGCTGCTCGAGCAGCAGGCGACGGAGCTCGAGGCGCAGGCGGCCGAGCTCGAGGACACGGTGCACGAGGCGGAGCGGGCGAATCGCGCGAAGAGCGAGTTCCTCGCGGCGATGAGTCACGAGCTGCGCACGCCGCTCAACGCGATCATCGGATACGCGCAGATCCTCGAGGTCGGCGTGCACGGCGCGCTCGCCGAGCCGCAGATGGAAGACCTGCGCCGGATCTCCCGCAGCGCGCAACACCTGCTCGGACTGATCAACGACATCCTGAACTTCGCGAAGATCGAGGCGGGGCGGCTCACGATGGAGCTGCAACCCACGCGGATCGCGGACGTCCTGACCCGCGTCGAGGAGCTCATCGCGCCACAGGCGCAGGCGAAGCAGATCACGTACGGCCTCACCAC
>DASZUN010000123.1:0-34408 GCA_035547615.1 Gemmatimonadaceae bacterium | reverse complement strand
GACTCCGCGCCCGCGCCGTGCCCCAGCGCGATCGGCAGCGTGCCCATCAACGCGGCCATCGTCGTCATCATGATCGGGCGGAACCGGATCAGGCAGGCGTGCACGATCGCGTCCGCCGGGCTCCGGCCCTCGCTCCGCTCCGTTTCCAGCGCGAAGTCGATCATCATGATCGCGTTCTTCTTCACCAGGCCCACGAGCAGCACGATGCCGACGAACGCGTACACGCTCAGCTCGATCCGGAACACGTACAGCGTGAGCAGCGCGCCGAAGGCGGCGAACGGCAGGCCGGAGAGAATCGTGATCGGGTGGATGAAGCTCTCGTACAGAATCCCGAGCACGACGTAGATCACGAAGATCGCGATCCCGAGCAGGGCGAGCATGCCCGCCTGCGTGCTCTGGAACGCCTGTGCGGTGCCGCTGAACCCGGTGCTGATCGTCGACGGCAGTGTCTTGCTCGCGAGGCGCTGCACCTCGGTCGTCGCGTCGCCGAGCGAGACGCCCGGCCGCGTGTTGAACGACAACGTCACCGACGGGAGCTGCCCCGAGTGGTTCACCGTCAGGGGGCCGGCGCTCTGCGTGATCGTGGTGACGCTCGAGAGCGGCACGAGCGTGCCCGTGCTCGACCGCACGTAGAGGAGGCTGAGGCCGGAGAGGTCCGCCTGGAACCGCGGCTGCACCTCCATGATCACCCAGTACTCGTTGTTGGGCGTGTAGATCGTCGAGACCTGGCGCGAGCCGTAGGCGTCGTAGAGCGCGTTCTCGATCTGCGCCGCCGTCACGCCCATGGCGGCGGCGCGCTCGCGGTCGATCTCCACGCTCGCCTGCGGATTGCTGAGCTGCAAATCGCTCGTGACGTCCTGGAGCAGGGGCGACTTGCGCGCCTCCTCCATCAGCTTGTTCGCCGCCGGATAGAGTTCTTTGGTATCAGAACTCTGCATCGTGAACTGGTACAGACTCTTGGAGATCCGGCCGCCGATCTGGATCGACGGCGGATTCTGGAGATAGACCACCAGGCCCGGCACCTTCGCCAGCTTGGGGCGGAGCTCCTTGATGATGTCGTCCACGCTCGGGCGCTGGTCGCGCGGCTTGAGCCCGGCGAAGAACCGCCCCTGATTCAGGCTGCTGTTCGGGCCGCCCGCGCCCACGGCCGACATGAAGCCGGTGATGTTCGTGTCGCGCTGCAGGATCGCCGCGGCCTCCTGCTGGTGCCGCACCATCTCGTCGAACGACGTCCCCTGGGCCGCCTCGGTCGTCGCGTAGATCTGCCCGATGTCCTCGCTCGGCAGAAAGCCCTTCGGCACGATCATGAACAGGCCCACCGTGCCGGCGAGGATCACGAGCGAGAACGCCATCGTGAGCCGGCGATGCCGCATCACCCAGTGCAGCATCACCTCGTACCGGGTCACCAGCCAGTTGTAGCCGGCCTCGGTGATCTGGTACGCGCGGCCATGCTCGTCGTGGCCGTGCGGACGCAGGAACCGGCTCGACAGCATCGGCGTGAGCGTGAGCGACACGAACCCGGACACGAGAATCGACACGGCGATCGTCACCGCGAACTCGTGGAACAGCCGCCCGACGATGCCGCCGAGGAACAGGATCGGGATGAAGACCGCGGTGAGCGACAGCGTCATCGACATGATCGTGAAGCCGACTTCCGCCGCGCCGTCGACCGCCGCCTTCATCGGCGGTTTCCCCATCTCCATGTGGCGGACGATGTTCTCGAGCATCACGATCGCGTCGTCGACCACGAAGCCCACGGCGAGCGTGAGCGCCATCAGCGACAGGTTGTCGAGGCTGTATCCCAGCAGATACATGACCGCGAACGTGCCGATCACCGAGATCGGCAGCGCGAGACTCGGGATCAGCGTCGCCGAGACGTTGCGCAGGAACAGGAAGATCACGAGCACCACGAGCACGAGCGTCAGGACGAGCGTGAACTTCACGTCGTGCACCGACTCGCGGATCGACTGCGTCCGGTCGTACAGCGTGTGCATCTGGATCGTGCCGGGGATCTGCGTCTTGAGCTGCTGCATCAGCGCGTTCACCGCGCTCGCGACCTCGACCGTGTTGCTCCCCGGCTGTCGCTGAATGGCGAGCACGATCGACCGCTCGCCGTTGTACCAGCTCGCCGCCTTGTTGTCCTGCACGTCGTCGAGCACCTGGCCCAGATCGCCCAGCCGCACCGGGGCACCGTTGCGATACGCGACCACCAGCTGGCGGAAGCTCGCCGCGTCCTGCAGCTGCCCGTTCGCCTGCACGGTGTAGGTGCGATTCGGGCCGTTCAGCACGCCCGTGGGCAGGTTGACGTTCTGGCTCGCGATCGCGTTCGCGACTTCGTCGATCCCGAGCTGGCGCTGGGCCAGCTCGCTCGGGTCGAGCTGCACGCGCACGGCGTACTTCTGCGCGCCGAACACGTTCACCTGCGCCACGCCCGGCACCATCGAGATGCGCTGCGCCATCATCGTCTCGCCGTACTCGTCGAGCTTGGAGCGCGGCATGAGCGACGACGTGAGCGTGTAGTAGAGAATCGCCTTGTCGGCCGGATTCACCTTCTGGTACGACGGCGGGATGATCCCCGGCGGAAGCTGGCGCAGGGTCTTGGCGATCATCGCCTGCACGTCCTGCGCAGCCGCGTCGATGTTGCGATCGAGCGTGAACTGGATGGTGATGGACGTGCTGCCGATCGCCGACGACGACGTCATGTTGTCGATGCCGGCGATCGTCGAGAACTGTTTCTCCAGCGGCGTCGCGACCGCCGAGGCCATCGTCTCCGGGCTCGCGCCGGGGAGACTCGCGCTCACGGTGATCGTGGGAAAGTCCACGGTCGGCAGGTCGCTCACGGGAAGCTTCCCGTACGCGCTGATGCCGAAGAACAGGATTCCCGCCATCACCAGCACCGTGGTGACGGGCCGCCGAATGAACAGCTCGGAGAAATTCATCGCGCCGCCCCTGCCTGGGTCGTTGCGGTCTGGGCACCGGGCGCGGGCGCGCTGGCCGATTTCACGTCGACGCGCGCGTTCGGTGTGAGCCGCGACTGGCCGTCGACGACCACGCGCTCACCCGGCGTGATGCCCTTGTCGATCGTCGTCAGGTCGCCCACGGCGCGGCCGGTCGTCACCGGCTGCACGACCGCCGAGTCGCCCTTCACGACGAACACGTAGTTGCCGTCCTGGCCAGTGAGCACGGCGCTCGATGGGATCGCGGTGACGCCCGACTGCACGTCGAGCTCGACGCTCACGCGCACGTACTCGCCCGGCCACAGGCCATCCTTCTGATTCTCGAATCGCGCCTTCGCGGTGACGGTTCCCGTGAGCGAGTCGACGGCGTTGTCGAGAAAGGCGAGCGCGCCTGCTTCGTCGATCTTGCCCGAGTCGGCGGTCACGACGCGGACCGGCACGCTCGCGCTGAGACTCCGCCGCTGGAGCGCCGGAAAATCCTTCTGCAGCACGGGGAAGCGCACCATGATCGGTCGGAGCTGGTTGATCACGACGAGCGGCTCGCTGTTCGCCCGCACCAGATTGCCCGCCTTGACGAGCAGCCGGCCGGTGCGGCCGGAGATCGGCGCGGTGATCGTGGTGTAGCCGAGATTGAGCTTGGCGTTGTCGACCGCGGCCTTGTCGGCCTGCACGGTCGCCTGGAGCGCCTCGGCGGTGGCCTGCGCCTGGTCGGCCTGCGACTTGGTCACGTAGTCCTTCGCGACGAGTGCCTTGTAGCGTTCGGCGTCGCGCTGCGCGTTGCCGGCTTGCGCCTGATCGCGGGCGAGCGTCGCCTCCGCCTGGCGCAGCGTCGCCTCGTAGGGGCGCGGATCGATCCGGAACAGCACCTGGCCGGCGCGCACGTCGTCGCCTTCCCGGAACGCGACCGCCTGGAGCGTCCCGTTCACCTGCGCCTGCACCTGCACCGTCTGCAGCGGCTCGACCACACCGTTGGCATCGATCGTGAGCGGCGCCGAGATCTGCGTCGCCTGCGCGACGGTGACCGGCACGGTCTGCGCCTTCTCCGCCGGCGGCTTGGCGCACGCGGCGGCGATCAGCAAACACGAAAGATATGACGAGTATTTATATATGCTCATTTCGTCCCTTGGGCGGGCAAAATGGGGGTGAGGAACGTGGTATCGCCCCGGGCGGTCAGCACCCCCACGTCGTGCGAGAGCTGGGCGAGGGCGGTGCGCCACTGCCAGCGGGAATCGATGTCCTGCGCCCGCGCATTGGCGAGCGCCGACTGCGCGACGAGCAGATCGACAATGCTCCCCACGCCTTCCTTGTAGCGCTCGCGCGCCACCGTCTCGGATTGCGTCGCGCTCGCCAGCAGGTCGCGCGACGTGTGCACCCGGTCGGTCGCCGTGCGCAGCGTGTAGTACGACGTGAACACCTGCTGGATCACCTGCTGCCTGGTCTGCGCCGTGCGCGCGAGCGCCGCCTGATAGTTCTCCGAGGCCGCCGCCGCGTCGTACTGGTTCGAGAAGCCGTTGAACAGGGGGACCGACACGCCGAGGTTGAGCGCGTACGAGTGCCCCGAGAACGTGGGCACGTTGGAGCCCTGGTTCGACGTGTTGCCCGTGAGCGCGAGCGACGGGAAGTAGCCGGAGCGCGCGACGCGAATCTGCGATGCCGCGGCCTGCGCCTGCGCCCGCGCCTGCGCCAGCTCGGGCCGGCTGCGCAGCGCGTACGCGATCAGCGAATCCACCGACTCCGTCACGAAGCGCGCGGAGTCGGTCGCCGGCACGTCGGGCACCTCGTACGACGCGTTCGCCGGCAGGCCCATCCCCACGGCGAGCGTGCCGCGCGCGATCTGCAGTCCGCCCTCGAGCGACTCGAGCTGGAGCTGCGCCTGCGACAGCGCCGTCTGCGCCTGCAGCACGTCGGCGATCGTCGCGAGCCCGACGCGGTGGCGCTCGTTCGCGGCGTCGAGCGCGGCCTGCGCCAGCGCCACCGCGCTCTTCTGCGCGTCGCGCTCGGCGCGGGTCGCGAGATACGCGAACGCCGCGGACTCGACCTGCAGGATCGTGTTCTCGACCGTGGCGTTGTGCGCGAGGTCGGCGGCGATCGCGGTCTGCCGCGCCACGTCGATCGTTCCCGAGCGCGCGCCGAAGTCGAGCACGGTGTAGCTGAGGCTCAGCGACGGCCCGTAGGTCGTGCGCTCGATCGCCGTGCGGCCGGCCGCGGCGAGCGTGAGCTGCCGGGCGCCGGTGATGCCCGCGTTCAGCGTGGGATAGTAGCGGCCTTCACTCGAGCCGTAGACGTCCGCGGCCGCGCGCGCTTGCGCCCACGACAGGCGCGTCGCGGGGCTGTTGCGGAGCGCGAGATCCACGACCTGCGCGAGCGTGAGTTGTTGGAGCGAGTCGGGCGGTGGAGTGACCGGCGTGGCATCCCGCCGTGCGGCGGCGGTGACGGCCGCGGACGGTTGCCAGAGTGTGCTCGCGGTGGCCGGCGCTGGTGCGGCGCCCTGGAGCGAGGGCGGCGAATGGACGCACGCGGCGCCGGCGACGAGAAGACAGAGTGATACCGAAGGCTTCACGGCTTGGATGTGTTTTTACTCGCGGGAGCTGGCGTACCGGACTGCGCGGGTTGCGGCTTCGTGTTCCTGGTCGCCGCCTTCCCCGCCTGCGCCGACTGCTCGACCGCCGATCCGCGTAACAAATTCGCGGCAAGGGTCAGCTTGGGTGCCACCGCCGGTCGCGACGTGAGCACCGCGCCGAGCAACGCGACCTTGTCGCCTTCCTTCAGACCGTCGAGCACCTCGACGTTCTTGAGGTCGGTGGGGCCGGTCTTGACGAGACGCATCTCGAACTGGTTCGGCGCGGTCTGCACCACCGCGTACCGTCCCGGGACGCCGGTGGTTCCTTCGCCGGCGAGCAGATCGGGACGAATCTCGTTGTTCAACGTGTCGATCGGCACGCGGAACATGCGCGACACCGCGGCGAGCTCGTTCGTCGAGCGGATCGCGTCGATCGGGACGGCCACGACGTTCGTGAGATCCTGCGCCTTGATCGTGACCTCGCCGTTCATGCCCGGCATCAGCAGTCCTTCCTTGTTGTCGATGCTGATCTGCACCGGAAAGAACGTGACGCCCTGAACCACCTGCGCCTGCGGCTCGATCTTCTCCACGATGGCGTTGAAGGTGCGATCCGGAAACGCGTCCACGGCGACGGTCGCCGGGAGCCCCACGCGCACGTTGCCCATCTCCACTTCATCCACCGTGACCTGCATCCGGACGCGGCTGAGATCGGCGATCGTCATGAGCAGCGTACCGCCGTTGGCCGACAGCGCGGAGACGATGATCTGGCCCTGCGTGACCGGCCGAGCGATCACCGTTCCGGAGATCGGTGCTTCGAGGGTGGCGTCCTGCAGATTCTGGCGCGCGAGGTCGAGCGAGGCGCGCTTGCTCACGAGATCGGCGGCGGCCGACGCGAACGACATGTTCGTGCTGTCGTGCTCCGATGCCGTGATCACGTGCACCGCGAAGAGCGAGTCCTCGCGCGCGCGCTCCTTGCGCGCCTTGTCGAGCGTGGTGGACGACACGACGTCGTCGGCCATCGCCTGGTTGAACTGATTCTGCACGTCGCGCGGGTCGATCTTCACGATCTGCTGGCCCTTCTTCACGACCGACCCCACGTCCACGGCCATCGACGTGATCATCCCCTGCGCCCGCGATTTCACGTCGACGGGATCGATCGGCGTCACGGTGCCGGTGGCCTGCACGCGTACGGCGATGTTCGCGCGCGCCACGGTCGCGGTCGGCAGCTCGGCCACGGTGGCCGATTTGGACTGACATGCCGCGAGCCCGACGGCCGCGGCGAATATGACTGAGATGCGGCGAAAGTACATGGCGGGAAATGTGGGGGACTGCGCTTCGTAAGATACGCGGCCGCAGGAGGTTCGGCCGCGCGGTGAAGAGAACTAAATCGGCGCCCCCGGAACGGAGACGCCGACACGTTCATCGCTACCATAGTGTACGCCGGGGCACGGGCTTCCGTTGCGGCGCCCTCGTCAGTGCATCTCGCCCGGCCCCGCGTGCCCGCGCGGCTTCCGGATGACGAGGATCGCCGGCGCGACGACGATGAACGTCTTGAGGATGAGCAGCCACGTATCGTTGTAGGCGAGCATCATCGCCTGGCCCATCACCGTGCGATCGAGCACCGCGATCGCGCCCTGCTGCGCCTGATACGCCGTGTAGCCGTGCGCCATCAGTCCGGCGGTGACCGCCTGCGTCCGCTGCACGAGCAGCGGGTTCGCCGGGACGGTGTGCGCCACGAGCTCGGAGCGGTGGAACGAGATCTGGTGATCCAGATACGTCGTCATGATCGCGATCCCGAACGACCCGCCGAGCTGCCGCGAGAGATTGATCAGCCCGGACGCCTGCTGCGCCTCGTGCGGCTCCAGGTTGGCGTACGCGACGTTGTTGATCGGCGTGAACAGGAAGCCGAGCGCGATGCCGCGCACGATGAGCGGCCAGCGCGCATCGACTTCACCCGCCGCCGTCGTGAGGTGGCCGAGCTGCCACATCGACACGACGAACGTGGCCAGCCCGATGTAGATGAGCAATCTCGCATCGACCATCGGCCGCGCGCCGTTCAGCAGCTTGCCGCAGACCATCGCGATGCACGCCGTCGCGATGCCGCCCGGCATGAGCGTGAGTCCGGTTTCCGTCGGCGTGAAGTGCAGCAGGTTCTGCGTGAACAGCGGAAACAGAAACGTTCCGCCGTACAACCCGAAGCCGAGCGCGATGAACAGGAAGATCGACCCGGCGAGATCGCGGTTGTGCAGCACGCGGAAGTTCACGATCGGGTGCGTGTTCCGCTTCGACATCTCCCACCAGAGCATCGTGCTCAGGCAGATCGCCGAGATGATCGACAGGCGCACGATCAGGGGATCGCTGAACCAGTCCTTCTCACGCCCCTGCTCCAGCACGTACTGCAGCGACGCGAGGCCGACGATCAGGAGGCCGATGCCGAGCCAATCGACCGGGCCGCTCCGGCGCGCCTGGTGCGGCGGATCGTGCAGGAACCCGGAGACCAGGAACGCCGACACGATCCCGATCGGCACGTTGATGAAGAAGCACCAGTTCCAGTTGTAGTTGTCGGTGATCCAGCCGCCGAGCGTGGGCCCGAGCGTCGGCGCGACGATGATTCCGAGGATGAAGATCGCCTGCACCATCCCCTGCTGCTCGCGCGGAAAGATCTGGCGAATCGTCGCCTGCGCGGTCGAGAGGAGGGCCGCGCCGCCCGCGCCCTGCACGACCCGCCAGAGCACGAGCTCCCCCAGCGAGTGCGACGTGCCGCACATGAACGACGCGCATACGAACAGGATGATCGACGCGGTGAGATAGTTCTTCCGGCCGAAGGTCGCCGTGAAGAACGCCGTCATCGGCAGCACGACGACGTTCGACAGGATGTAGCCGGTGCTCACCCACGCGATCTCCTGCATCGTCGCGCCGAGGTTCCCCGCCATCTGCGGGAGCGCGACGTTGATGATCGTCGTGTCGAGCACTTCCATCACCGCCGCGGTGATCAGCCCCGCAAGGATGATCCAGCGGTACTGCTCCACGTCTTCGGTATATGACTGTTGTGCCGCGTTCGCGGCCGAGCTAGCCATTCTGGAGACCTCTCAGTCGTGCGCAAGGTTGTTGCACATGCGGGCGAACTCATGACGCAACCCACGTACGAGCATCGCATCACGCATCCCGCGCCGCAACGGGAGGCGTTCCACGACGTGCGCGCCGCGGCTCGACTGGCGCACGCGCGGCCGGCGATCGCGGCCGGCGTCCGCGCCGGCTTTGCGACCATCGCCCCCCTGCTCGCGGACACGCTCTTTCATGTGGGCGGTGGCGCGTGGATGAGCCTGGCCGGTCTCAATGGTGCGCTGCTCGATCGTGGTGGCCCGTACCGGCTGCGGGCGGCGAACATGAGCGCGCTCGCAGTCGCGAGCGCGATCGCCGTCTTCCTCGGCACACTCGCCGCCGGACATCTGGCGATCTCCGTCGTGCTCACGTTCATCCTCGGCCTGCTGTGCGGCGCGGCGCGCGCGTGGCCAGAGGTGGGCGCGAGCTTCGGCGTCACCGTGCTCGTCACGTACGCCATCGCGCTGGCGGTTCCGGAGGCGTCGCTGGCCGGTACCGTCATGCGCGCCGTCTATATCCTGATCGGCGGCCTGTGGGCGATGCTCATCGCCATCGTCGTGTGGCCGCTGCGCCCATATCGGCCGGTGCGACTTCGCGTGTCCACCTGCTACCGCGAGCTCGCCGACTATCTCGACGCGGTGGTTGGCGAGTCCGGCGCCGCGCGCCACGAGCCGTGGGAGTTCAAGGACCATCGCGTGAACGTCCGCGATGCGCTCGAAGCGGCGCGCGTCGCGATCGCGTCGTCGCGGCGCGGCCGCTCCGGCGACACGCGGCGGGGCGAGCGATTGGTCATTCTTCGCGAGCTGGCGGACGAGGTCTACGCCCACCTGCTGGCGCTGCTCGACGTCGTGGACGCCCTCCGATCGAGCGATCCGGCAACGCCGGCGCACCGTGCGCTGTCGGAATGCCTCGGTGAGATCGCGGCAGCGTTGCGGCAGATCGGCGACAACGTCGAGGTCGAGCACGATCGGCCGCGTGTCCCGGTGCGCTGCAGCGGAGACCGGGTGCGTGCACGGCTGAGTGGCCTCGCCGGCTCCGCGGCGCTGAACTACGAGCAGGCGGCCAATCTCCTCGATCGCATCACCGAGTACGCGGACATGGCCGCCGCCGCCACGTCGACGCTCACGAGCGGCGATCCGATCCCGGAGATCGACGCGCAGGTCGGGCCCGTCGACATCGAGAGCGCGCGCACGCGACTCTCATCGCTCCCGTCCCTCGTGCGCGCCGATTCGGTGATTCTGCAGCACGCACTCCGGATCGCGTGCGTCACGTCCTCCGCCGTGCTGCTCGCCGGACTGCTGCACCTGAATCACGGCTACTGGATCACGCTCACCGCGGTCGTGATTCTCCAGCCGTACGCTTCGATGACGCGGCAGAAGGCGTGGCAGCGCGTGATCGGCACCATCGTCGGCGCCTCCGCCGCCGCGGGTCTCAGCGCGCTGTTCGCCGGATCGTGGGCCGTGATGGCACTCGTCTTCATCTTCACCGCGCTCTGCGTGATGCTGCTCCCGGTGAACTACGGCGCGTACGCGATCCTCGGCACGCCTGCGTTCGTGCTGCTGGCCGAAGCGACGACTGGCGAGTGGCACCTCGCGGGTCTTCGCGTCGTCAACACGCTGATCGGCGGGACCCTCGCGCTCGTCGGCGCGCGCCTGCTCTGGCCGGGCGACGAGTGGAATCGCCTTCCGGAGCACGTCGCGGAGACGCTGCGCGGGATGGCCGCCTATCTGCGGCGAGCGGCGGCGGTCGCCGCCACGGGCGAAGTGCCGATGGGTGCGCTCCGCGTCGTTCGACGCGAGCTCGCGTTCGCCGCCACGCGCGCGGAGGATTCGTTCCAGCGCATCGTGGGCGAGGGACGTGCGGGTCCCCAGACCCTCGAGTCGGTGATGACGGTTCTCGTCTACTCGCGCCGAGCTTCGTCGTCGATCGCGTCGTTCGGTCTCGTCGCCGCCGGCAACGAAGCGTCCGCCGGCCACAGCGACGCGGCAACGCAGATCGGCGAGCGGGCTGCGCGCGTGCTCGACGATCTCGCGGATGCGATCGCCGCCGGAAGGATGCCGGCGCCATTTCCCGCGCGCGCGGAGCTCGTCCCTGACGGCGCGGGTACGCCGATCCTGCGCGCCCGCGCGGCGCGGTTGGCCAGGCAGCTCCAGGTGCTGCACGATGCGACCGGACGTTGGATGTCGGTCTCAGATCGGCCGTCAATGGTTGACTCACGCGCGCCGACGGGCGAGCGTGAGGCAACCACGGAGCGATGATGACCGACTCGACCGACAATCCAAAGCCCGGCCCGCTGGCCACCCCGCTCACCGATTATCCGCAGCCCGGCAGTCTCGAGGGCGGATTCTTCGGCCACCCCAAGGGACTCTCCACGCTGTTCTTCACGGAGATGTGGGAGCGCTTCAGCTATTACGGTATGCGCGCGTTCCTCATCCTCTACATGGTCCACGCGCTGAAATTCGACGACAAGCACGCGGGCTCGGTGTACGGCACCTACACTGCGGGAGTGTGGGCGGCGGCCATCCTCGGCGGCATCATCGCCGACCGGTGGCTCGGCCAGTACAAGAGCGTGCTGATCGGCGGCATCATCATCGCGCTCGGCCACTTCACGCTCGCGTTCCACGCGTTGTCCGCGTTCTACGGCGGTCTGGCGCTGATCGTCGTGGGCACCGGGCTGCTGAAGCCGAACGTGAGCGGCATCGTCGGGTCGCTGTACGAGACCAACGATCAGCGACGCGACGCGGGCTTCTCGATCTTCTACATGGGGATCAACCTCGGCGCGACACTCGGACCGTTCATCGCCGGCTACCTCGCGCAGAACGTGGACTGGCATATCGGCTTCGCCTGCGCTGGCGTCGGCATGACGCTCGGCTTGATCCAGTACGTTCTGGGCCGCAAACGGCTGCAGCCCGCGATCGATCGCCTGGAGCGGCAGCGGCGCGCGAAGCAGGAGGAAGCAGCCTCCGGCCAGGAGAGCCAAGAAGGATTCACGAAAACCGAGTGGAAGCGCCTCGCGGCGATGGCGATCTTCTTCGTATTCGCCGCCGTGTTCTGGGGCGCGTACGAGCAGGCCGGCTCCACGCTCCAACTCTTCGGCGATCGATACACCAACACGTCGATCCTCGGCTTCAAGTTCCCATCGAGCTGGTTCTCGACGGTGCAGCCGATCTTCGTGATCGCCCTCGCGCCGGTGTTCGCGTGGTTGTGGACCAAGATGGGCAGCCGCGAGCCGTCGACGCCGGCGAAGTTCGCGTTCGGGCTCCTCGCGATCGGGCTCTCATTCGTGTTCCTGCTCATGCCGGCGTACAAGCTGCAGCTCGCACCCGGCGTGAGGGTGAGCCCCTTCTGGCTGATCGGGTGCTACTTCATTCAGGAGCTCGGTGAGCTCGCGTTGTCACCGGTCGGCCTGTCGGTGTTCACGAAGCTCTCGCCGGTGAAGATCGTGGGCTTCATGCTCGGCGTCTGGTTCCTCGCCGATTCCGTCGGCAGCAAGGCGGCGGGCTACGCGGCCGGGTTCATCTCGTCGGCGCCGCTGCCGGAGCTGTTCGGTACGATCGCGACCGTCTGTCTCGTTGCGTCGGTGATCGCGTTCATCATCATCAAGCCGGTGAAGTCGCTGATGGGCGGAGTGCGATAGCGTCCTGTCGGGCCGGGGGGTCTGGCGCCATCCCGGCGACGACACGCGGCGCGTATCCATCCACGAAGATCTTCGCCACCAGCGCCTTGCGCCCGCGCACACCGATCTTGCGGCACGCGCGCTCGATGTGCTCCGCGACGGTGTGCGGCGACAGTCCGAGCGACGCGGCGATCTCCTTCGTCGTCTCGCCGCGCGCGACGGCCGCGATCACTTCGCGCTCGCGCGCCGACAGCGCATAGAGCGTCGTGAGGATCGGCGCCATCTCGCGCGGACCCGCCGGCCGCACCACGACGACCGTCGCGGCATCGCCGTTCACGTCGGGCATCGCGATCGACGCGATCATCACGTACCATCGGCCCGAGCGCCCGCGGACACGGACGCTCATCTCGGCCACCACGTCGACCGGCGCGTTCCGCACGCGCGCCACGAGCCCGAGGACCGACAGCGGAAGCTGATCGGCGGGGCGAAAGCCCTCGTCGCAGAGATCGGCGAGCCACCGCTCCGCGACGGGCGTGCGCACGGTCGGTCGGTTGCGCGCGTCGAGCACGAGAATCCCGGGACTGTTCGCGGCCGCCGCGTCGTGCGCGCTCAAGCCGCGATCGACCAGCGTCGCGCATCGCATTCCTCGCACGAGGTGCGGCACGATCTGCCGCAGCAGCATGCGCGCGCGCTGCATCGTGCGCGAATCGCCTCGCTCCCACATCAGGCACCAGGTGCCGTAGACGTGTCCTTCCGCCGTCAGCGATGCCCCGACCTGATCGCGCAGTCCCACCGCCCCGAACTCCTCGCGCGCGGCCGCGGACTGCTCGATGAGCGAGTAGACGGTCTGGCCCGACCGCGCCATATCCATGGAGAGTCGCGCGGACACTTCGGGATAGATGCGCTCCACGTACGCGCGTCCGAGCGCCGCGGGCACACCCTCGGCGAGCGTATGGGTCGTGAGCCCGGTGTCGGGATCGCACGTGCTGAAGGCATGGCCGTCGAATCCGAGCACGGGGGCGAGTCGCCGCGCGAGCTCGCGACGAAGTGAGAGCGAATCGAGGCCGGCCGAGCAGGCCCGCTTCACACCGCGGACGATCGTGTCCATGAAACCCTCCGGCGCCGCGTCCCGTCTTTGGGGGGGTGGCGCGCGCATCCGCAATCCACCATGATGTCGGCTGAATTGGCCCCCGACATTTCGCATACTCGCATGTTTACGCGAGGCGTGCAAGCGGACTCGGCCGCGGCCCCCTGCCCCGCGGCGTATATCATCATATTGTCATGAGGATATTTTGATGGCCTATCACATTGCATTGCTCGTTCACCTGCTCGCCTTCGCCACCGCCTCCGGCACGGCGGCGCTCGTACACTTCGCCGAACACCGGCGCAATCACGGCGCCACCGTGGGCGAAGTGCTCCAGTGGCACGGGCTGATGGGCAAGACCGCCCGCGTGTTCCCGTTCGCCTTGCTCGTACTCATCCTGAGCGGCGGGTACATGGTCAGCGCTGGCGGGATGTGGTCGTGGTCGTTCGCATGGGTGCGCGCCGCGCTCACGGGTGCGGTGCTCATCGGTATCTGCGGCGGCATGATCGGAGGCCGCGCGCGCAAGGACGCCGCGAAGCTCGTCGAGGCGGCGCGCGCCAACGCCTCGTCGCACATCATCCCGCCGCTCGATCGCGTGGTCGACGCGCTCGCGTGGTGCAACACGGCCACCGCGATCGCCGTCGCGTCCATCATGACGATCAAGCCGGGGCTCACCGGCTGCGTTGCATTCCTCGTCGCCGGCTACGTCGTTGGTCTGAGCATCGGCCTCAAGCCGGCGAAGCGCGCCGCCGCGGTATCGATGGAGTCGGCCGCGTGATGCGGCAGCGAGAGCCGGCGCATGCACCGCGTCGCGCCGGCTCTCCCGTCGAACCCCCTCAGTACGCGACGCCGAACCGGCGGCGAACGTGCGCGGGGCGCTCCAGCTCGTCGAGCACCGCGACCGCGTAATCCTCGAAGGTGATGAAGCTCTTGCCGCTCGCGTCGGCGAGAAAGCGATCGTCCGTCGTGCGGTACCAGCCCGTGCGCTCGCCGGGCCCGATCTCCGCCGCCGGACTGAGGTACGTCCACTCGAGACCGTCGCCCTCGCGCCGCCACACCTCCAGTGCTTCGCGGCCTTCGATTGCCTCCTGCTTGTACACGGGAGGAAAGTCCGGCTGGTCCATGAGCTGCTCGCCGGGCGCGACCTCCAGCGAGCCCGCCCCGCCGACGAACAGCACCCGCGACACCCCGGCTCGCTGCAGGCCTTCGATGAGCGCGCGTGCGTTCACCGTGAGCTTTGCCGCGGGCATGCCCCGTTGATTCATCCGCGGCGAGATGGCGCTCACCACCGCGTCCGCTCCGCGCACGACCTCGGCGACACTCGCCGAGTCGGTCGCGTCGCCCTTCACGAGCGTCACGCGAGGATCGGGCGGTGTCGAATCCTCGGGATCGCGCACGGCGCCGATCACCTGATGGCCTCGTCGGAGCGCCTCCAACGCGATCCGCCGGCCAACGTTCCCCGTCGCGCCGAAAACGACGATCTTCATTCTGGATGCTCCACTGATTGATCGAGCGATGGCCCGCGGCAAGGTGCGCGCCGACGCAACCACCGGCCCCGCCAGGGAGGAGAACGTGGCGATCAGGATCGTGAGACTCGGTGCACCGCGCGGGCGCGACGAAGGGCTGCGCATCGGCACCGTGCGCCGCCCACCGCGCGGCGTACCCAAGCAGGAATTCGCGACGCGCGACTACTACGACGTCTGGCTCCCGACGCTCTCGCCGAGTCAGCCACTGGTGTCACAAGCGCTGCGCGCGAACACCGAGCGCGAGTGGAATGCGTTCGTGCGGAAGTTTCGCGCCGAGATGAAGCAGCCGGATGCGTCGCATCTGCTCGATACGCTCGCCGCGCTCTCGCATCAGACCAACTTCGCGATCGGCTGCTACTGCGAGGACGAGCGCCGCTGCCACCGCTCGGTGTTGCGCGAGCTGCTCGCCGAGCGCGGGGCCGAGGTGGGCTGACTCGCGCCGGGCGCGGCGCAGCGCGATCAGCGCCGCTCGAGCGCCAACTCCGCGAGCGCCGCGACCGTGTTCATGTTGCGCGCCGTGCCGATGAGCGTGCGCGGGAGCTTGAGCTTTGAGCGCGCCATCCCCGCTGCACCGTAGGCGATGTAGATCTCGCGCTTCCCGAGGTGCAGCTGCTCGTCGGCGCGGCCCGTGACCTCGTCCACCGTGCTCTTCGGCGGACGCGCGTCGAGGAAGACCGCGACGGTCGCCTTCGCCGGAAGGCGCGGAAACGGATTTGCGCGGGCGACGTCGCGCATCTCTTCGCCGGTGCGCACGAAGACGTCGACACGCTTCGACGCGTAGCGCTCGAGGCGATCCTCGATGCGCGCCTTGACGTCGGCTTCCGCGGCCGCGACGTCGAAGATGACGTTGCCGCTCGCGATGTACGTCCGCACGCTGGCGAAGCCAAGCGCCTCGCACATCGATTTGAGATCGCTCATCGGGAGCTTGCCGGTGCCGCCGACGTTGACGGCACGGAGCAGGGCGATGTACGTGGTGCGCTTGGGCATATCAGGATTGCTCGCGAACGTGACAATGTACCGCCGTGCCAGCGGCGCACCACCCGCCGGTGGATCTGGCGCGGCGCCGCGATCGCATTCAGGATTGTGCCATGCACCGCTCTCGTTCCGCCGCGTTCGCGGCGATCGCGCTCGTCCTCGCGTCTCCTCTGTCGGCCCAGAGCCGTCGTCCCAATGCGACATCGTCCGGCTTCTCCCCGAGCGACTGGTCGGCCTTCACCAAGACGTTCGATGCGTACGCCGACAGCGACGGCATTGTAGGCGCCGCCGTGCTGTTCGTTCGCCACGGACGCACCATCGCCCACCACGAGTTCGGCTTCGCCGATCGCGCGTCTCGAAAGCCGATCACCGAGCGCTCGATTTTCCATTACGGGTCGATTACCAAAACGCTCACGGCGATCTCGATCATGCAGCTCCGCGATCGCGGGCTGGTCAGCCTCGACGACCCGATCGTGCGCTGGGTTCCGGAGCTGCGCCAGGTGCACGACCCGTACGGCGCGATCGACAGCGTCACCATTCGCATGCTGCTCTCGCACTCGGCGGGCTTCATGAATCCCACGTGGCCGTACACGGACGACAAGCCGTGGCAGCCGTTCGAGCCGACGACGTGGAATCAGCTCGTCGCGATGATGCCGTACCAGGAGGTGCTGTTCACGCCGGGATCGCGCTACAGCTACTCCAATCCCGGCTTCATCTATCTGGCGCGCGTGATCGAGCAGTTGAGCGGCGACCCGTGGGAGACGTACGTCCAGAAGCACATCTTTGCGCCGCTCGGGCTCACCGAGAGCTACTTCGGCGTGACGCCGCCCTACCTCGCAGCCGACCGGTCGCACAACTACTACATCCGGCTCGATTCCGCGACGGGCGCCGACCGCCTGATCGACAACGGCGTGGATTTCGATCCCGGCATCACGATTCCCAATGGCGGATGGAACGCGCCGCTGAGCGAGATCGGGACGTATCTCGCGTTTCTGACCGACGCCTACGGCGCTGACACGGCACTCCGCGATCGGTTCGACATCGTGCTGCCGCACCGCGATTTCGCCGAGATGTGGACGCCCGGACATCCCACGAACTCCGCAGGGGAAGCACACGGCTCGCCCGACGAGTGGATGGGGCTCTCGTTCTTCGTCCTGAAGCGCGGCGGCACGACCTTCGTTGGGCACACCGGCGAGCAAGCGGGGTTCACGTCCTTCATGTACTTGAACCCGGCCACGTCTGATGGTGTGATCGCGGCGTTCAACACGCTCCGCTACGTGCCGCGAACGCCCGCGGGCACCGCGGCGTTCCAGGCGATCCGAGAGGCGGCGCTCGAGCTGATGCGCTGAAATGCCGAACGCCCAGCGGCAATAGCCCCTGGGCGTTCGCGTGGAGCAGAGGTGCGGGCCGGAATCGAACCGGCGAATAGCGGTTTTGCAGACCGCTGCCTTACCACTTGGCTACCGCACCGATGGGCCATGGAAGTTATTCGCCGACAGCGGCTTCCTCAAGCCGAGCCTCCCTGACTCCGCGCTGGGCGCGGCTCTTGTATAAGTCACAGTCGTGACCGAATTGCCCGCCCACTCGCAGACGCGCTCCGGGCTTGGCCGTGGCCGCACCCGGCGCTTCTGGAACATCGTGTTCCGCGTGCTTCGCCTCATCGCCAAGCACGCGAAGAACGCGTATGCGGTGTTCGGGATCTTCCTGCTCTCCGGCGCGATCATCGCCGGCGTCGGGACGTGGGCATTCTCCGAGGTTGCCGAAACGGTCCGCGCGGGCAGCACGCAGCCGTTCGACGACGCGATCATGCGCTGGATCGCCCAGCACCAGACCCCGGTGCTCCAGTCGATCATGCTCGAGATCACCGCGCTCGGAACGGGCACGGTCGTCACGATGATCGTCCTGGTCTCCGGCCTCTTTCTCTGGCTCAACCGGCACAAGCACTCGGCCATCCTGCTCGTCGCGGCGACGCTCGGCGGTCTCGTGCTCGACAGCCTGCTCAAGATCGGATTCAACCGCCCGCGTCCGCAGATCTTCAAATGGGGCACGTACGCCGTGAGCTCGTCGTTCCCATCCGGACACGCCATGAGCTCCGTGATCGTGTACGGCACCGTGGCCTACCTGGCGGCACGGCTGCAGCAGAACGCCCGCTCGCGCGTGCTGACGATGGCGATCGCGGTACTCATCATCCTCCTGATCTGCGCGAGCCGGCTCTATCTCGGCGTACACTATCCGTCGGACATTCTCGCCGGCTTGATCATCGGCACGGCGTGGGCGGCGTTCTGCATGGCCGTGCTCGAGGCGGCGCAGCTCTACGCCAGGTACAACGCGCCGCAGATGCTCCAGCAGGAGCAGCCCGCGGCGAAGGGCGCCTCGCCCTCGTCGTAACGGGCTATGCCGCGTGCAACCGCGCGAGGAGCCGAGGCAGCGCCGTGATCACGCGTTCGTTCCCCTCGCGCAGCAGTGCGGCCAGGATGTGTTTGCAGATGCGCTCGCGCCACAGGTGATCGCCGCAATCGCAGCGCGGGTGCGAGGTGGTGTAGAGGTCGACCCAGTGGTCCTGGGTGCCTCCGGTGACGCGATACCGGCCGTCGCCGACGCGCTCACCGTGGAGTCCGAGACTCCGCTCCAGTCTGTCGAGATCGACGCCGCCCGCGGCGTCGAAGTCGATCTTCACGTCCATCGTCATGTACTGCTCCCAATCCAGGCTATCGATCCAATTCCGTCGTCCATACTTCTACACCAGAGATCCCTGCTCGTGCCCGCTCATTTCGTCGCCACGACGGCGATCAAGGGAGCGCTCGTCGGCTGCGGTGAACCGCCGGCGGGCTCTTCCGTGACCGCCAGTGCGCGCAACGAATCGGGCGCGAGTGCGTACGTCGCGCGCACCACGGCGTCGCCATTCGCCGGTTGGAACGTGCCCGCGCTGATCTTTGCGGACGGTGTCACGAGCCAGAGCTGATACGTTCGGCCAGCCGGGAGCGCGGGCATGTCGTGCGCGACGAGCGTCCACGTGTTCTCGAGCTGATCCCAGAACATGCGCGCGAACGGCGCCTTCGCCCCCGATGCGGTCAACGTCATCACCGCAACGCCGCGGCCGGTGAGCCCCGCGATCAGGCTGTCGCGTGACGCGACGATCCGCGCGAGCGAGTCGCTCGACGACCGCGCTCTGGCGCTCGTCGCCAGCTCCGACTTCAGCGCGAGCTGAAGATTCTGCCGGTCACGCAGCACGGCGGCGAACAGGCCGACGCAGACGATGAGGAGAATGCTCGCGGCGAGCGCGAGCCACTCCGCGCGCCGCCACGCCATCACACTCACGACGCGTTTGCGCTCCGCGCGGTCGACCGAGATGTCGCCGGCCGTCGTCGCGGCGCGCTGCTCGCGCGCGTCGGCCGCCACGCGCGCCATCAGCCGCGACTTGATGCGTTCGCGCCCGCCGCTCGCGTCGGCCATCGGTGCCGCGAACGCGAGCAGGGATGCGGATTCCCGCAGCGACGCGAGCTCCGCCGCGCACGTAACGCAATCGGCGACGTGGGCCATCACTGCCTCGCGCTCGGATGGAGCGAGCGCGTCGAGCGCGGCCGCGTCCAGTGCCGCGAAGGCTTCGTCGTGACTCAGCGCGCGACTCATGGCGCGACCTCGCGCAAAACGGATAACCGCTCCCGCAGCTTCATCATCGCCAGTCGCATTCTCGTCTTCACCGTGCCGAGCGGTTGACCGGTACGCTCGGCGATCTCGGACTGGCTCAACCCACCATAGTATCCGAGCTCCAGCGTCTCCCGTTGTTCCGGCGGCAGCTCCGCGAGCGCCGCGAGGACCAGCCGCCGCTGTTCGCCGTGCTCGGCGGAAAGCGACGGATCGGCCGCCGGACTGACGAGCAGCGCATCCTCGGCCCGCTCACCGGGTCCGAGCGCATCCATCGACTCTTCGCGGAGCCGGCGCATCGCCCGGAGGCGATCGAGAGACCGACTCCGCGCGATCGTCAGGACCCACGTCTGCACCGAACCACGATCCGCCGCGAAGCGACTTGCCTGCCGCCATACTTGCCAGAACGTCTCCTCCACCACGTCTTCCGCGTCGTCGCCGGCGATCACGATGCGCGCGACCACGCTGTGCACGACGGGAAACCAGCGGTCGTAGAACGCGCCGAGTGCGCGCTCGTCGCCCGCCTGCATCCGGCGCACGAGCTCCAGATCCAGGTCCGTCGAAGACGGAGATGTCGTGGGCTCGCTGGCCATCGTGGAGGGATACGCCCCCGGAGAAGTGGACGGATTCATCGCCGGCATCGAGCGCGAATGTAGGCGCGGCCGCTTCGTCACGCCATGCGGAAAGATCCGTTTCGCTCGTCGGCGCGGACACGTATCCGGGAGCACGGGCGGTGGTCCGACGATTACGGGGCGTGAGTAGCTTTCTCCCCCGTGTCCCACGACCCCTACGCGTCGCTCCGAGTTCGAGGCTATCGCTGGTTCATCGTCTCCGTCCTGACGATGACGCTCTCGTCGCAGATCCAGGCCGTGGTGGTCGCCTGGCAGATCTACGACATCACGCGCGACCCGTTGTCGCTCGGGCTGATGGGACTCGCGGAGGCACTGCCATTCGTTGGCGCATCGCTGTTCGCGGGCCACGTGGCCGACGCGCTGGATCGCCAGCGCGTGTCGATCGCCTCCCTCGCCGTGCTCTTCTGCTGCTCGTCGACGCTGCTCGTGTTCAATCTGATTCCGGGCTTTCTCCACGCGCACGGCGCTCTCCCGTTCTACGCGGTGATCTTCGTGAGCGGACTGGCGCGCAGCTTTTTGCAGCCGGCGCGCAATGCGCTCGGCGCGGAGCTCGTGCCCCGATCGCTCTATGCCAACGCCGTCGCGTGGCGGAGCTCGACCTGGCAAACCGCGGCCGTGGTCGGGCCGGCGCTCGGCGGGTTGATTTACGGCTTCGCATCGCCGCGCGTCGCATACGTCGCCGACGCAATCATGATGGCCGTCGCGGTCTTCTCGTTCTGGACGATCGAGTACACGCGTCGGCCCGTCACCAGCCAGCGTGAGCCGATCAGTCAGAGCCTGCGCCTGGGACTCCGCTTCGTCTTCAAGGAATCGATCCTGCTGTCGGCGCTCACGCTCGATCTCTTCTCCGTGCTGCTCGGCGGCGCCGAGGCGCTGTTGCCGGTATTCGCCGATCAGATCCTGCACGTCGGGCCGCAGGGACTTGGGATCCTGCGCGCCGCGCCGGCGGTCGGTGCGGTGATCGCGTCGGTGTATCTCGCGCATCGGCCGCCGTTCACGCGTGCCGGACGCACGCTGCTGTTCGCCGTGGCGACGTTCGCGCTCTGCATCGTCGGCTTCGGGCTGTCGCGCAGCTTCTTCGTGTCGGTGGCGCTGCTCGCGATCAGCGGGATGGCGGACAACGTGAGCGTGCTCATTCGCGGCACGCTGCTTCAGGTGCTCACCCCCGAGCACCTCCTCGGCCGCGTGGGATCGGTGAATTCGATCTTCGTCGGCTCGTCGAACGAGCTGGGCGCGTTCGAGTCGGGTGTGGCGGCGCGACTTCTCGGCACGGTGCCCTCGGTGATTCTCGGCGGCGCGGCGTCACTCGCGGTGGTTGGCATCATCGGCGCGACCGTTCCGCGGCTGCGGCGGCTGCGCGAGATCCACGAGCTCACACCGCGGCAGACCGCGGCGTAGGCGGCGTCGCGCGGCGTCGCGCGGCGGGCATCGTGAGCCGCGGAATGCGCGGGACGAGCGGGATGCCGCGGTTGCTCGGTGCGCAGCCAGAGTTTCGAGCCGGCCGAACGTGATCTGTGTTGTTGCACTCTCGCTCGGAATGCCGGCGTGGCGATCCCCGGCAATTTCAATCCGCCGCTCACCGCGCCGAGCCAACCGCGGCACCCGGCCCACCCCGCGTACTCCGCGGCCGCTGTTGGCCTCTAACGTGCAGCCAGCCAATGAGTTGGGTCAGCGGAATTGTCGTCCACAACGCAAACTATGCGTGACATCTGGGCAGTTTTTGGGCTAATTCGTGCAAAATGTGTGGCAAAATTTGCCAAAAATGCACGAAATGCGGTACATTTCAGCATATCGCTTGGATCCCCGCACCCATCCGCCAGCCCTGAGGCACCCGAGAGATGACCGCGCCGACATTGTCCGCTCGAAAGACCGCCATTAGAGAAATCACAGTACGCGAAGCGAAGACGCCGCCCAATGCGAGCGAGAACGGAGCACCGATGCGTATCTCTGAATTCTTCGGCGTGAACACCTTCGGCGTGCGGCAGATGCGCGACAAGCTGCCGCGCGAGACGTACGCGAAGCTTCTCGACGCGGTGCGGCACGGGAAGAAGCTCGATCTCGAAATCGCGCCGCGCGTCGCGCAGGCGATCAAGGAGTGGGCGATCGGCCGCGGCGCCACGCACTTCACGCACTGGTTCCAGCCGCAGACCGGGCTCACCGCCGAGAAGCACGACGCCTTTCTCTCGTTCGACGACGGGCAGCCGATGGAATCGTTCGGCGCGTCGCAGCTCATCCAGAGCGAACCGGACGCGTCGAGCTTCCCGTCGGGCGGACTGCGCGCCACGTGGGAGGCGCGCGGCTACACGGCGTGGAATCCGGCGAGCCCGGTCTTCATCGCCGAATGGGCGGGCGTGAAGACGCTGTGCATCCCCTCCGTGTTCGTCGGGTACCACGGCGAGGCGCTCGACGAGATGACGCCGCTGCTCCGCAGCACCGACGTGCTCTCGAGCAAGGCGATCGAGCTGCTCGAGCTGCTCGGCGATTCCGGCGTGACGCGCGTGTACACGACGCTCGGACCCGAGCAGGAATACTTCCTCATCGACCGCTCGCTGTTCGCGATGCGGCCGGACCTGGTGATGGCCGGCCGCACGCTCATCGGCGCGGCGCCGTCGCGCGGCCAGCAGCTCGAGGACCACTACTTCGGCGGCATCCCGGAGCGCATCCAGGCGTGCATCGCCGAAGTGGAATATGAACTCTATAAGCTCGGCGTCCCCATCATCACGCGGCACAACGAGGTCGCGCCGAGCCAGTTCGAGATGGCGCCGCGCTTCGAGGAGACGGACGTCGCCGTCGACCACAACCAGCTCGTCATGGCGACGCTCCGGCGCGTGGCGCTCCGCCACGGGCTGCAGGCACTGCTGCACGAGAAGCCGTTCGCCGGCATCAACGGCTCGGGCAAGCACTGCAACTGGTCGATGTCGATCGCGGCGGACAACCCGGAGCTCGACGGCTCCAACCTGCTCAAGCCCGGCCGCACGCCGCACCAGAACATCCGCTTCCTCGTCTTCCTCGCCGCCGTGCTGCGGGCCGTGCACAAGCACGCGGCACTCCTGCGCTCCGGCATCGCGACGTCGGGCAACGAGCATCGCCTCGGCGCGAACGAGGCGCCGCCGGCGATCATCTCGGTGTTCATGGGCAACACGCTCACGAAGGTGATCGACGCGCTCGCCGAAGGGAAAGCCGTCGGCAGCGCCGAGCAGCAGATGATCAAGCTGGGCGTGGCGCGACTGCCAGAGATCGAGAAGGACAACACCGATCGCAATCGGACGTCGCCGTTCGCCTTCACGGGCAACAAGTTCGAGTTCCGCGCGGTCGGCTCGTCGCAGTCGATCGCGTTCCCGATCGTGCTGCTCAACGCCGCGGTCGCCGAGGCGATCGGCGAGATCACGGCGTCGCTCAAGGCGGAGCTCAAGAAGACCAAGAAGGTCGACGACGCGGTGCTGAAGGTCGTGCGGCCGATCTTCAAGGACACGACGCCGGTGCGCTTCGAGGGGAACAACTACTCCGACGAGTGGGTGAAGGAAGCCGCGAAGCGTGCGCTGCCGAACCTGCGTCGCACCCCGGAAGCACTCGCCCAGATGGTCACGAAGCAGTCGACCAAGCTGCTCACGTCCACGGGCGTGTTCACGCCCGACGAGCTGGAGTCGCGCTACCACGTGCGTCTCGAGCGCTACATAAAGGACATGCTGATCGAGCTGCACACGATCCGCGAGATGATCGACACGCAGGTGCTGCCGGCGGCGTTCGAGTACGCCGGCCAGCTCGCCGAGTCGGCAGCGCAGGCGAAGACGGCCGGGATCACGGTCGTTCCGCAGATCGCGACCGCCAACGCGCTCGGCGCGATGATCGCCGATCTGCAAAAGAACCGCGCGGCGCTGGGCAAGGTGATCGACAAGGCCGAGACGATGCACGATGACGCGGCGAAGCAGGCGGATCTGCTCACGCACGACGGCGCGGACGTGATGGGCGAGTGCCGCGCGTGCTGCGATGCACTCGAGCTCGCGGTAAGCGACGAGCTCTGGCCGCTGCCGAAGTACCGCGAGATGCTCTTCCCGGTGTGAGCGCGTTGCGCACCAGAAGAGAATGAAAGCGCGATCGGCATCCGTGAGGCGACGGATGCCGATTTGCTTTCCATCCCGATGAGTCTCGGACGCTCCGCTCGAGCTTGCTGTATCTGGCCGGTCATTTGCTCAAGAGCCGGGTTGAATACCGAACGGAGCCGATGATGATATCGAAAGTGATCGCCGCCGGCGCGCTGCTGGTGTGCGCCGCCTCGGCGCATGCGCAATCGCGCTGCTTGACGGCGCGCGCCGCGGTGGACAGCGCGCGTGATGACGCCATCACCGTCCTGCAGAGCGGCAGTCCGCTCGTTTCCGAGTTGCGGCAGGAGCAGGCGATGACCGCGCCGAACGCGCTGCAGTCGGTGCGCACGGTGCGGGACATCGCGACGTGCGCGCGCCTGGCGGCGGCATTCGGCCGGCCCATCGGACCGCACGTGCGCTACGCCGTGCTCCGCATCGGGAACCTCTTCTACGTGCGAGATCCCGATCAGGACAAGGGAACCGGCGTGTTCACGGACACGACCTACCACGTGGTGATGCGCCTCGGCGCCGCGGTAAACAGCAGACGGTAGCTCGGCCGTCGTTCGTTTGGGCCCTCGCTGGCGCGACCCCGGGTTGGGCTGCAATATCCCCCAACTCGAGTGCCTCCGGCGAGGGCCCAACGCATGAACGACTTTTCACGGCGGGACTGGCTCAAGACCATGGGCGCGGTCGGCGCGGGCGCGCTGATCTCGCACGATGCCGCCGCGGCAGTTCCGCATGATGACGCCAGGGCCGCGGCTCCGGCGTTCGCCGACGGCGACATCGTCGAGCTGGTCTCGACGAGCGAGATCTTCGTCCCGCCGCGTGGGCGCTCGTACTTCCACTTCAGCTACGATTTCCCCGAGCCGTCGGTCGTGTTCGGCGACTACCGGTTCGGGTTTCTCGTCTTCACGGACGAGAACACCTACGCGCCCGAACGCGCGGGCATGTCCGCGGTCGTGAACGGCGACACGCTCACGCTCACCTGCAAGGGATTCGTCTTTGCGGGCGGGCAGGAGAAGGCCCCGGGCACGCTGACGGCGACCTTGCGGCGAGACGGCAACACCATCGAATGGAACACCGTCGCGGACATGGAGCTGCCGATCAAAGCCGTGACGACGATCGTGCGCGGAGTGCCGCGCGGACACGTTTCGTTCGGCGGCGGCGGCTTCAGCGATCCACGCGACAGCGAGATGCTGGCGGGATATCCGTTCTCGGCGGGTGATCTGGAAGGGCCCGGCGCGGCGGGCGGATTATCGACGCCGCTGCTCATGGTCCAGGCCGCGCCCACGGACATCTTCTACGTGTCGTCGCTGGACACGCGCGTGCGGCCGAAGCGCTTCTATCTTGCGCCGGGCGAAACGAGCTACCGCGTCGAGGCCATCCACGAGCACGACGCGTGGCGCGACGACAAGCGCGTGGAGGTTCCGGCGTGGCGGCTCGGCCGCGTTTCGTCGCCCGAGCAGGCAACCACGCGGCACATGCAGCATGTCGAACAGGCGTATGCGCTCCCGACCTGGGAGGCGCGGACCGACGTGCCAAGCTGGGTGCGCGACATCGCCATGGTGACGACGCTGCACGGGATGCACTACACCGGGTACATGTTCAACGATTACGCGAAGATGCTCGAGACGCTGCGTTGGATGCGCACGCAGATCCCGGGTGATCGCGTGCTCGCGTTCATCTCGGCGTGGGACGGCCGGTACTACTGGGACTATCCGATCTACAAGGTCTCGGACCGGATGGGCGGTGAGGCGGGCTGGCGCAAGCTCGTCGACGAAGCGCACGCGATGGGCTTCAAGATCATGCCGATGTACGGCACGAACGCGGCGAACACGAAAGGCCCGGGCTGGTCGCAGATCTCGAACGCGATCACGCGCAAGATCGACGGCGACGTGTACAACATCAACTGGGTCGACTGGAACAACGATCGGCACCAGGACGGCTGGCTGGGCTACATGAACCTGGCCGTCGATTCCTGGCGAAACCATCTCCAGTCGCGCATCAGCGAGATGATCGATCGGTACGGCGTGGACGCGTACTTTCTCGACATCGCGGGCGGCCACGTCAACAGCACGAACGGCGACATGCATGAAGGCACGCGTCGGCTCGTCACGGACCTGCGCACGAAATATCCGAACGTGCTCTGCGTGGGCGAGATGCCGTACGACGCGCTCCACGGCTTCATTCCGATGTATCACGCCGGGAACGCGCCGATGTGGCACAAGTACAGCCGGTTCTTCCAGCATCTGAGCAGCCCGGCGCCGGGCCGCGGGAGCAGCGGCGTGCACGAATCCGGCTTCGGTCGGTTCAACAACGAGACGCTGTCGTTGTCGCCGCTCGCCATTCCAACTCTTCAGGTGGTCGACGACACGTTCTCGAAGTATCGCGACGTGATGGCAGCGATCATCGCACGCGCCAAGGAGCGCGCGGGGATCACATGACCAATCGCAAAGACGCGATCGCCGAGCTTCGGAGCGCGGTCTGCGAGGCGAACGTGGAGCTCGCGCAGCGGGGGCTCGCCAAGTTCACGTTCGGGAACGCGAGCGCGATCGACCGCGAGCACGCCATCGTGGTGATCAAGCCCAGCGGTGTGCCGTACGACGAGCTGCGGCCGAGGGACCTCGTGGTGGTCGATCTCGACGGGAACCACGTGGAAGGAAAGCTGCGCCCGTCCTCCGACCTTGCGACGCATCTCGTGCTGTATCGCGCGTTCGCGCAGATCGGCGGCGTCGTACACACGCATTCGCATTACGCGGCGGTGTGGGCACAGTCGCAGCGTGAGATTCCGTGCCTCGGTACGACGCACGCCGACTACTTTCACGGCGCCGTTCCGATCACGCTCAACCTCACGGGCGACGACATTCGATCCGAGTACGAGGCGAATACGGGCCACGCCATCGTGCGGCGGCTGGACGGCATGGACCCGCTGCGGATGCCGGCGGTGCTCGTGGCGGGACATGCGAGCTTCTGCTGGGGCGAATCCGTGTCGGCCGCCGTGGATACGGCGGAAGTGCTCGAGACCGTGGCGCACATGGCGTACGACACGATCGCGCTCAATGCCGCCGTGGGCCCGATCTCGACGGAGCTGCTCGACAAGCACTTTCTGAGAAAGCACGGGCCGGGGGCGTACTACGGGCAGGCGCCGGCGTAGAGGGTGTTCCGCGGGCGAGGTGTGTACGGGCGAATCGGCTTGGAATGACTCGGGGACGCGGATTACACGGACACCTGCACGGAATTACGCGGATGCTTCCGCGCGCGTTCCAGAACTCCGTGCACCACGAGCCGTGATTTCGTGGGGACTGCCGCTCGGGGCACTTCGTTGACGTGTCCCGAGGCGTTCATAGGCAAATGGTCCGGGCTCGTTGCGATCGGAGTATAGCATGTCGAGGAGTCGGTCCGCTCCTCGCTCGCTAGCCGCAGGCCCGTCAAATCCGCGTCCCAATTTCAATCCAACCCGATTCGCGCGTCCCATGGCCGCTGTCTGCACCACGCCGTAGCACCAGGCAAATCGCGCCACGAGGCCAGATCCCTCGACTTCGCTCGGGATGACAGCTCAAAGCGCGGCTCGGGATGCCCGCGGCTAGGGTTTCCTCCACACCTGATTATCGCGGTTCACGTCCGGGTAGAGACCGTCCGGGTCGATCTGGACCTCGGTGATGGCAGGCGACGAGGCGACGGTGACGACCGTGCGGCGCGCACCGCGGAGCCAGACGTCGACTGGAACATCGACATACTCGGACGCGCCGTTCGCGCGAGTGACCTTCAACCGCACGGGCATCGGCGCGAGGCCGCGGTCCTCGATCGCGATCGCGGTCGAATCGCCAGACGTGTTCACCCCGGCGATCGCCTGATCGAGCGGCCAGCCATGATAGAACCACGTCCCCCAGAACCAGGAGAGATCACGACCGGCAATGCTCGAAATGGTATTGAAGAAATCATACGGATACGGATGCTTGCCAAGCCACCGCTGCCCGTACTCGCGGAACGCGCGGTGGAACGTGCTGTCGCCGATCACGCCCCGAAGCGCCGCGAGAACCTGCGCGGTCTTGTCATAGTACATGATGAAGTACAGGTCCTGTGGATACTGATCCCCCGGCAGCATGAGCTGCATGTCGTGCCCCGATCGCGCCTGCTGGAGATACAGCGCGCGCTGCCCCGGCTCGGAGTCGCCCGGGCGTCCACCGGTGCGCGGTTCTCCGTAGAGCGCGCGCATCCCCTGCGCGACGTCGAACTGCGTGAAGCCTTCATCCATCCATGGGTAGCGCGTCTCGCTCGAGCCAACCTGCATCGGGAACCACATGTGTCCCGTCTCGTGCATCAGATCGCCCGCGAGCGACAGCGTGTCGGCCCACGGCTGCATGAGCGTCATCATCGGGTATTCCATGCCGCCGCTGTCGAGCACGCCCTCCATCGACGTCATGGTCGGCCATGGATACGCCCACAGGTACTTCGAGAGCTGCTCGATCGCATCACGCGTGAACCGCGCTCCGCCGAGCGCCCACGCGGCCGCGGCCGGCGTCCGGCGATAGAAGCTGTAGATGTTCACCGTGTCGGCCGAGCCGTTCACGAACGCGCGGGTCGCGTCCCAGACGTAGCGATCACTCGTACCCCATGAGAAGTCTCTGACGTTCGGTGCGAGGAAGTGCCATGTCGCTGTCGCGCCGTGTCCCACGAACGCCGACGCCGCGCTGCGGCCTGGGTCGACGATGTGCTGCACGCTGCCGGTTCGGCGCGCGTCGGCGAGCTTCGCCCGGGCCCCCGCGCTCAGGATCTCCGTCGCGTTCTGCAGGACGCCGGTGGCACCCACCACCCACCCGTGCGGCACCGTCACGCGCACGTCGTAGTCGGCGGGATCCATGTAGAACTCGGCCTCGAGCAGATACGGATCGGCGACCCAGCCGTTCACGTCGTCGTACACCGCAACCTGGGGATACCAGTATCCCATGAAGTAGAGATGGTCCTCACGTCCCTCGCGACCGTCCGACGGGGACGGCGGCGGGACGTACGACCAGGAGAAGTCCATCGTCGTGCTGTCGTGCGGCAGGAGCGCACGCTCGAGTGGAATCCACATCACGGTGCCGTCGATGCTGTAGCCGTCGGCAGGCGGCGGACCCTTCTTGGCGACGTCGGTGATCGGGATCGCCGTTGCACTCGCCTTGGCGTGCATCAGCGTGCCGTTCACGACGACTCGGCTGAGCGTCACGCCGCCGGTGATCGGCGCCTGCTGATTGCGCGGACTGCCCGCCGCGAACGCGTTCTGGCGCAGGTAGACCGCGAGGCGCTTCAGCGTGTCCGGCGAGTTGTTGAGGTAAACGACGTGCTCTCGTCCCGACATGCGGTTCGTCGACGGCTCGAGCCGCGCATCGATCGCGTACCGCGCGTGCTGCACCCAGTAGTTGGGCCCAGGCTCGCCGGTGCGCGTTCGCGTTCCACGCTCCACGGCGCGCGTGAATCCGGGGATCTCGTACACAGGACCTGGTTCCGGCCGCGAGGCCTGCCCCGCTTGGGGATCGAGCGGCGGAACGGGGCGAGACTGTGCGGAAGCGGACGCGCCGAGTACGCAGAGCGCCGTCGCCGAGAGAGCAGCCAATGAGAATCGCATGTGTGGTAGGATCATTCCGTGATTCTAATGAGATTTACCGAACTGACGTTGCACGCCTGCCATTCCGAGCGCGGCGAGGAATCTCGTGTCCCAGTCGAGACTTGGATGGGGGGAGAAGATCCCTCGGTCGCGGTGCTCCCTCGGGGTGACAAGTCATCCGTCAACCAACATTCGCGAAGCTCATTGGTCGACTCAGCGGGACGTGGAGTCGAGGGCGAGCAATCCCTGGAGAACCGATTCCGGCGCGAGGAACGCCGAGCCGTGGCGAATGCCCCGCGGCGCGTGCAGTGAATCGGTGAACGGCTCCCAGTGCACGAAGTCCTTCGTGCGCACGGCGCCGTAGCGGCCGCGCGTGTACTGATCGTAGTAAACATACCAATAGCCGCCGGTGTGCAGCACGGAGGGACCTTCGGTGTCCTTGCCCGTGATCGCCGGAGAGGCCGGTCCATACGGTCCGGTCGCGTGCTTGCTCGCGGCGACGCGAATGTTCCGCGCCGGCGGGTAGAACGTCTCGTCCTTCATCACGAGATAGTACGTGTCGCCGGCTTTGGTGATCGTGCCGTCGATCGCGCAGAAGCCGCCGTCGTAGAGCAGCTTGGTCGGCGAGTACGTCTTGAAGTCCTTCGTCGTCACGTAGTACAGCCGGTGATCCGCGCGTCCACGCGACGTCTTCTGCGCGAGCGAATCGGTTGCGGGAAAGCGGCCCGGAATCGCCGACGCGAAGACGATCACGTACTCGCCGGTTGCATCGTCGTAAAACAGATCCGGCGCCCAGGCGTTGAGCGCGGTCGGCTCGTTCGCCATGACGGGCACGCGCTGCTGCTCGGACCAGTGGATGAGATCGCGCGAGTGCGCGACCCCTATCGAGTGATCGGTCCAGGCGACGGTCCAGACGAGATGAAACACCCCGTCGGGTCCGCGCAGGATGCTCGGATCGCGCATCAATGCCGCGGTCGTGTTCCATTCCTGCCAACCGATGCCCGCACCGGTGATCGCCGGTCTGATCACGGAGCGGCCGCCGTTCAGCGGAAGCCAGGTGATGCCGTCGCGGCTGTAGGCGAGGTGGACGCCGTCGTCGCCGTTGCGCGTGAAGTAGGAGAAGAGGTAGGCGGGCTGCTCCGCGGCGGGGACGGGGTGTGGGTGGGCGCAGGAGGCTCCGAGCGCCAGGGTACAGATCACGATTGCGGACGCGAGATTCCTCGCTGCGCTCGGAATGACATGCTGAGTGCTGGGCGCAACAGAATGGGCGCTCAGAATAGCGTGCTTTCTCATGTGCGCACCTCGGCGGCGATGCGGCGCAGTTCCGGAAGAATCATCCCGACCTGCGCCGGCTCCGAGCTCGGATCTCCCATCGCGAAGTAAAGCGATTTGTACATCGGGTACAGCCGCTCGTACACGTCGTGTTGCTCGGCATCGGGCTCGATCACGCGGAACGGCGGGCAGAGCGCACGCTGCCCGTCTTCAATCGTCGGGAACACGCCCGCCGCCACGAACGCCATGATCGATGAACCGAGACTCGTGATCGGCTTCTCGGGCACCATCACTGGCTTCCCGAGCACGTTCGCGTAGACCCGGTTCAACACCTCGTTCTTCTGCGGAATGCCGCCGGCGTTGATCACGCGCCGGATCGGCACACCACGCTCGGCCATGCGCTCGAGCACGATGCGCGTGTGGAATGCCGTGCCCTCGATCGCGGCGAAGAGGTCGTCCTTCGCGTCGTGATTCAGATTCCAGCCGAGCGTCACGCCGCCGAGGTTCGGGTTCACGAGCACGGTGCGATCGCCGTTGTCCCAGGTCAGGCGCATCAGTCCGGTCTGCCCCGCGCGGTAATCCTCGAGTCCCCGTGACAAATCCGCGACAGTGCTATTGGCCCGGCGAGCGATCGCCTCGAAGATGTCACCGACAGCCGACAGGCCGGCTTCGACGCCGACGTAATCAGGATGCACCGATCCGGGCACGACGCCGCACACACCGGGCACGCACTCGGCGTCCTTCGCGATCGCGATGATACACGTGCTCGTGCCCACGACGTTCACGACGTCCCCTTCGGTCACGCCAGCGCCGATGGCATCCCAGTGCGCATCGAACGCGCCGACGGGAATGGGAATCCCTTCACGCAGACCCAGGCGGTCCGCCCAAGTCGCGCAGAGCGTGCCGGCGATCGCACGTGAGGTCGCGTACCGGCCTGGCAGCTTCTCGCCCGCGCCGGCAAGCAGCGTGTCCACACCGCCAAAGAACTCATCCGGCGGATAACCGCCGAGCGCCGGGCTCCACATCCACTTGTGGCCCATCGCACACGCGGAGCGCGGAACACGCGCGGGATCGTCGATCCCGCAGAGTACCGCCGCGACCATGTCGCAGTGCTCGAGCGCCGTCGCGAATCGCCCGCGCTTCTCGGGATTGGTGCGCAGCCAGTGCAGCAGCTTCGCCCAGCCCCACTCGGACGAATAGACGCCGCCGCAGTAGTCGATCCATCGGAGCTTCTGCTGACGCGCCGCCTCCGTAATCGCGGCCGCCTCGCCATGCGCGCGATGGTCGGCCCACAGGTAGTAATCGTCGAGCGGCTCGAGCTTGTCGTCGACCGGAATTACGGTAGAACCGGTCGTGTCGAGCGCGATCGAGACCACGTCGCGGCCGTCGACGTTTGCATCGCGCAACGCGAGGTGCGTTGCCGCGACCAGCGCCTCCATGTGCGCGACGTGCGACTGCATCGCGAAGTCCGGATCGCGCCGGTCGCGCAGCACGGGATACTCGGCCACGCCCGCGCCGAGGGTTCCGCGTTCACTGTCGACGATCGCGACGCGCACGCTCTGCGTGCCGAAGTCCACACCGGCGGCGACGGGCATCGGTCTATGCGTGCCGCAGAACGTCCCAGCCGAGGTAGCGCGTGGTCGCCTCGTGCACCGCATCGGCGACGTTGGCCATCGTGCCGGCGACGTGGTGCTCGAATCCTTTCGCGCAGATGTGGCGCAGCAGCTCCTGCAGCTTGGGGATCTCGACTACGCCGGCGCCGCCGAAGGTCGTCAGCGGATCGTCGGTGAACCGTCCCTCGCCGACGTAGCCGCGCATCTTCCCCGTACGATCGTCGGTCGAGAAGCGCGCGAAGCTCATCGGGCTCGGCCGCACCTTTCCCGTCACAGTCCCGTAGGTGTTCTCGCGGCCGACCGTGCCGGCGATGATCGCCTGGTAATCCATCTTCGCCTGATCGAAGAACGCCTTGGGCAGGTTGCTGCAGTGGAAGCAGACCGCCTTGTTCGGATCCTCGCCGTAGTTGTTGTTCCAGTCGAGCAGCGCGCTCGGGCTCTGTGAGGCGAGCGTGAGCGCGTACATGCTGATCGTGCCGCAGACGTCCACCTCGCACGCGCTCGGCATGTTCGCGTTGCTCATCATGCTCATGAGCGTGCACGGCACGACGCCGAAGAACTCCTCGAGCGACGTCCAGCACTGGACGGCGCTCACGGTGACGTCGGCCTCTTTCATCCATTGATCGATCACGAAACCGAGCTTCGCCATCTTGATCAATGCGTCGCGCGGAATGCCTTCGGTCTCGACGTATTCCTGCATCTCGTCGAGCTTGTGCTCGACGTTCGCGTCGTTGTCGGCGAGGCGATTGACGCGGCCGAGGATCTCGGAGAGATCGATCGGCTCGACGGCGATGCCGGTGGCCTCGAGGATCTTCTCGCTGTAGCGGACCGTCTTGAACGCCGCCGGCCGCGCGCCGATCGCGCCGATGCGCGCGGTCTTGAGCCCGCGCGCCACGCGGCACGTCGCCACGAAGTTTCGGAGATCACTCCTATAGCTTTGGGAGTCCGGCTGCTGCGTGTGCAGCGTCGTGAGCGAATATGGAATGCCGTACTGCGTGAGCACGTTGCACACGGACATCTTGCCGCAGAACGCGTCGCGGCGGGAATCGATGCCCATCTTCGACGGGTCATCGGCCGCGGCGTGAATGAGCACGGGCACGTTGAGCCCCGCCATCCGCAGCGTCTCGGCGACCGCGCGCTCGTCGCCGAAGTTCGGCAGCGTCACGACGACGCCGGCGATCTTGTCAGCATGCTGGCGGAAGAGCGCGGCACACGCTTTCGCTTCGTCACGGCTCTCGACTGCGCCGTACGACGAATCGTCCGGACCGAGCGCGATCGCGTCGATGCCTTCGTCGGCGAACACGCGCAGCATGTCGTCGCGTCCGGTGCGCGCGAGATGACCGGGAAAAAACCCACGATTTCCGACCAGCAGGCCGAGGGTGACACGCTCGACCGGCGTCGTGTGGCTCGCCTGGCGAGCTGCGCGTTCCGCGCGCTTGGCCGTGAGCTTGCCGCCGGCGTTGGATTCGAGTTGGACGCGCATGGGACTCACTCGGGATGTGACGGGATGAGCTTACGAATCGGGCGTATCGCTCGGAAGAGTCTTGTGGGCTCCGACGCCGAGAAACATTCTTGGCGGCGACCACGATCACCAACAATGCAATCGGCCGAGGGCCATATGAAGCGCTTTGGTGGAATGGCGGGGATCCTGATGCTCGGCGGCCTGCTGAGCGCGTGCGGCGGATCGACGCCCGCGGGCGGTGACTCGGGCCAGGCGGCGCAGGCGGGAGGCGTGAAGACGTTCACGATCGCGATGATCG
>DASZUN010000122.1:0-27446 GCA_035547615.1 Gemmatimonadaceae bacterium | reverse complement strand
GCCGCGCCCGCGCGCACGGCGATCGCGAGCGGCACCGCGCTCGTGCGAGAGATGCGCGCGCGCTACGCCGACGACTGGTTCCACACGGTCACGTTCACGCAGCGCACCACGATCACGCTGCCGAGCGGCACGCAGAGCGTGCAGACCTGGTACGAGGCGGCGCGTCCGCCCGGCGAGCTGCGGATCGACATCGGCAACCCGTCGCAAGGCAGCGGCATTCTCTTCGCCCGCGACAGCGTCTTCACGTTCGCCAGCGGCCGGCTGGTGAAGGCAGACACCGGCACCAACGAGCTGCTCGTGCTCGCGTTCGACGCGTACGCGCAACCGCCGGCGCGCACGGAAGCGCAGCTTCGGCGGCTCGGCTTCGATCTCGCGCGCGTGCACGAGACGACCTGGCACGGCCGGCCCGTGTACGTGGTCGGTGCGCTCGCGGGCGACACGACGAGCAAGCAGTTCTGGGTCGACCGCGAGCGGCTCGTGCTCGTGCGGCTGATCGAGCACAATCGGCAGGGCCGAGGGGACTATCAGTTGGATCGCTTCGAGCCCGCCGGCGGTGGATGGATCGCCCAGCAGGTGGAGCAGCTCGTGAACGGCAAGCGCCGCGTGCTGGAGGAATACTCCAACGTGCGCGCGAATGTCGGGCTGTCGCCGACGCTATTCGATCCGTCGCACTGGACGACTGCGCCGCACTGGGCTCATCCGTAGGAACATTAGAACGCTCTAATCTCAGTTCCGAGACATACGTTTATCTTCCGCGGCTAGCCAGCGGCGCGAAACGCGCATTACACTCCGCTCAATGGCTCAGCCGAACGGGACGAGGGGCGCGCCAGCGGCAGCGGCGCGCCGGGTGGCGCGGGAGCTTCGGCGGTACGCGTGGACGAGCGCCGCCGCGCTGATGGCGATCGCCATCACGGTGGCGCTCAGCGCGCCCACGATCGCGATCGTCCTCGTGTGCATCGAGGTGCTCCTCGTGCTGGTCGCGCTGCAGGCGTTCACGCAGCGCATCGTCGGACAGGCGCACGCGATCGAGGACCAGCAGGCGCGGCTCGAGTCGCAGACGCGCGAGGCGCGCCTGCATGCGCACCAGAAAGCGCAGCTCGCGAGCCTGCTCGACACCGCGTTGCAGAACGCGCCCGTGGGCTTCGCGTTCTTCGATCGCGATCTGCGATTCCTGCGGGCCAACGAGCGGCTCTCGCGCCTCCACGGCATCGCGCCCGAGGACTACATCGGCACCACGCTGCGCGAGATCGATCCGATCGCGGCCGACGAAGTCGAGCCGTTGCTCCGGCAGGTGCTCGAAACGGGCGTCCCCGTGGTCGGCGCGGAGCTCGATCGCGTGACGGCCAATCGCGCCGAGACGCGCCACCTCATCTCGAGCTTCTACCCGATCGCCACGCGTGAGGGGGAGCTGTTCGCGATCGGCGCCGTGGCCGCGGACGTGACCGAATGGCGGCGGCTGGAGGCACAGTTTCGTCAGGCGCAGAAGATGGAAGCCGTGGGCCGGCTCGCCGGCGGCGTGGCGCACGACTTCAACAATCTCCTCACGGTGATCAGCAGCTACGCCGAGCTGCTGATGACGGATCCGGACGAGCCGGACGCGCGCGAAGCGGTCGCCGAGATCCGCGGCGCCACGGCCCGCGCGGCGAAGCTCACGCGCCAGCTGCTCGCGTTCAGCCGCGGCCAGGAGTTGCGGCCGCGCGTCGTGAATCCGAACGACGTGCTGCGGGGCCTCGAGACGCTCACGCGGCGGGTCGTGGTGAACCACGTCGAGATTCGCAATCAGCTCGCGCCGGATGTGCCGCTCGTGCGCGTCGATCCCGGGCAGCTCGAGCAGGTGGTGATGAATCTCGCGATCAACGCCGCGGACGCGATGCCGGACGGCGGCGTGCTGACGATCGAGACCGGCGCTGCGGAGCTCGGGCCGGAGGTCGCGCGGCGCGATCCGGACGTCACGCCCGGGCAGTACGCGCTGATTCGCGTGAGTGATACGGGGATCGGCATGGACGAGGTCACGATCTCGCGGATCTTCGAGCCGTTCTTCACGACGAAGGAGCCGGGCCGGGGCACGGGGCTCGGGCTATCGACGGTCTATGGCATCGTGAAGCAGTCCGGCGGCCTCGTGGACGTCGAGAGCGCGCCCGGGGCGGGGAGCACGTTCCTCGTGTACCTGCCCGCCGTCGCCGATTAGAGCCGGCTGAGCTGCTCGTCGAGGGCGGCCGGTGTGGTCGCGGGCTCGTCGCAGGCGTAATTGCGGCAGACGTACGCCGTCACGCGTCCGTCGCGCATGTCGCGGTCGGCGAGGAAGGGCACGTCCGTGTTGGGACGGCCGCCCGCGAGCACCAGCGCGGGCAGGAATCGGGCGCCAATCACTGTTTGCATATTATGAAACTTTCGATCCTCCGGCGCGCCGACGACGGCGATCTCGACCGCGCCGTTGACCGCCATGTCGGCGCAGCTCAGCGTGTGCCCGAAGGCCGTGGGGTACCGCGCCATCGCCGGCGCGAGCGTCTCGAGCACGTAGTTCGCCCGGCGGCGGGCATCCACGTCCTGATACAGCTCGGCGATGCGCAGCAGCAGCTCGACGGCGAGCGACGTGCCCGACGGCGTGGCATTGTCCGTCACCTCGCGCGGCCGCGTGACGAGCCGCTCGTGATCCGACGCGGTGTCGTAGAACGCTCCCGTCGCGTCGTCCCAGAACCAGCGGACGGTCGCATCGCTCATCGCGCGCGCGCGGTCGAGCCACGCGGTGTCGAAGGTCAGCTCGTAGGCCGCCAGCGCGGCCAGTCCGAGCGACGCGTGGTCCTCGAGAAACCCGGCGATCCGCGCCGCGTCGTGCTTGAACGACCGGAGCACGCGCCCGTCGTGGACCATGCGCTCGAAGAGAAAGGATGCGCCGTCGAGCGCGAGCTGCCGGTAGCGCTCGTTCCCGAATGCACGCGCCGCCTCGGCGATGCCGCGCACCATGAGTCCATTCCAGGACGCGAGGATCTTGTCGTCCCGGCCGGGCCACACGCGCTGCGCGCGCGTCTCGTACAGCCTCGCCTTCGCGCGCGCGACGACGTCGTCGAGCTGTGACTCGGTGAGCGAGAACTGCCGCGCGAGGGTGCGCCGGTCGCCGGCCGCCGAGAGGATGTTCGCGCCCTCGAAATTGCCGTCCGGCATCACGCCCCAGAGCGCGCGCATGACCGGCGCGTCGTCGCCGAGCACGGCGTCGAGCTCGTCGGCGCTCCAGACGTAGAACTTGCCTTCGTGGCCTTCGCTGTCGGCGTCGAGCGACGAGTAGAATCCGCCCTCCGGCGATCGCATCTCGCGCGCGGCCCACTCGATCGTTTCCTCGACCACGCGACGGATCTCCGCGTCACCGGTCGCCTGCCAGACATGCGTGCCGAGTCGGATGAGCAGCGCGTTGTCGTAGAGCATCTTCTCGAAGTGCGGGACGAGCCAGCGCTCGTCGACCGAATAGCGCGCGAACCCGCCGCCGATCTGGTCGTAGATTCCGCCGCGCGCCATCGCGACGAACGAGTGCCTCACGATCTCGAGCGCCTGCTCGATCCTGGTGCGGGCCCAGTGCTCGAGCACGAACTCGAGCGCCATCGCCTGCGGGAACTTCGGTGCGCCGGCCAGGCCACCATGCTCCGGGTCATGCTGGCGGGCGAGCGATGCGTACGCGTGGTCGAGCAGCTGCGAGGTGAGCGGGCCGCTGCTCCGTGTCTCTTCCACGGACGCCGCGTACATCTCGCGAATCGAGGCGGCGGTGCGCGCGACGTCCTCCTGCTTCGCGTGATACGCGTTCGAGATCGCCTGGAGCATGCGCGTGAACGACGGCATCCCGCGCCCTTCGTCCTTGGGGAAGTACGTGCCGCCGTAGAACGGGACGCCGTCGGGCGTGAGGAACACGGTCATCGGCCAGCCGCCGTGGCCGGTCATCGCCTGTACGGCCTGCATGTAGATCGCGTCGAGGTCCGGCCGTTCCTCGCGATCCACCTTGATGTTCACGAACCGGTCGTTCATGAGCGCGGCGGTCGCCGGATCCTCGAACGACTCGTGCTCCATCACGTGGCACCAGTGACACGCCGCGTAGCCGATGCTCAGGAGGATCGGCTTGTTCTCGCGGCTGGCGCGCTCGAGCGCTTCCGCGCCCCACGGATACCAGTCCACCGGATTGTTCGCATGCTGCAGCAGATACGGACTGGTTTCGTGCGCGAGGCGGTTGGGCATTGTGAGAAGCGAGCTCGGTCGTCAGTTTGTCGTCACCCCACGCTCAAAGTATACCGCGTTGCCTCGACACCACTCTTCTGCCAAGCACGCGCCTCCCGCCTCGGCGGTCATCGGTCCGTGGTACCGTCGCGGGATCCCCTGGCTGGCGATCGGCATCTCGCTCGCCGTGCTCATCACGGCGGCGTTCGCCGTGGCTCCCGTTCGCGACGCGGCGACGTTCGAGTCCGTGGGCGAAGCGAGTCTCGAGCTCTCGGCCGGCTATCTCTCGATCGCGCCGATCTCGAACGTGCTCGACACGCTCACCCTGCTCACGATCGGGCAGCACGTCGCGCTGCTGCTCTGGGCGATCGCCATCTATATAGTCGTGCGCGTCTGGCGCGGGCGCCGCGGCCGGAGCACGGTGGGCCGCGAGTCGCTGTTCGCCGTCGTCTTCCTCGCGTGCATCGTGCTCGTGTATGCGGTCATGGCGCTCGTGCCGCGGCCGATGGCGGCGCTCGTCGCGTCGGACCCCACGGTGCTCATCGCCGACTTCCACTCGCACACGCAGTACTCGCACGACGGGCGCTCGGGGTGGACGGAAGACAAGGTGCGCGAATGGCACCGCAGCGCGGGGTACGACGTCGCGTACATCACGGATCATGCGACGTACGAGGGCGCGGAGCGCGGCATCGCGGCGAATCCCGGGCAGGCCGGCGAGGGCACGATGCTCATGCAGGGCATCGAGGCCATCTATCAGGGTGAGCACGTGAACGTGCTCGACGCCGGCCGTCGCTACAACGGGCTCACCACGCCGAATCTCAAGGACGTCGACGAGCAGGCGCTCGCGCTGGCGAGCCTGATCCCCGCGACCACGCCAGTGGTGATCGAGACCGTGCCGGGGAATCTGAACAAGGTGCCGGCGGCGACGCGCGTCGGCGTTCCGGGCGTCGACGCGATCGAGATCGTCGACGGCTCGCCGCGCGGACTGACGCAGAGCCGGCGCGACCACGCGCGCATCGTGCACCTGGCGGACAGTCTCAACCTCGCACTCGTGACCGGATCCGACAATCACGGCTATGGTCGTGCCGCGCCGGGGTGGACGCTGCTCCGCATTCCGGACTGGCGCGGCATGGCGACGGACTCCCTCATGCGGTACGTCGAGGACGTGTTGCGCGTGGGCCGCCGCGAGTCGACGCGCACTGTCGAGCGGCGTGTCGCGAACGGCACCAACCCGATCGCGCTCGCCTTCGCCGGGCCGGTGATCGTGTGGCGCATGTTCACCACGCTCTCGCCCGACGAGCGCGTGATGTGGCTCATCTGGACGTGGCTGCTCGTGATCGTGGTGCGCGGCCTCCGCTCGTACCGCGAACGACGCGTCGCGTCAGCGTGACCGAGCCCACCGCGCCCGAGCGCGACCAACGGTGGCCGCTCGCGGTACTGATCGTCACCGCGGCCGCTGCACTGCGGATGATCTTCGCCGCGCTGATGCCCGCGTTTCCGGACGAGACGTACTATTGGGACTGGTCGCGCCATCTCGCGGCCGGCTACTTCGATCATCCGCCGGGCATCGCGCTGCTCATTCGCTTCGGCGACGCGGTGCTCGCACCCTTCGGCGCGAGCGCGACGCCGGCGTCGATCCGACTCGGGCCGGTGCTCGCCGGCTGGATCGCCGCGCTGGCGACGATCGCCATCGCTCGGCGGCTGGCCGGCAACCGCGCGGCGCTGCAGGCCGCCATCGTGATGACGGTGCTGCCGCTCGCCGCGGCGGGCCTGCTCCTCGCCACGCCGGACTCGCCCGTGCTCGCCGCCGAAGCGGTCGCACTCTACGGCGTCGTGCGCGCGCTGCAGTCGCCGCCCCGCTCGCGTGCGTCGCTCGGCTGGTGGACGTTCGCCGGTTTCGCGCTCGGTCTGGCGTTCTGTTCCAAGTACACGTCGATCTTCGTCCCGGTGGCGGTGGCGATCGCGGTGCTCGCGCGGCGCGACCTGCGCGCGCGGTTGAGGGAGCCGGGCCCGTACGTCGCGTGCATCATCGCGGCGCTCGTCTTCCTACCCGTGCTGCTGTGGAACGCGCAGCACGGCTGGATCTCGTTCCTGTTTCAGATTCATCATGGGCTGAGCGCGCCCAAGGGTTCGGCGATCGTCGCGGCGATCAAGCACGAGGGCGACTTCTTCGGCGGCCAGGCGGGGCTCGCGTCGCCGATCCTGTTCGTGCTGCTCGTGATCGCGACCGTGCGCGGCTTCTTTCGTCGCGCGTCGGGGGCCGAGTTCACGCTGGCGATGGTCGCCGCACTCACGTTCGCGTTCTTCATCTACAGCGGGATCCGGCAGCGGGTGGAGCCGAACTGGCCGTCGCCCGCGTACATTCCGGCGATCGCGCTGCTCGGCGCGACGCGCTTCGGGCGGAGGGGCGAGCGGTGGTTCACCGGCGGCGTGGTTCTCGCCGCGATCATGTCGGTGGTCATCTACGTTCAAGGGGTCGTGCCGATTCTCCCGGTCAAGCCGCCGCGCGATCCGGTCGCGCGCGCGTTCGGGTGGCGCGACTTGACGCTGCGCGTGTCGGGCATCGCGCAGCGGGTGAGTGCGCAATCGCAGGCGGTGACCTGGCTCGGCGGCGACCGGTACCAGGAAGCGTCGGAGCTCGCGTTCAATGATCCGCTCCATCGTCCGACGTTCGCGACCAACCTGTCGGGGCGCCACAACCAGTACGATCTGTGGCCGAAGTTCCCCGACCGGGCGCGGCCGGACGACAACCTCCTGCTCGTCGTCGACGACGCGCCCGAGCTCCCGCAGGCGATCCAGCTGCTGCTGCCGTTCTTCTACACCGCCCAGCCGATCGAGCGGTTCGAGCTGCGGCGCGGCCACGGCGTCGTGGGCGTGCGGCAGGTCTGGCTGCTGGTGCGCTGGCGCGGCCGCTGGCCCAAGTACGCTAATTAGCGTTTTATAAAGTTCGGTGCGGCGGGGCGTGGCGGGTGCACCGCGCGCGCCACGGAGGCCCAGGAGCTCATGAGGCTGCTGGGGGGCAGAGCGAGCCGTCCCGGCGGTTCACGGGGTTGTACACGAATGGGAGTCACTGGATCGACCTGGGGCTATCTCTCACGCCCGGGTGAGGATAATTTCGGCGCCTGACCTCCTGCCCATCCGGGAGCCGACCATGGTCCATTCGTCCCGTCACGTCGCGGCGGCGCTCGCGCTGCTCTCCGTGATCGCGTTGTCGCGGGCCGCCGCGGCGCAGCAGAACGGCGCGCTGCAGAGCGGCATCGAGCAGGCACGCATCGACAGCATCCGCCGTCCCTACACGGCCGCCGACATCGAGTTCATGTCCGGCATGATCGGCCATCACGCGCAGGCGGTGAAGATGGCCGGCTGGTGCGAGTCGCACGGCGCGAACAAATCGCTCGCCGTGTTCTGCGGCCGCATCGCGCTCGGCCAGACCGCGGAGATCGGGCTGATGAGCCAGTGGCTCCGGGAGCGGAATCAGGCGGTGCCGGAACCGGACCCCCGCGGCATGAAGATGAGCATGGGCGGCATGGCGCAGTACATGATGATGCCGGGCATGCTCACCGAGGCGCAGATGGCGCAGCTCGATTCGGCGCGCGGCGTGGACTTCGATCGGCTGTTCCTCACCGACATGATCCAGCACCACAAGGGCGCGATCCAGATGGTGACGACGCTGTTCAACACGCCCGGCGCCGGGCAGGACGAGATCGTATTCAAGTTTGCGAATGACGTACAGGTCGATCAGAGCACGGAGATCGACCGCATGGAGCAGATGCTGGCGGCGTTGCCGCAGAAGTAGTCCGTCATTCCGAGCGAGCCGCGCAGCGGCGCAGTCGAGGGATCCGGGCTCGTGGTGCAACGCGCCCAGATTTCTCGACGCGCGCGCTTCGCTCGCTTGCTCGGAATGACACCACCCTCCCCCGACCGGGAACACACCATGAGTAGAACTTCAATCCGTTCCACCGCCGGCCTGCTCGCCGCGTCGTTGTGCGTGGCGGCGTGCGCGCGCGGCAGCCAGAGCAGCTCGATGTCGATCGGCCCCGTGCAGCAGGGCGTCGACATGTCGGCGCCGCTTGTCACGGCGCCCTCGCCGGATCCGCGTGTCGGCCTCAAGGCGGGACTCCAGGACGCCGGCGAGGCGATCTGGAATCTCACGAAGGTCTCGCACACGCCGCCGCCCGAAGGCTTCGTCGGCGTGACCAACTCGGACCTCGCGTTCTACGGCGACAACGTCATCCAGGGCAACTACAACGGATTTCAGATCTGGGACGTGTCCGATCCGGCGCATCCGCGGCTCCGCGACAAGCAGATCTGCCCCGCGTCGCAGAGCGACGTGTCGGTGTGGAAGAATCTGCTCTTCGTATCCGCCGAAGCGCCCACGGCGCGCCTCGACTGCGGCACGCAGGCGCCGCGCGCTCCGGTGAGTGCGGAGCGCATCCGCGGCCTCCGCATCTTCGACATCAGCGACATCGATCACCCGAAGTACATCGCGAACGTGCAGACGTGCCGCGGCTCGCACACGCACACCGTGGTGCACGATCCGCGCGATCCGAACAACATCTACGTCTACATCTCCGGAACGTCGGCGATCCGTCCGTCGGAAGAGCTGGCGCGGTGCAACGACAACCCCTGGGACCCGAACAACTCGAATTTCCGCATCGAAGTGATCAAGATCCCGCTCGCGCACCCCGAGCAGGCGGCGGTGGTGACGTCGCCGGCGATCTTCCAGGATCCCACGACCGGACAGGCGCTGCTCTATGGCCAGAGCCACGGTGCATCGCCGGCGGACACGGCGGCGAATCGCGCCCGCGAGCAGTTCAATGAAGCGGTCGCCGCGCTGCCCAAGCTGCCGGCCAACGCGAGCGCGTCCGATTCGGCGCAGTGCACCACATCCATCGAGCGGCTCGCGCAGCAGTACGGCGTCACGACGGGCGGGCGGGGCGGCCGCGGCGGACCGTCGGTGAACTGTGGAGAGATGGCTCGCGGGCGCGGCGCGTTCTTCGCCGGCCGTGGCCGCGGCGGCCCGCCGGTGACCAAGGAAGATTCGGCGCGCGTGAACTTCCAGCACGCCGTCGAGGCGCTCGGCACGATCGAGCAGCAAGGGACCGCGAAGGATTCCGATTCGTACAAGGCCAAGGTGAACGCGCTCGCCAAGGAGTACGGCGTCGCCTCGCCGTTCGCGCCGCGGACGCTGACGCAGTGCCACGACATCACCGTGTATCCGGCCGTTGGGCTGGCCGGCGGCGCCTGCGCCGGCATGGGCCTGCTGCTCGACATCCACGACACGCCCAACCCGAAGCGGATCGCCGCGGTCGCCGACTCGAACTTCTCGTTCTGGCACTCGGCCACGTTCAGCAACGACGGCTCGATGGTGCTGTTCTCCGACGAGTGGGGCGGTGGCGGCGCGCCGTACTGCCGCGCGCAGGATCCCAAGGACTGGGGCGCCGACGCCATTTTCAAGATTGAAAATGGTAAAATGGTATTCCAGAGTTATTACAAGCTGCCGGCGCCGCAGACGCAGTGGGAGAACTGCGTGGCCCACAACGGCTCGCTGATTCCGATCCCCGGCCGGACGATCATGGTGCAGGCGTGGTACCAGGGCGGCCTGTCGCTGTTCGAGTGGACGGATCCCCGGCACCCGCACGAGATCGGCTTCTTCGATCGCGGGCCGAACGCCGATGGACGCCTGATGAGCGGCGGCTTCTGGTCGGTGTACTGGTACAACGGCCACATCTACGGCTCGGAGATCGAGCGCGGTCTCGACGTGTTCGACCTGACGCCGAGCGCCGCGATCTCGCAGAACGAGATCGACGCCGCGAAGACGGTGAAGTTCGACTTCGAGAACGTTCAGGACCAGCCCAGGTTCGTCTGGCCGGCATCGTTCGCGCTCTCCGGCGCGTACACCGATCAGCTCGAGCGCTGGCACGGACTCTCCGCCGATCAGATCGCGACCGTGCGCAAGGGACTCGAGAGCGCCGAGGGCATGAGCGGCTCGGCGCGGGCGAACGCGCTCGAGGCGCTCGCGAAGACCGTCGCCGGGTACCGGAGCGGTTCGAGCGATCCGCAGCGCGTGCAGTGGCTCGAGCAGTCGATCGGCGATCTGGCGAAGGCGATGTGAGCTGATCGCTCGCGGGGATGAATGCAGAACGGCGCCAGTCGACGGACTGGCGCCGTTCTGAGTTTTTCGACCCCGCTGCTACGCGGTCCGGCGCCGCTTGCGGGACTTGATCACCGCACGAAGGGCTTTGTTGACCGCGGCCGAAGTTCTGAACTCCGCGGCGACATCCGGCGCCAGGACCACCAGATTGGTGCCCCCCGCGAATGCCTCGGCGTACTTGCCGCGAACACCGCCGTCGAAGTCGTATTCAGCACGGATCTCTTCGCCGATCAGCCGGCGCTTCGGGCTACTCGCCTTCTTCATATGCGGTCCGTTCCCGACGGGTGGCGGGTCGAGCACTGATGATCCGAATGGTCGCGCCGCGCTCGACGTGAGCGACGACCAACAGCATCCCGTTCTGGCTGACGCCGATCAGTAGAAACCTGCTCTCACGCACGGAATGCGCAGGGTCGGAGATTGTGAGCGAGAGCGGATCCCCGAAGCACGTTGCCGCCTCACTGAAGCTAACGCCGTGCTTTCGGATATTGGCGATTTCTGTTGCCGAGTTCCAGGCGAACCGGAGCATCCGACACGCTGGCGGGACACTCCGATCCTGCCGCAATCACGACAGCTCAATCACAAGCAAAACGGCGCCAGTCTCTTGACTGGCGCCGTTCTGCTTTTCAGGTCGCCCCTTCGCTCAGCCCCGCGGCTTCTCGTGAATGATCGACCACGACACGCCGAAGCGATCCCGCAGCATCGCGAAGCGCGAGGCATAGAACGTCTCCTCGAGCGGCATGAACACGTCGCCGCCGTCGGAGAGCACCCGGTACACGCGCTCCGCCTCCTCCGCCGAATCCACGGCGAGATAGAGGTACGCGCTGCGCATCGGCTGAAAGCGCGCCGGCGGCACGTCGTTTCCGATCAGCACCGTATCGCCGATCTCCATGCGCGCGTGGATGACCGCGTCGCTCGCGTCCGGCGGCGCGCCGGGCGCCTCGTTCTGCCGCATCATCATCTGCAGCGTGCCGCCGAGGTGCTGCTCGTAGCAGCGGAACGCCGCCTCGCAGTTGCCGCCGAAGTTGAGCTGCGTGTAGAGCTTCATCTCAGGCGTCCGCCGGGATCGCGCTCGGGTCCATCCAGAACACGCCCCAGCTGTGACCGTCGAGGTCGCGGAAGCTCCAGTCGTACATGAAGCCGTGATCCTCGGGCTCGTCGCCGGTGGAACCGCCGGCGGCGATCGCCTTCTTCACCGTCGCGTCCACCTCGTCGCGGCTGTTCACGCTGAACGTGAGCAGGTGGCTCGTCGCCTGCTTCGGATCGCCGACCGGCGCCTTCGCGAATCCGGCGAACCGCTCCTTCGTGAGGAACATGCAGTACGCATCCTCGCCGATCGGCATGCACGTCGCCGTCCCGTCGGTGAACTGCGGGCTGAAGTTGAAGCCGAGCGCCTCGAAGAACTTGATCGTGGCCTGGACGTCGTTCACGGGAACGTTGACGAAGAACTTGTGCGGCGTGCGCGGCTTGTTGCCGGCGTTGGTGATGACCGGCGCGGGGCCAGGCGCGGCGTGGGTGACCTCGGACATGGTTCGAATCCTCGAATGATGGTGGAGTTCACGAGCTTAGACCGGCCACGCCTCCGAAAATCATCGGTCCCGCCGAAAATATTTTCGACGGGACCGTAACACGTTGCCGCGAGATCGGTTAGCTCGGCTGGGTCATCGGCAGGCCGAACCGTGGGAACAGCGTCTCCACGTCCAGATACGACGTCATTCCGGCGATCTTGTCGCCGCGAATCTCGAGCATGAGCACGGCCCACGGCGTTGCGCCGCCGTCCCGGTACTGCGCCCAGGCCGGCGTGCCGCCGCACGCGTCCACGGCCACGAGCTTCGAGCCCTTGCAGCCGATGCCGAAGCTGAGGAGCCATTTCGCAATCGCCTCGTGCCCCTGCAGCCAGAGCGCGTAGGGCGGCATCGAGAGGGTCGCGTCCTCGTGCAGCAGCTTCGTCAACGCATCCACATCATACTTCTCGAACGCCTCGCAGTAGCGCGCGACCAGCCGCTGCTGCTCCGCGGAGAGCTCGCGCGGCATCACCGACGGGTTCCGTGCGTCGAGCGTCGCGCGGGCGCGCTGGAGCGCGCTGTTCACCGCCGGCACGGTCATCTCGAGGCACTGCGCGACCTCCGCCGCGGACCAGTTGAGCACCTGCGTGAGCAGGAGCGCCGCGCGCTGGCGAGGCGGCAAATACTGGAGGGCCGCGACGAACGCGAGTCGGACGCTCTCGCGCAGGATCGCGCGCTCCTCCGGATCGCAGGTCTCAGGCGCCGGCAAGACCGCGGCGTCCGGAATCGGCTCCACGAAATCTTCGCGCGGGTGTTGCGACAGCATCATGTCGTCGCGCACTTCGCCTTTCCATTCCGGCCGCTCCAGCGGACGAATGCGCTGCCGGTTCGTGGACGCCAGCGTATCCAGACAGACGTTCGTCGCGATGCGGTACAGCCACGTCTTGAGCGACGATTCTTCCTTGAAGCCGTCGATGCCCTTCCACGCACGCAACATCGCTTCCTGCACCGCATCCTCGGCGTCGAGCACCGATCCGAGCATGCGGTAGCAGTGGCCGGTGAGGGCGGGGCGGAATTCCTCGAGACGGGCGGCGGAGGTCATCGGTCTAGACTATCATGATCGCCGCGCGGCTGGCAACCGCGACGGTCGGCTGGGGGTTGTCACAATTCCACGAGTCCGTCCGTCAGTCTGGTCGAGCCCCAATTCCGATGAACCATCCCATGCACGACCACGACTGGCTTGCCGAACGCTTCGAGGCGAACCGCGCGCACCTGCGCGGGGTCGCGTTCCGCATGCTGGGCTCGCTGCCCGAAGCGGACGACGCCGTGCAGGAGACGTGGCTTCGGCTGAGCCGCTCGGAGGCGGCCGACATCGAGAACCTGGGCGGGTGGCTGACGACCGTCGTCGGGCGCGTGTGTCTCGACATGCTCCGCTCGCGAGACGCACGGCGCGAGGATTCCATCGAAGCGGCCGATCCCGTGGCGATGGCGAATGCGCCACACGATCCCGAGCAGGACGCGCTGCTCGCCGATTCGGTCGGGCTCGCGCTGCTCGTCGTGCTCGACGTACTCGAACCCGCCGAGCGATTGGCGTTCGTGCTGCACGACATGTTCGCCGTGCCGTTCGACGAGATCGCGCGGATCGTCGGCCGGTCGCCGGCCGCGGTGCGACAGCTCGCCAGTCGCGCGCGGCGCCGCGTGCGCGGCGCACCGGCGTACTCGAGCGCGGAGATCGACCGCCAGCGCGCCGTCGTCGAGGCGTTCCTCGGCGCACTGCGCAATGGCGACTACGATGGGCTGATCGCGGTGCTCGATCCGGACGTGGTCGTGCGCGCGGATACGGGTCCGGAGCACGCGATGATGGAATCGCGCGGCGCGGAGAATTGGGCGAAGGGCGCCGTGCGGTTCGGACGCGCGCTGCGGTTCGCCGAGCCCGCGCTCGTCGATGGCGCCGTGGGGCTGGTGCTCGCGCCCAAGGGAAAGCTGCTTCGTGCGCTCAAGTTCAAGATCGTGAACGACCGGGTGGCGGAAGTCGCGGTGATCACGAGCGGTGAGCGCCTGCGAGGGCTCTCGATCGGCGCGTTGCTTCCTTGACCGCGCGCGCGGCGCCGTCCATGGTTGATGCCGAGCGCCCACCCCGTTCTTCGGAGACAACACATGCGACGAGTCCGCGCAGTCGCCGTGGCATTGACGTGTTCGATTCTTTCGTCGGCGGCATCGGCACAATCGGGCGGCTTCGGTGTCTGCAAGCCGGTCGCGCAGCGCACGCAGGAAATCGGCTGCTGGATCATCGCCGAACATGCAGTCGGCCGGATCGAGGCGCCGAACGTCTACTGGCACCTGGATGCGTATCCGTCGATGGCAGCCGCGGAGCGCGCGCGCGGACCGCGAGGCACGGTGCTGCGTGCATTGGGGCGAAGTTGGCTCATGACCATCGAGCGCCAGGACTGGCGCCCGAAACGCGAGGGTGAGCACGTCGCCGACATCGGCCCCCTGGTCGTGAAGCCCGGACGTTCATATGCGGCGCTGTTCATGGAAGCCGTGACGACGCCCGGGATGACGTCCGCGGTCCATCGCCACTCTGGTCCCGAGGCGTGGTACACCACAGCCGGCGAGACCTGTCTCGAGACGCCGTCCGGCACGATCATCGGCCGCGCGGGCGCTCCTGCGATCGTCCCCGAAGGGCCGCCGATGTATCTCACGGCGATCGGCTCCGAGACGCGGCGCGCGATCACGCTCATCCTCCACGACGCGAAGCGCGCGCCAACCACGGAGGAACACGACTGGAAGCCGAAAGGACTCTGCAAGTAGTCGTGCGTCAGGTTCCGAGCGTCACATTCTGCCGCCGTCGTCCGTCAGGTCGATGTGGAACGCACCGGAACTCAACGCAACGGAGAACACACCAGTGAGAATCAAGCTGACCAGCGTGTACGTGGACGATCAGGAGAAGGCGCTTCGCTTCTACACCGAGGTGCTGGGATTCGAGACCAAGGCGGATTTCACCAACGGGCCGTTCCGCTGGCTGACGGTCGTATCGCCCGAAGACTCTGACGGCACGGAGCTGCAGCTCGCGGCGAACAGCAATCCGGCGGCGAAGGCGTATCAGCAGGCGTTGTTGGAGCAGAACCAGCCGGCGGCGATGTTCTTCACCGCGGACGTGAAGGCCGATTACGAGCGCATCAAAGGGCGCGGGGGCGAGTTCACGATGCCGCCGACCGACGTGACGGCGTCGATCATCGCGATGCTCAAGGACGGCTGCGGGAACCTGATCCAGCTCACGGAGCTCAAGCGCTGGTAGGAGATGCGGCGGGGAGCTCGATCAATCGCGCCGCCGCCGGCCTTTCACGGCAAGGTCGGTCATGCGCGAATAGACGTACATCGCCGCGAGCCCGATCACGACGATCCAGATCGCCGTGAGCCAGTCGACGTGCTCGAGCGCGGCGATCACCGAGCGTCCGCCCCCATGCGCGCCTCGGCGATCGTCGGCTCGAACAGCTCGATCGGATTGCCAGACGGATCCTCGAGAATGATCTGCTTGCCGCCGACGCCGGTGACGATGTCGTTGCGGAAGCGTGCGCCCGATGCACGCAGCGACTCCACCGTCGTCGCCAGATCGTCGACCTGAATCGCGAAGCGGTTCCAGCCGCCGGGCTGCGGCACGGTGCCGTCGGGCATCGATTGGCCGCCGCCGCCCATCGGATTGGGCGCGCTGAGCACGAGGCGCAGGTCGCCGCGAGAGAGCATCGCGAACGGGGGCGCGGGGTGCATGACGAGCGTGAACCCGAGCCGTGTCGTGTAGAACGCGATCGCCGCGTCGACGTCGTGAACGATGTAGCGGACCTGTACGCTCGCCATCCGTCTCACCCTCCGGACTGCTGCGACTACCGCTCGGTACGACGGTGTCCCGCGCGCACGCGCTCGAGCAGCTTCACCAGCGTCCGCATCTCATCCTCGGACAGATCGCCGGCGGCGACGTCGTCGGCCTGGCGCATCTCTTCCTCGAGCTCGTTGAGCACCGCGAGCCCCTTGTCCGTGATGTAGCAGAATACCTGTCGGCGATCCGGCGACGTGCGCTCGCGCCGCGCGAGTCCGGATGCCTCGAGCTTGTCGAGGAGCCGCGTGATTCCCGGCGCCTCGTGAATCATGCGATCACGGATGACGAGCGTGGGCAGCCCCTCCGCGCCAGCGCCGCGGAGGATGCGCAGGACGTTGTACTGCTGCGTGGTGACGCCGGCTTGCGAGACGACCTGCGCGAAGTAGCGCTCGATGAGCGCGGCGGTGCGCAGGATGCTCACCGACACTTCGGCCTTGATCGAGTGGAATGGCCGGCGCTGAGCGATCTCGGCCTGAACGCCGCCGGCTTCGCCGGCGTCCGAGTCGTGGTTCGTCACCGTTCGGCTTGCCCGCAAGCGTTCGACGACGCGCAACGCGTCTTCCTGGAGCCGGCCAATCCCATTCGCGCGTCCAGAATCCATGGCATAGGTCCTTAACGATAGGCGCTCGGCCGTGCCGCCGCGAGGCGTGCGGCCAATTGCCGAGGATGAGCGCCGGCCGCAGGGGCGGCGGGATATTGGATGCAGCCATCGAGCGCTCTCGACCTGCACCAATTCCCGGAGCCGGCCGCGAGTTCACGCCGCCGCGCCCTGGCCCCTGCCACTGGAGCGCGGCACCCGATCACGGGAGATTGCATCCATCACTCACACTTGACGGACCCTATGCCTCTCGCCCAAGACCTCGCGTCGTTCTTCGCCGAGAATCAGACCCGCGCGCGCGACGAACTGTTCGATCTGCTTCGCATCCCGAGCGTGAGCGCCCGCTCCGAGCACAATGCCGATACCGCCCGCGCCGCCGAATGGGTCGCGAATTCCATGCGAACGATCGGCCTCACCGCGACGATCCATCCCACCAAGGGCCATCCGATCGTCGTCGGCGAATGGCGCACGGCGAAGCCCGGCGCCGAGACCGTGCTGATCTACGGGCACTACGACGTGCAACCCGCGGAGCCGCTCGAGCTGTGGGAGAGCCCGCCGTTCGAGCCGACGGTGCGCGACGGCAAGATCTTCGCCCGCGGCTCGGTCGACGACAAAGGGCAGCTCTACCTGCACATCAAGGCGCTCGAGGCGCATCTCGCCACGCGCGGCGCGCTCCCGGTGAACGTGATCGTGCTCGCCGAAGGCGAAGAGGAGGTCGGCAGCGAGAACCTCGAGCAGTTCATCGCGTCACACAAAGACCTGCTCGCGTGCGACTCGGTCGTCATCTCGGACTCGGCGATGTTCGCGCCCGGGTTGCCGTCGATCCTCTCGTCGCTGCGCGGGCTCGCCTACTTCGAGATCAACGTGCAGGGCCCGGCAGGGGATCTGCACTCCGGCAGCTATGGCGGCGCGGTGATGAATCCGGCGATGGCGCTGGCGCGCATTCTCGCGACGATGCACGACGCCAACGGCCACATCGCGATCGAGGGCTTCTACGACAAGGTGCGCGATTGGGGCGAGAAAGCACGCGAGGAGATCCGCGCGCTGGCATTCGACGACGAGCGGTTCCGCGAGGAGACCGGAAGCCCGGCGTTGTTCGGCGAGAAGGGCTATTCGACGCTCGAGCGCGTGTGGATGCGCCCCACCTGCGAGGTGAACGGTCTGCTGAGCGGCTACACCGGCGAAGGCGCGAAGACCGTGCTGCCGGCCAAGGCGATGGCGAAGGTGAGCTGCCGGCTCGTGCCCGACCAGTCGCCGGACGAGATCGAGAAGCTGATGCGCGCACACGTCGAGCGCGTCGCGCCGCCGGGCGTGACGGTGACGGTCACGCATCTCCACGGCGGCCGCCCGTGGCGCGCCGACCTCGATGGCCCGCTCTTCGACGCCGCGCGGCGCGCGCTCGCGGCAGCGTTCGACAAGGACCCCGTGATCACCGGCGAAGGCGGGTCGATCCCGGTGGTCGGCGATTTTCAGAGAATACTCGGCGTCCCGGTGCTGCTCGTCGGCTTCGGGCTCCCGGGCGAGAACGCCCACGCGCCGAACGAGTGGATGAGCGTCGAGAATTACGAGAAGGGGATGCGTGCAATGGCGGCGCTGTGGGATGAATTGAAGTAGGGTCGCTGCGCTGTAGGGTCGCATCGGCCTGACGGCCTTGCGGTAGGGTGGGCGGCTGCGCCGCCGGTAGGGTGAAAGGCGCAATGAGATCTGCCCGGCCACCGTACCGCGAAGCGGCAACGCGATGCAACCCTACAGTCGCGCGCCGTGCGCGCACGACCCTACCGCGCAGCAACCCTACAGCCGCGCTTCGCGCGGCTCAGAACCGCCATTCCCGCAGCACGAACCCGCCGTACGCCTCGGTCTTCCGGAACGGCTGACTGTTCAACCGCGGCTCGAGCAGCAGAATTCTCGGTTCGATGCTCGCGTTGAAGTGCCAGCCATCGGCCGTGCGGTGCTCGATCGCGGCGCCGAAGTGGCTCGCCTGCTCCTGCGCGCTGACGAACGTGCGCGGGTTCACGTACTTGCCGGCTTCGATCTTGGTCTGCGTGAAGAAGTTTCCGATCGCGCGCGTGCCGCCGGTGAGCGGGTTGTCGCCGGGCGTGATGTCGAAGACGTCGGTGCCGAACGCGCGGCCGGCCTGGATCTCGAGCTGGTCGACCGCCACGCCCACCGCGACGCTCGCCAGCCGCTGCACCGCGAGCTGCGCGCCGACGCCGAACAGGTCGCCAGTAGCCGCCGAGCCGGCGATGCTGGAGTTGCTGAACGCGAGGAGCGACGTCGTCGACTGGCCGAAGGCGAGAAGGCTCAACAGCTCCGACTGCGTCTTGGGCGGTTGCGCGTCGCTCTCGAGTGAGAGCGACGGCTTTCGGAGTGTCCCGCCGATGATGACGCTGATGTTGAGCGCGCCGCGGTTCGCGACCTCGACCTGGTACTCGCCGGTGATCTGCAACGTGGGATTCAGATCGGGGCTGCCGATGAACATCGCCGAGCCGCGCTGGATCTGGAACCGCTTGCTCATGAAGTTGTATTCGCCGCGATCCGTGGTCACGACGCCGACGAGCGAGAGCGCCTGCTGCTCCTCGTGCACCGTCACCGGATTGTCGGTGTAGATCTCGACGTTCGCCTCGCGGTTGCGTACCCACGTGTCGTGCCGGACGTTGAGCGCGATGTCCATGCGCAGGTTGGCGAGCAGCGGCGACACCGGCGGGAAGAGCGCGCGGTCGCTCACCATCGCGGTGTCGAGTACGTTGAACAGCGCGGGGTCGCCGGCGCCGATCAAATGTCGTCCGGTCGGCTCGGGCGCGTAGATCACGCCCTGCGTGATCGTGACGCCGCCGCTCAGGTACGCGCCGGTGAACGGACCGGTGAGCGCGAGCCCGGCGTCGACGCGGAGGTTGCCCCACTGGTTGTTCAGCAATTGGGCACCGTTCGATACTAAATACAGATTGAAGGTCGGCTCGCGCCAATTGCCCACGGCGAGCGTCCCGCGCACCCGCACCGGTCCCTTCGCGGAGCCGGCGATCGAGTCGACGTACACCGTGTCGTTCGCCATCCGGATCGACGCGCCGATGTCGTTGATCGTCGCGCCCGTCTGATTGATCATCACCGAGCCGTGTTGCCAGGCGAGCGCGCCGACGAGCGCCGGCCGCTTGAGCGTGCCGCGCAGCGACACCTGGCCGAACGCGTGGCCGTGCAGGTTCGATACGAGATCCGTGAAGTGCGGGATCAGCTCGAGCGGCAGCGAGTCGGCGACGAGGTCGACCGCCATCGGCGCCGGCAGGATGCGACTGCCGGTCACGCCGGTGAACGCGAGGTTGATCGGAACGCGGCCGTTCACGGTCGTGATCGACTGGCCGTTGCGGAGCGCGTCCACGTGCGTGACGAGTGCCTCGTCCGCGTAGCCGAATGTGCCCTGAAGCGTGGGCACGCTGTCGCCTTCCCACGTCCCTTGCACGAGCCCGAACGCGCCGCGGAAGGTCGGATCGCTCAACGTCCCGCGCATGTCGCCGGCGATCGTGAGCACGCCGGTGGCGTTCACGTCGGTCTGGACGATGTCGACGATGTTCGAGACCGGGAAATTGTCCACGGCGAACGTGAAGTCCGCCTCGCCGCTCGTCGGCAGCAGCCCGTTCGCGTAGACGCGCCCGTTGCCGCGATTGCGCAGCTCGAAGTCCACGACGCGTAGCCCCGGGCCGCCCCAGATCAGCGTGCTCGGATGCGGCATCGCCCAGTACGCCGTGTCGAACCGGAACGTCATGTCGGCGAGGTGCAGCTCCTTGCGGTCGGGGAACAGCGCATAGTCGCCGCGCAGGCCGTACTCGCGATTGTCGCTCTGGCGGGTGACCAGCTCCACATGGCCGCCGGGCGCGCTGTACGTGAGCCGCAGGCTGGCGGTATCGAACCCGAAGCCCATCACGCTCAGGCTGTCCGCCTCGAACCCCACGGCGAGCTTCGAGTCCGGCGTTCGCGCGTTCGTCCAGACGTACTCCGCCTGGAACTGGCGCACGAAGTTGCCGCGCGCGACCACGTTCTTGCCGCCTGCGCGTCCTTGAATACTGAAATCATAAATGTTGCCGCTGAGCTTCCCCGCGGCGTAGGCCTGCCCCGAGAGCGTGTCGCTGGGCACCGCCGCCGGCGCGCGCACGTCGAGCCGCGGGCCGGGCGCGCCGGTGATCATCCGCTGCATCTCGGTCGCGCGGGCGAGTCGCACTGAGTCGGCGCGGGCCTGCGCGACCGCGCGCGCGATCCGCTGCGGCCGCGGCTGCACGGGCGCGCGGGAACCCGTCGACCGCGGGATCCAGCGGTTGAACGCGCCGAGCGAGTCCACGTTCACCACGTAGGTCAGCGTGCCGCTGCGATCGTGCGTGAGGCCGAACGTTCCCGAGACCGTCGCCATCGTATGCGCACCGGCCGCATAGAGCCGCTGGATCTCCGCCAGCCCGCTCGCGAGCGTCGCGCGCACCGACACGGTGTCGACCGCGATGCTGTCCCAGCGCGACGTGCCCAGGTCCGCGGCGAGCGTGGCGTGCATCGTCGCGAGCTGCGTCCCCGCGCCGCGCACCGCCGCGCGCGCGGTGAGCGACGTGATCGGCGCCTTGCTGTCCACCGAGCGCAGGTTCACCGTGTGCAGCGTCGACACGATGTCGTATGCCTTGGTGCTTCCCGCGAGATCGAGCGTACCGCGCGCCGCGAAGCGGCCGCTCTCCGGAAGCTGCAGGTTCACGTCGAGGCGCAGGTTGGCGAGCGTGCCGGTCGCGGTGATCGGTCCGGCCACGTTCCCCTGCAATCCCACCGACGGCACGAATCGCCCCACCTCGGCGAGCGAGAGCGGCTCCGCGACCACGTTCACGTCGAACCGCTTGCCGCCCCCGAGCGCGACGTTCGCGCGGCCCGTGAGGGCGGAGTGCGTGCCGCGGTCGTCGTGCACGACGCTGCCGCTCAGCGCGAGCGCGGTGCTGGTGTTGCCGTTCACCATCACGTTCACGTTCGCCGTGCCGTCGATGGGAAGGGTGGGGTACCACGTCTTCGCCATCGCCACCTGGATCGGGTACGTGCGCACGTGAAGCTGCCGCGCCCGCATCCCTTTGCCCGGGAATCCCACCTCGCCGTTTGCTGCCAGGCGGCTCACGCCCGCACGCTGGTCGTCGAACGTCACGTTCCCGTTCACGAGCAGCGCGTTGCGGCCGCCGCGCGCGCGCACGCGGCCGGCGAGCGTGCCCCGACGCGGCGAGCTGAAATGCGGGATCAGCTGCTCGAGCTGCCGCGTGTCGAGTCCGGAGAAGGCGACGTTGGTGCCGTGGATCTTGATCGTGTCGCTGAGCGTGATGCCGAACGACCCGCTGGCGTGCGCCTTTCCCATGGACACGTCGGCGTTGTAGATCAGATAATCCTGAATCGCGCCGACCCAGCTCAGTTGGAGATCGAGCTTGCCATGCCCGGTCGGGAGCCGCGGATACACCCAGCGCATGTCGGTGAAGTCCGCCGGGTCGCTGTGCGCGAGCAGCGTCATGTCGCCGCTGCTGAACGTGTACCGGCCCTGGCCCGACGCGCGCGAGTGCGGCAGCGTGACGTAGGCGTCGTTCCACCAGATCGAGTCGTTGTTGAACGGGAAGATCCCTTTGAGATCCCGCACCACCGCGCCGGGCGGGCGGAAGGGGTACGCGTTCATCGTCAGCGCCGAGACCTCGAGCAGCCGGTACGGTTGTCCCGGCTGCGTGATGCGCAGCAGCGGGATCTTGGCCGTGACCGAGTCGAGCTGCACCGTCTTCTGAAAGCCGCCGGGGACGCGCGAGATCATGAGTCGCGTGCCGCCGCCGAGCGCGTCGCGCACCACGCTGTCGCGCGCCTGCGGTGGAAGTCCCTTCGCCGGCGACCACGGCGAACGGACGATGAGCTGCCCGTTCACCACGGCCGCATCGGTGAACTTGAGCCAGTCGCCCCAGCTGGGCGTGCTGGTCACCGGCTGCGGCGTGGTGCTCTTGGGGAAGATGCGCTGCCAGTTCCACTCGCCCTGCGGCTTGCGATCGAGCACGATCAGCGGCTCGACGGCGACGGCGTTGTCGAGCCAGATGTGCTTGCGCAGGAGTGACATCACCGAGTAGTCCGCGGTGAACGACTTCACCGCGACGAACGGCTCGCCCGCGCTGTCGGTGATCGTGAGGTTGTGCACCGTCATGCCGACGAGCAGGTTGCCCGACAGCCGTCCGATCTTCGCGCGCCCGTGGATCGTGCCGTTCAGCCAGTTCTCGGCGTACCGCCGCACGCGCTCGCGTCCCCAGTCGGTGCCGGTGAGCACGAGCACGGCGATGATCGCGAGCAGGATGAGACACGAGATCATCGACGCGCCCACGAGAATGCCGCGGCGCCAGTTGAGCGCGTACTCGTCGCGCGGAACGATGACGACTTTCGGCTCCTCGGGCGGGCGCGGCGCGGGTGCCCGTTCGGGATTCGGCAGGTCGCCCGGCTCCATCAATACGCCTCGCCGATCGAGAAGTGCAGCACGAGCCGGTCGAGCAGCGTGTGGCCGGGCGAGTACACGCGCCTGGTGGCGAGCGGCGTGATGCGGATCTGGCCGGTGCTGTCCGGCACCGCCGTCACGACGTTGAGCGTCTCCGTGCGGCTCGGGTTGATGCCGAAGTCGACGCGGATCGGCCCGACGGGCGAGATGTAGCGGATGCCGAAGCCCGGCGTGACGGCGCCCATGCCCTTCACGAAATTCCCGAGCGACTGGAAGCCGTGCACCGGCGCCGAGCCGACCACCGCGCCGTCGAGAAACACGGCGCCGACGAAGTTGCGCAGCGTGGGCCCGAGCGGGAGCGGGAAGCGTGCTTCGACGCTCCCCTCCAGCAGCGACGTGCCGCCGAGCGGCTGCGGCAGGAAATCAGTATTCTTTAAATTGGGCGAGTTCGGGTCGCAGTACTGCACCGCGGTCGTGGTGAGCGCGCACGTGCCCCCGGGGAGGCTCCGCGCCTTGAGCAGCGTGGAGTCGTCGATCGTGAGGATCCGCGGCCCGAGCATGTTCTCGCCGAAGCCGCGCACGGAGTTGGCGCCCCCGGCGTAGAACCGTTTGCGCGGGTGCAGCGTGCCGCCGCCCAGCGCGCGCACCCAGCCCACGCTCAGGTGCGCCGAGTACACGTTGCGCGGCGATCCCGTGCGGTGTGTGTACGCGGCGATGTCGAACACCGCGCGGTTGTAGCGATAGTCCGATCCGGTGAAGGTCGACGCGTGCTCCAGGTCGAGCCGCGCGACGTAGCCCTTGGTGGGCTCGAACGGCACGTCCGATCGATCCACGAATCCGGTCAGCGTCAACGGCGACAGCGACTGGTGCGAGCGGAGCGTGCTGATCGTGAGCGTGTCGCAGACGCCGTAGTTCACGCAGAAGTACACGTCGCTCGCCTGGACGCGATTGACCTCGTACCGATAGTTGAGGCTCGCCGGAGCGCGGATCGCCATCTGGTGCGTGAGCGTCGCCGTGCCGCCGAATCCGCGGTCGATGAACACGCCCGGGTTGATCGTGCGGTGCGTGAACGCGCCGAAGCCGGCGGCGTCGGACGGGCGCTGCAGGAACGCCGGCTGCCGGAAGTCGATGCTGGCGTTGTAGGTCGGCGCGAGGTAGGGCGCGACGTTGGAGTCCGGCACGTCGGCGCGCACGTTCCGGAAGAACCCGCGCCCCTGGAGCGACTGCGCGAGCAGGTTGCCCACGACGAAGTCGACGTCGAGCCGGCGCGCGCCGCCGAACAGGTTGTAGCTCGTGTAGTGGGTCTGAAACTGCAGGAAATCGACGTTGGTGAGCCCGGGACCGAGCCGCACGTCGTGGAGCGGCGACTCGGTCACGTCGATGTTCACGTTCTTCACGCTGTCGTACTGCGGCGGCACGTCGATCGCCACGAGGCGGAAGAGGTCGGACTCGTAGAGATTGCGCTGACTCTCGAGAATCGCGCTCTGGCGATAGAGGTCGCCCGTGCGGAAGGTGATCGAGTTGAGGATCGTCTTGTCGCTCACCTTCTGGTTGCCGTTGATGTCGATGCGCCCGATGGTGGTGCGATGGTTGGGCGTCATCGTGATCGCCACGTAGCCGAGGCGCGCGACGGAGTCGACGCGCACGGCGGTGTCGACGACCGCATCCCCGTAGCCCTGGTCCCAGAGCTGGTTCTGGAAGAGCAGGCGAGTGGAGTCGAGCATCACCAGGTCGAGCGGATCCTTGGCGTGCAGCAGCGTGAGCCGCTTTCGCGTGCGGTCGCTGATCAGCGTCGAGTCGTAGACGATCGCGATCTTGGCGATGCGCGTCGGCTCGCCTTCGTGCACCGCAAAGCTCACGTGCACCTGGCGCTTGCCGGTTTTCACCACCGACGTGTCGACCGTGACGTTTCGCCAACCGCGCTTCCAGTAGTACAGGCGGATGCGCAGCACGTCGCGCTCGAATTCCTGCTGGTCGAGGTAGTGGCGCTCGACGAACGTCGGTGAATGCGACAGAAGGCAGAAGGGCTCCAGCAGGAGGCTTCTGCACTTGGACGCCTGCGTCGAAATGCTGGTCTGGAGGTCATGCACGTCGACGTGCTTGACCCCGGAGATCGTGAGCTTTCGGACTTCAGGCGCTTCGCGTTGCTGGTTGCGGGTGTTCTGTGCGGTGGCGGGGGAGACTGATGCCGCCAACGCGAACGCCCACAGGAAGTTCAGGCGGCGCATGACAGGCCCGCATGAAGCAAGGGCTAGACCGCCTCAACTGCGCTCGCGCGGTACGGCTGCGCTCGCTGTAGGGGCGGTCGCTTCGCTCCCTGTAGGGCCGGCGGCGCACGGCGCCGCCTGTAGGGTCGCATCGGCCGCCGCGCGGCCTCGCTGTACGGTGCGGCTTCGCAGCGTGACTGCGCGCCGCTGGTATAGTTGCCGAAGGCGACACCCTACAGCGAGCGCCCAGCGCGAAGCGGCCTTACAGCGAGCGAAGCGAGCGGCCCTACGCAAAGAGGCCGCGCATCGCGCGGCCTCTTTGGTACCCGACTGCTTCCCCGCGCGGCCTCTTTGCTACCCTACGCTCTCTCCCTCAGAGTCCCGCGAGCAGCGCATCGTTCGACACCGTCGCCGCGATCCGCTTGATCAGCCACTCCATCGCCGACTGCGGCGGCATCTGACTCAACCCGCGGCGCAGCGTGTACACGCTGTCGATCTGATCCGGACGGAAGAGCTTCTCCTCGCGACGCGTGCCGCTGGTCGCGATGTCGATCGCCGGATAGATGCGCTTCTCGGCCAGGCTGCGATCGAGCTTGATCTCGCAGTTGCCCGTGCCCTTGAACTCCTCGAAGATCACGTCGTCCATGCGCGAGCCGGTCTCGACGAGCGCCGTGGCGATGATCGTGAGCGACCCGCCGCCCGACGTCTCCGGAATCGAGCGCGCGCTGCCGAAGAACGCCTTCGGCTTCGCCATCGCGGTCGCATCGAGACCACCGGAGAGCGTGCGGCCGGTGCCGCGCTCGGCGGTGTTGTGCGCGCGCGCCATGCGCGTGAGCGAGTCGAGCACGATCACCACGTCCTTGCCGCTCTCCACCAGCCGGTGCGCGCGGTTGAGGACCATCTCCGTCACCTCGACGTGCCGCTGCGCGGGCTGGTCGAAGCTCGACGAGATCACTTCGCCCACGCCCCACGAGATCGCTTCGCTCACTTCCTCGGGACGCTCGTCGACCAGAAGGATGAGCAGCACGGCGTTCGGGTGATTCACCGCGACGCCTTCCGTGATCGCGTGCAGCAGCGTGGTCTTGCCAGCGCGCGCCGGTGCGACGATCAGTGCGCGCTGGCCGTAGCCGATCGGCGCGATGAGATCGACGGCGCGGCGCGTGAGCTCGGGTCCGCCCTTGGCCGGGCGGCCCGTCTCGAGGAACAGCTTGCGCTCCGGGTACGACGCGGGGAGCGAGTTGAACTCGGGACGCTTGGATGCGAGTTGCGGGTCGTCGCCGTTGATCGTGCGGATCTCGCAGACCGTCGGTCGGCCACGCTGATCGTAGCCGATCGTCGCATCGATCAGATCCGCGCGACGGAGCGCGAACTGTCGCACGATGTGCGGCGGGATGTACGCATCGCCCTGCTCGGCGAGATAGCTGTTCGCCGAGCGGCGAACGAAGCCGGCGTCGCGCGCCGGGTCGAACCAGCCGTGCATCTCGCCCGTCGGCGTGATCTGCACCGGCTGTTGCGGCTGCTGTCCACCGCCGCCGCCGCCACCGCTTCCCTGGTGCTCACGGCGCTGGCCGCCGCGGCCCCTGCCGCGCCGGTGCCGGCGACCGTTTCGCCGATCCTGGAAATCGCCGCGATCACCACGATCACCACGATCACCGCGATCACCGCGATCACCGCGATCGGGCCGCTCGCGATGGCCATGCTGCTGCTGTCCGTAATTCTGCCCGCCGTTCAGGCGCACGCCCGGGTCGCCGCCGGCAATTTCGCCCCCGCCGCCGTTCTCGGCGCCTTCGTTCATCGGCCGGGACGGTGTCGGTGCAGGCGCCGATTCGTCCGCCGGGGCACGCTCGGCGCGGGGTTCCGGCCTCGACTCGGCCCGCGGCTCCGGCGGAGCCTCGACCGTGGGCCCGCTCGCCGTATCCGGCGCGCTCACACCCTCGGCGTCGTCGCGGTACGGGTTGTCACCGGTATCCGCGCCGGTCCGGTTGGACGGACGTCTGGTACGTCCGCGCCGCGGGGGGCGTCGACTTTCGCTCATGCGATTGTGTGGGTCAAATGGTGATCTCGAATGCGATTGCCCGTGATTCTTCCGGGCCCTGCCTCTTCCCGAGCCGTCGCGTGCTCACCGGTACACCCATGATGCACGACGGACGTATGCTCGTCGGATCGCTCGCGGAAGCCGCGATGGCGATGAAACGCTGATGTATGACGGGATCAAAAACGACGCGACGCGTGCTCTGCTGTCGGTACCGTCGGGGCGCGGACACCTCACGCGCTTCCAACGATGCTGGCGCTACGGCGCGGCTTTCGACGTCTGGCCCTGGTCGCTCAATCGGCGAGGAACCGGGGGACCCTGACGTACGAGCCTGAGGGACGACGTCGCGGTCGAGCCGGCGGACGCCAAGAGTATCGCCACTTGCCTCAGTTGGCGCAACCCTGGATTCGCCGATCCCAGCTCCTTGC
>DASZUN010000121.1:0-66062 GCA_035547615.1 Gemmatimonadaceae bacterium | reverse complement strand
GAGCTGCACGTCCGCCGTGTACCGCGCGGTCCCGGTGACCTTCTCGAGCGCGTCCATGCGCGGCACGCGCTGCCCCACGACGGCGAGATCGGCGGCGTCGTCCCACGGCGCCGGGTCGCGCGACGGCAGCTCGACGATCTTGGTCTCCTCGCGGCCCTCGATTTCGACCTTGGTCGCGACGAAGCGATTAGCCATCGGCCAACGCCTGCCGCGACGCGGCGAGCACCGCGCGCACGATCTTTGGATAGGTGCCGCAGCGACACAGGTTACCGCTCATGGCGCGCCGGATCTCGTCGTCGGTGGGCGCCGGATTCGACCGGAGGAGCGCGACGGCGGCGAGGATCTGTCCGGGCGTGCAGTAGCCGCACTGGACGGCATCGTGTTCCACGAACGCGGCCTGCACGGGATGCAGGGCATCGTCGCGCCCGAGCCCCTCGATGGTGGTGATCGCGCGCGCCTCGCACGCGGCGGTCAGCGTCAGGCAGGCGTAGACCGCGGTGCCGTCGAGGAGGACCGTGCACGCCCCGCACTCGCCGCGCCCGCACGCCAGCTTGGTTCCCGTGAGGCGGAGCCGCTCGCGCAGCGTCGTGAGCAGCGTCTCATGGGCTGGGGCAGTGACGTCGTACGCGGCTCCGTTGACCATGAGGCGCATGCCACTATCTTAGCCATGTCGGCTCCAAATCGCAGGATTACCCGAGGGACGCATGCCCTACGTCATCACCGAAGCTTGCATTGGCACCAAGGATCGCGCCTGCGTCGACGTCTGCCCCGTCGACTGCATCTACGAAGGTCCGGAGCAGCTGTACATCCATCCGGACGAGTGCATCGATTGCGGGGCGTGCGAGCCCGAGTGTCCGGTGACGGCGATCTTCCCGGAAGAGGACGTGCCGGCGAATCTCAAGCAATACGTCCAGATCAATCGCGACGTCTTCAAGAGCGACAATCCGCCGGGAAGACCGCAGAAGTAACGGCCGCAGGTCGACGGGCCGGCGGTAGTGAGTAGGGTCGCAGAACGCCCGCGCATTCGCGCGGGCGTTCGTGCTGTAGGGTCGCGTCGCTGCGCTCGCTGTACGGTTGCGCTTCGGCCTGGCGGCCTTGCGGTAGGGTGTGAGCGGCGAAAGCCGCGTGGGATGGATTCACGCCGCGTGATTTTCGTGATGTAGCCATTGTGCGGGCGTGCCACTATGCGGCGTGCACAACGCGGACAAGCTTCGCGCGGCAGATGCAGCGCTCGATCTCGCCATGTCGGTGTACGACTACACCGCCGACTTCCCGCGTGAGGAGCTGTACGGTCTCACGTCACAGATGCGCCGCGCAGCGGTATCAGTCGGCTCGAACATCTACGAGGGTTGCAGCCGCCAAACGGACAAGGGTCTCGTCGCATCCTTGTACGTCGCGCACGGCGAGACGGGCGAGCTCTTATTCCAGCTGCGGTTCTCGGCATGCCGCAAATACGGGCGATCTGAATTCTGGAGGGCTACGCGTCGCGAGCTGCTCGGCATGCGTCGTATGCTCGAACGCATGATCCGCTATTACGAACGGGGCGCGGAGTAGTCTCGCACTCGCGCCGCTCACACCCTACCGCAAGGCCGCCAGGCCGAAGCGCAACCCTACAGCGAGCGAAGCGACGCGACCCGACAGCGCAGCGACCCGACGAGTCGGTTCGCGCTCCGCGCGACTACACCCACCAGATCCGCTGCTTCACCGCGAACACGATCACCAGCGCCGCATACTGCAGAAACGTGCTCGTCTCGCTCTTCCAGGCTTCGCCCCAATCATGCGGCCCGTTCTCGCGCACCGCCGGCGGCTTCGGGACCCAGCGCGGCGTCGTGCGCTTGTAGTCGAGATACTCCTGGCCGAAGATCGACTCCAGCACGCCTTCCTCGTACGCGACGATCAACGTGTACTCGAGCGCGAAGATCACGATCGCGACCGGCAGGAACCAGAGCACGCCGGAGATCACGACGAACCCCATCCAGATGAAGAAGTTGCCCACGTACAGCGGATTCCGCACCCAGCGGAAGATCCCGTACGTCACGAGCCGCTGCACGTCCCGCGAGCGGCGGCGGGTCACCGTACCCGCCGCGGCGACGCCGGCGAGCCGGATCCATTCGCCGAACACGATCAGCACCCCGCCGATGATCCAGTAGATGCCGCGCGGCTCCGCGGGCGCGAGCAGCGCGACCAGCAGGAACGGCACCGGCAGCCAGCTGCGATTCCGGAAGAGCACCGCGCCGATGCGTGCGGTCGTGCTGCGCTCGGCGGCCGAGGGCGCCGTGGAGGTGGGGCTCGGGGTCGGAGATGGGGAAGACATCGCGCGAAAGCTAATTGTAGAGCAGGCTGCCGAGAAATTCGCTGACCACCGTGTTGAACGCCGCCGGCCGCTCGACGTTCGAGAGATGCCCGGCCTGCGCGATCACCTCGAGGCGGCTTCCCGGGATCCGGTCGTGGAGCGCGCGCATGGCCTTCGGCGGCGTGACCGCGTCCTCCTCGCCGCCGATCACGAGCGTCGGGACGTCGATGTTTCCCAGGATCGGCGTGGAGTCGGGGCGCGCGATCATTGCCTCGAGCGCGCCGACGATCGCCTCCGGGTCGGCCTGCGCCATCATGCGATGCGTCGCGTCGTAGATGTCGGGCCGCTTGTCGCGCGTGCTCTTCCCCACGAGACTCGCGATCTGCACGTTGGCGACCGCGGTGCTCCCCTGTGAGCGCGCCAGATGAATCAGCGTGCGGCGGCGCTCGAGCCCGTCCGCGTCGTCGGCGCCGGAGCGCGTGTCGGCGAGCACGAGCCCGCGGAGGCGATTGCGGTGCCGTCGCCAGAGCTCGAAGGCGATGTAGCCGCCCAGCGACAGCCCCGCCACCACCGCGCGCTCGATCTGCAGCACGTCGAGCACCGCGATCACGTCGTCCGCGTATCGCGCCATGGAGTAGGGCGGCGCGGCGGCGGAATCGCCGAAGCCGCGGAGATCGATCGGAATGCAGCGGCACTCCGCGACCAGCGCGCCCACCTGCGGATCCCACATCGTGCGGTTGAGCGGGAAGGCGTGCAGAAACACTACGGGCAGACCGGAGCCCACGTCGTCGTACGCGATCTCCGTGTCGTCGACGAGCGCGATCACTCGCTCTCCGGCCACTGGGGCAGCATGTCGCGCCAGCTCTCCGGCACGGGAACCGGCTGCCCCTCCTGATTCACGCAGACGAACACGATCGACGCCTCGGCCACCAAAGTGCCTGAGGCGACCTTCCGCACGTCCTGCCGGATGATGTAGCTGGTGCGACGGATGGCGAGCAGCCCGGAGCGAACCACCAGATCCTCGCCCGGCAGCGACTGGGCGAGGTAGCCGATGTCGACGTGACGCACGACCGAGAACACCGCCTGCTTGGTCCAGTGGCGAACGTCGATCTGTGGCTCGAGGAGCGCCCACCGCGCGCGCTCGAGAAAATTGAGCATCGTCGCGTGGTTGAGGTGCCCGAGCATGTCGCAGTCCGTCGGGTAGATGTGGAATCGTACTTCCGGCAGATGGCTCATCGGGCGCTCAGGGTGCGGGAGTCGAAGGTTAACCAGAACAGTGTCGGCTCGCGCTTCGCGAGCTCGAGCGCCAGCGCGAATGCCTTGCCGCTGTACGTGGAATCCAGCACGACACCGGACGCGGAGCGCATCGCCGACGCGGCGTCGCGCACCACGGCGGTCTCGCGGCCGTACGCGCCGCCGTAGAAATCGTGCACGACGTCGAGCAGCTCGGCGCGGGGGCGCGCCACGCGCTCGCCCGTCGTGCGCTCGATGAGCCGCGCCGTCGCGTTTGCCAGTCGATGCACCCGGTGCACGCGTCCGACGATCCGCGGCACCACGCGCGCACCGACCACCCGCACCGGCAGCTCGGCGATCGCGAACGCGAGTGCGAGTCCGGCCATCGTGCCGCCGGTGCCGAGCGGCAGGACGACGCTCGCCGGCATGGGAAGCGCCCCGGCGCGGAGCTGCTCGGCGAATTCCAGGCCGGCGTTCACGTGGCCGAGGATGCCGCGCGGCGTGCTTCCACCGGCCGCGACCCAGCGCGCACCGCGCGCGCGTCGGGTCCACGCCCACGCGTACGCGCCCAGCGGCGTGCGAAACACCGGCGCACGCTCGGTGAGCATCGGCAGCCGCGCCGCGACTCGCGACGCCATCGGATTCATGAACTGGCGCCAGCGGCCGACTTCGACGCGCGCGCCCAGGCGCGCGCCGTACGTCGCCACGGCGAGCGCGTGGGTCGAGCCCGCCGCGCCAACGGTCACGATCCGGTCGCCGTCCCGGACGCGCGCCAGCAGGAATTCCAGCGCGCGCGCCTTGTTGCCGCCGAGCGGCTCCGCGCAGAGATCGTCGCGCTTGACCCACAGGTTGGGCGCGAGCGAGGCGAGCGATTGCACGGGCGTCGGAAACGTCCCGAGCACGACGCGCGGGAGCGACGCCATGGGCGGAAAGCGCCGGTACAGCGGCAGCGACGCGACCGCCGCCGCGTCAGGCCTCGACACCACGCGCCGGGTTCTCGCCGGCCCCGAGCTGGGGATCGCCGACGATGTCCTCCACGTACAGCATCTTCACCGCGACCATCGTCGCGGCGAGGATCGGTACGGCCACCATGAGGCCGATGAATCCGAAGACGAGCGCCATCAGCGCCTGCGACAGGATCGTCAGCACGGGCGGCAGGTCGATGCCGCCCTTCATGAGCAGCGGGATGAGCAGGTGGTTCTCCATGAACTGCACGAGCATGTAGGCGAGCGCGACGTAGGCCGCCTTCTCCGGCGAATCGAGAAAGCCCATGGCCACGGCCGGCAGCGCGCTGATGATCGGCCCGAACGTCGGGATGAACTCGAAGAGCCCGGAGAGCAGCCCCAGCGCGAACGCCGCCTGCACGCGGAGCACGAGGAGCACGATGGTCGTGACGACGCCGATCACCGCCATCGCGATGAGCTGCGTGACGAGCCACCGGCGGAGCACCTGCGCGATCGCCGAGAGCACCTCGCCGGCGCGCGCCCGTCGGCGGCGCGGGAACAGGTGCATGATCCCCGTGCGGTAGGTCCCCGGATCGACAGCGATGTAAATCGATAAGAATATGATAATGAGTATTCCAGCAACGACCTCGATCGTCGACGAGATGAACGGAAACAGATAGCGCGACAGCCCGCCGAGCTGCGCGTTGATCCGCTGCCGGACCATCGCGGCCGCCTGGGTCGAGTCCGCCGCGCCGGCCGTCGGCGCCGCCGCCGGCGCCGCGTTGGTCGCCGCCGAATCCGTGCGCGCCTCGGTCGCGAGCCCGCCGAACACCATGCCGATCACGCCGCCACGGTGCGCGTCGACCCACGACCCCGCGCGGTCGATCGCGTCGGGCAGCCGCCGCTGCAGCTCGATGCCCTGCTGGTGAATCGTCGGCGCGATCCAGGCGCCGAACGCCGACAGGATCCCCAGAAACCCCACGACGATGAGTGCCGCGCTCACGCCGCGCGGAATCCGCCAGCGCGCCAGCCCGTCCACGCCCGACGACACGGCGAGCCCGAACAGCAGCCCGAGGAACGCCGTGAAGAACAGCATGTTCGCGAACCAGAACAGCCGCACCAGCACGTACATCGCGATCACCAGCGCCGCCGTGCGCAGCACGTCGGCGTTGCGCCAGCCGGTTCGCCGCCGGCGGACGCGTCCGCGGCGCGCGATGGCGGAATCCGTCACCGGCTGCTCGTCTGCTTCGCTCATGCGCTCGGCTCCGGGCAAGGGAAGTGCCGGTTAGATTCCGATCGTGCACACGCCGGTCTATCTCGACACGACGGAAACGGTCGACGCGTTCCTCGAATCCATCCAGGAAACGCCGATTCTCGCCCTCGACACCGAGGGCGCCAGCTTTCATCGGTTCGTCGATCGAATCTATCTGCTTCAGCTGTCGACCCGTGACAAGACGGCAATCCTTGATCCCATCCCCATCGGATCTCCCGCGGGATTGGGCCGGCTCGTCGAGAGTCCCGACGTCGAAATCGTATTTCATGATGCGGATTACGACCTGCGTCTCCTGCATCAGGACTACGGCTGGCACGCGCGCCGCATCTTCGACACGCGCATCGCCGCCCAGCTGCTCGGCTTCCGCGCCTTCGGCCTCGCCGCGCTGCTCGAGCGCTACTTCGGCGTGAAGCTCGACAAGAAGCACCAGCGCGCCGACTGGTCCATGCGGCCGCTCACGCGCGACATGCTCGACTACGCGGCGCAGGACACGATCCACCTCCTCGAGCTGCGCGATCGCATGAAGGAAGATCTGGAGCGTGCCGGGCGCTGGGAGTGGGCGCGCGAGGAGTTCTCGCTGCTCGAGGGGCTGCGCTGGCCAGACGAGGACCCGGCGAACTCGTTCCTGCGGCTCAAGGGTGCGCGCGATCTCACCCGCCGCGAGTTGGCCGTGCTCCGCGAGCTCGTGCCCTGGCGGGACGCCATGGCTCGCCATCTCGACCGCGCCACCTTCCGCGTGCTGGGCAACGAGCAGCTGCTGGAGATCTCACGCCAGCAGCCGGAAACGCGTGAGGGCCTCGCCGCGATCAAGGGGATGCCCCGCGGCATTCTCGAGTCGCGTGGCCACGAGCTGATCGCAGCCGTGCAGCGCGGCAAGGCCGTGCCGGAGAACGAGCTGCCGCGCTTCCCGCGGTCGCCCCGCTGGGATCGCGATCCGGATTTCGATGCACGCGTGAGCGCGCTCAAGACGATGCGCGACGCCGCGGCCACTCGGCTCGATCTCGATCCCGGCGTGCTCTGCTCGCGCGACCGCATGGAAGCCGTCGCCCGCAAGAACCCCAAATCCATCGGGGAGCTCAACGAGGTGACGGAGCTCCGCGGCTGGCAGAAGGCGCTGCTCGGAGAGGATTTTCTAAAGGCGCTGGCGCCCCACCGCCGTAGTTAGCCGTCCCCACGGACCATGGTCCACGGTCCAGCTACAACCCCATGTACGCTCGGACGCGCGGCTCGATCTTGTCCGGCGTCCAGAACGGCTGCCACACGAGGTTGATGCTCACCTCGCCCACGCCCGGCATCGCGCGCAGCGCGCGCTCGACGTCGCCCATGATCTGCGGGCCGGCGGGACAGCCGGGAGAGGTCAGCGTCATGTCGACCTGCACTTCGTTTCCGTCGACGATGATGTCGTAGACGAGGCCGAGATCGACGATGTTCAGGTTGAGCTCCGGATCCTTCACTTTGCGGAGCGCAAGCTTCACCTGATCGACGGTCGGCGGCGGCGCGTCGGCGGCCGCGGGCTGGGGCTGGTCGCCAGGGCTGGTCGGGTCACTCATACCGTCGAAACATCGGCGAGCCTCGCTGGAGCAGCAAGGCTCGCGCGCTCGCGTCCGCTACTTCGTGCGCCGTTTCTTCGTGCTCGCGTGCTTCACGGCGACGTGCTTCTTGCTCGTGGCCTTCTTCGCCGCGACGGGCTTCTTCTTCGCGCTCGACTTGCTGTGCGACGCGTGGCTCGTCGTCGCCTTCTTGTGCGTCGTGCGTTTGGCCGCGGCGTGGTGCGACCGCGACTTGCGCGCCGGCGGGTTCCAGTTGATCGCGCGATCGGCGCGGAACTTCGCCGGCATCGCCATCAGCCCGTCGCCGAAGTCCGTCACCGCGAGCGCCGCGGCATCCGACAGGTCGGCTCGGACGTCCGCAATCACCTTGGCGGGGCGCTTGGCCCGTGCCTCGTGCACGCGGTTCGTCAGCAGGATGACGAACATGTCGCGCTCCGGATCGATCCACATCGACGTGCCGGTGTAGCCGGTGTGCCCGTACGCGCTCTCGGCGAGGTACTTGCCGCAACTGCCGCCGCCGTCGCACGTGTCCCAGCCGAGCGCGCGGCTGCCGGCGCCCGGCTCGCGCTTCGTGAACAGCGCGACCGTGGAATCGGCGACGATCCGCACGCCGTCGTACACGCCGCCGTTGAGCATCATCTGCGCGAACACCGCCAGGTCGGATGCCGAGCTGAAGAGTCCGGCGTGGCCCGCGACGCCGCCGAGCGCGAACGCGTTCTCGTCGTGGACCTCGCCCTGGAGCGGGTATCCTCGCGGTGGCGCAACCTCGGTTGGCGCGACCCGGTCCTTCAGCGAGTCCGCGGGCAGGAAAAAGGTGTCGTTCATCCCGAGCGGCTCGAAGACGTGCTGCTCGAGGAAAGTGTCGAGTCGCTGGCCCGATAGTGCCTCGACGACGAAGCCGAGCATGTCGGCGCCGAGGTCGGAGTAGACGTAGCGGCTATTCGGCTCGTACACGAGCGGCGTCGAGATCACAGCGTCGCGTGCTTCCTGCGGAGTGTGGGCGATACGCCACAGATCCCGGCCCGCCGGAAGCCCGGAGCGGTGCTCGAGCAGCATCCGGATCGTCACCTTGTCCTTGTCGCCGCCCGAGAACTGCGGGATGAACTTGGAGACCGGATCGTCGAGTTGGAGCTTGCCCTGGTCGTACAGGATCATGATCCCGGTCGTGGTGCCAACGACCTTGGTCAGCGACGCGAGATCGTAGATCGTGCGGCTCGCCGAGACTTTGGGGCTGCCGTCTTCCCAACTGAGCTTCCCGAAGCCCTTCTCCATGACCGCCGCGCCGCGCCGGCCAACGACCACCGCCGCGCCGGGATAGCCCCCCGCCGAAATACCTCGTTCGACCACGTGGTCGATCTTGGCCAGACGGGCGCTCGACATGCCGACCGCCTTGGGGGCCTTCAGGGGAAGGCCACCACCGGCGGCGCTGGTGGATGCAACGGCAAACATGGAGATCAGCAACGACAGCACTGATGGACTCCTTGGCGGGAACGGCGACAAATGACGGCGCCGACACCCGTGTCAGGGTGTCGGAATGCAGATGCCGTGCTTGACGAGTAGTATCGACCGGCGGGAGGGAACAACCGTCGCGGTCATGTGTGCGATACGTCACAATGACGCGCGATGTTCCCGAACGCAAGCAAGCACGGCGCTTTACAGCCGTGACGAGCTAATTGGGGGGATGTAACTGTCCGTGGTCTGTGGACCGTAGTCTGTCGATGACCGACCACCGACCACCGACCAGTCGTAAACCTTTCCCCGCACCCCGCTGACCAACCTTCCAGACATGGAACACGAATCCCTCGTCATCCGGCGCGCGATCGACGGCGATGAGGGGGCGCTCCGGGCCCTGTGGACCCGGCACGCCCCGCACATCGACATGGTCGTACGCCGCCTGGTCGGGGGAGACGCGGACCTGGCGGCGGACATCGCGCAGGAGGTCTGGATCCAGATCTTCCGCGCGCTGCCGAGCTATCGGGGCGAATCGCAGTTCGGGACGTGGGCGCACCGCATCGCGGTGAATCGCACGCTGAACGCGCTCCGCCGGTCGCGCCGCCTCGCGAGCCTCGAGACCGAGGTGAACGAGGACAGCGCGGCGATCGAGCCCGATGCGGACCGCTCCTTCGTCGCGCAGTCCATCGCCGAGGCGGCGGCGCAGCTCTCGCCCGGCGCCCGCGCGGTGTTCATGCTGCACGACGTGGAAGGCTACACGCACGAAGAGATCGCGGAGGCGCTCGGCATCACCGCCGGCGGCTCCAAATCCCAGTTGTTCAAGGCGCGGGCAAAGCTGCGCAAGCTGCTGGCCCATCTCGTAGATGTCACCGATGTACGAACGACGAGCAAGGAAGCTGAGCATGTCGCACCTGCCTACTGAGCGGCTCGCAGCGCTGGTCGACGAGCCGCCCACTTCGGCGGAGCTCGCGCACCTCGCGGGCTGCGCGGAGTGCGCGCGCGAGCGCGAGGTCTTTCAGCGCCTGGTGGAGGCCGCGGCCTCGGAGCCGGCCCGCATCGGCGCGCCGCTCTCGAGCTGGGAGAAGCTCGCGCCGGCGCTCGTGGCGGACGGCATCGTGGAGAAAGGCAACCATCCGGTTGCATATCGCACGTGGGCGAGCGGCCGCTCGTGGCGGCTCGCCGCGGCGGGGCTGCTGCTGGCCGCCGGCGGCGCGATCGGTGGACGCCTGTCGGCGGGCGCGGCGGTCTTTCCCGTGCCCGCGGTGCAGGCGCGGCCCGATTCGTCGTCGGCCGTGGCGAGGCTCGTGAGCGATTCGACGCCGCATTTCGCGTCGATCGAGGAGGCTCGCGCGGCGCAGCTGCGGTCACAGCTCGTCTATCAGACCGCCACGGCGTTCCTCGCGCAGCGCGACACCGCCGGCCAGGCCACCGACAGCCCGGCGGCGATCCGCACGCGGCTCGCGGCGCTCGACCGCGCCCACGAGGTCATGGGCGAGGCGCTGAACGAGGCGCCGTACGATCCGGTGATCAACGGCTACTACCTCAACACGCTCGGCCAGCGCGAGGCCACGATCCAGCAGCTCAACGCGGTGCTGCCGGCCAGCATGCGAGTGACGAGTTACTAATGAGCATTATATGATGCCAGCCAGACTGACGCGCGCCGCCGCGCTCGTGGCGATCGGAATCGGCGTTCCCGCCGGCGCCCAATTGCCCGGCCGCGTGCGGGACACCATCATCGTCCGCACGCGCTCGCCCGAGATGAGCGCCCGGATCGATTCGATCAACGTCCTCTTCCGGGCGCTCGAGAACGAGCCGCCGATGTCGGCCGAGTTCCTCCGCCTCCGCCGCGAGCTGGACCAGGTGACGACGGCGCTCGAGCGCACCGCGCGGGCGGCGGCGATCGCCGGCGAACCGCGCGTGCGCGTCATGCTCCAGGCGCCCGACGCCCCGCGGATGCTCGGCGACGGCGGACCGCAGTCCGCCGGACTCCCGGTCGCCGTGCGCGGCTGGATCGGGCTCAACACGGGATTCGCACCCTTCACGGACAGCGTTCAGGATGGCGACTACCTGGTGCGCTACTTCGAGCATCCCGCCATCATCTCCGTCGAGCCCAACTCGCCCGCCGAGCAGGCCGGCATCGCGCCGGGCGACGTGCTGCTCGCGTACAACGGGCTCGACGTGGTGGGGCGGTGGGTCGACGTGACGCGGTTGCTCGAGCCGCAGAAGAAGCTGTCCGTGCGGGTCGCGCGCGACGGCGACACGAAGACGTACACGATGGTCGTCGCGCACGCGCCGGGCATGATCCGCGCCCGGCGCGCCGCGCCCGAGGTGCGCCTGTTCTCGCGGAGCGGTGTCGAACCGATGCCGATGCCGAACGGCGTCGGTGTGAGCGGCGGGATCATGCTCCCCTCCGTGCCGCCGATGTCCGGCTTCACCGGCGCGTTCCCGACGCGCGCCCTGTTCGGCGCGAGTCTCACGACGGTCAACGAGGCGCTCGCGAAGGCGCTGCATCTCCCGCTGGGACTGCTGGCGAGCGAGGTGCCCGAAGGCTCACCGGCCTATCGTGCGGGGCTGCGCGCCGGTGACGTGATCGTGAAGGCCGACGGAACGCCGGTCACGTCGGCGAGCCAGCTGCTCAGGATCGTGATGGCGCACGTGAACGATCAGTCGGTGCCCGTCGACATCGTGCGCAATCACAAAGCGCGAAAGCTCACGCTGGACTGGTAGCCTTCTCGCGCGGCCGGAGCTTCCGGCCGTCGGGCACGAGCGACTTGTGCATCGACAGCGCCGCGGTCGCGCCTTCCGCCGCGGCGCGGATCGCGAGCTGCGCGCCTGGCGTGATGTCGCCCGCGGCGAACACGTTCGTCACCGACGTGTGGCAGTGCGCGTCGACCACGATGTGCCCCTCGTCGTCGCGGTCGCACCCGAGCTGCGCGCCGAGATCGTCGGCCGGGTATTGCCCGATCGTGAAGAACACCTTGTCGGTGTCGAGCTGCATTCCGTCCTCGAGCATCAGGCAGTGGATCTCGCTGCCGACGTAGCACACCCGCGTCACGCGTTCGGTGAGCACCGGGATGTTCAGCGCGTCGAGCTTGTCGCAGTATTCCTGCTCGTCGAGCTCCGGCGAGCGGCCGTTCGTGCAGATGATGACGTCGTTCGTCCACGTGGTGAGGTTGAGCGCCATGCCCACGGCCCGGCGCCCGTTTCCGATCACCACCACCTTCTTGCCGCGCGCCGAGTAGCCGTCGCAGTCGGGGCAGACGTGCGCGTTCGCCCCGTAGACGTGCGCGAGCCCGGGGATGTCGGGCCATACGTCGCGAATGCCGATCGCGAGCAGGAGCCTTCGCGCGTGCACGCGCGTGCCGCCCTCGAGCGCCAGCAGAAAATCCTCATCGGCCACGTGCTCGGCGCGGAGCACCACCTTGTCGACGAGCGTGACGCCGAGCTCCCGGCAGGTATCGCGGCCGGAGGCGCGCAGCTCCGCGGGGCGGATCCCCTCGAGCCCGAGCACGCCATTGATGCGCCGCGTCTGCCAGTTGCGCGGATCGCCGCTGTCGACGAGCACCACGGAATGGAGATAGCGCGCCGCCCAGATCGCCGCGGAAAGCCCGGCCGGACCGCCGCCAACGATGCCGATGTCGTACCGCCGTTCGCCGTCCGTCATGCCGGCGAGGGTGGCAAATTCCTGGCCGGCGTCAGCCCACCGGACCCGGGGGCAGATCGTACAGCAGACGTGCGGTCGCGCGGTCGAGCGGCGTGATCTCGTCCACGAGCTCGATCGGAAACATCAGCGTGCGATCGTTGCGCGAGTGTCCGAGGCCGAGCGCGTGTCCGGCCTCGTGTCGCACGATGCCGGCGAGCGCGTCCGGCGCGATGGGCCGGTCCGCGCTGTCGTGCACGGCGATGGTGATCTCGGCGCGCGCGAGCCAGCCGTTCTGGTCCACCGCGCGGCGCGTGCTGCCCACGCGCCGCCCGCTCGATGCGGGGAAATGGTCGATCCAGACGATGTGCACGTCGGCGCTCGCCGAGTCGAGCACGTAATCGAACCGCATCGGCAGCCCCGCGGCGCGCCAGTCGTCGAACGCGTCGCGCGCCATCTGCGCGTACCGGAGGTTCCAGTCCGGCACCGTGCTCGCCGACTGCACCCAGATCCGCAGTCCGCGCTCGCGCAGATCGGGCCAGCGAACCAGCGTTTCGTGCATGTCGGCGAGCATGTCGCCGATGTACGTGTCGCTCGCCGCCGCGATTCGCGCGTGGATGTCGTCGAGATTGCGGACCGGCGGTTGGGTGGTGGCCGCCGTGACCGTGAGCTCGGCGTCGGACTCCGCGACGCGGCCGGCTGGGCTGGGCGATTCCGAGCGGGGCGCCGGTTGGGCACTCGAGGCGCGTGGCGCGGCCGCCTGCACCACCGTCGCCGCGGCGTGGGGCACGCGCGGCGCCCGCACGACGGCGATCGCCACGAATGTCGCGAACGCGCCCACGATGACCATCAACCACGCATCGGCGCGGCGCATGGCGCGATCAGTTCAGTGGGCCGGCGGGGAGCGAGTAGATGAGGCGCGCCGTCGCGCGGTCCGCGCTCGACAGCGAGCGCACGCGGACGCGCGGCGCCATGATGCTGAGCGTATCGGTCGTGTGGTCGAGGCCGATCAGATGTCCGATCTCGTGGAGCGCCATCGCCCGCATCGCGTCTTCGTCGAGCAGCTCGCCCTGGAAGTGGTGGACCGCGAGCGTGATGTCGGCGTTGGTGATCAGCCAGTCATCGTCGCGCGTCCAGCGCGTCCGGCCGCTGATCGGCTCGTTGAAGTGGTCGATCCACGTCACGTGCACGTCGGCGTGCGCCGAATCGGCGAGAAACGTGAAGCGCACGGGAAGGTGCAGCGCGTCCCACTCGTCGAACGCGGAGCGCACCTCGGTGACCAGCCCGGGGATGAAGTCCTGCACGCGCGACGTGGGCTGAATCCATACGGTGAGCGGCGTCCCGTGCCGGTCCGGCCAGCGAGCGACCGACGAGTCGCGCTCGAGCAGGATGTCGTCGATGTACGTGCCGGCTTCCTCGCTGCGAACCTTGCGACGAAGCGCCGCGCGGTCCTCGTCATCCGCATCGCGTGCGGCGATCGGTGTCTTCACCGGCACGACCACGGCCAACGCGCGCGCGAGCGTGCCGCTGGCGCTGTCGACGTGGCGCACGGGAAGGGTCGGGCGCGCCACCGGCGTCGTGCGGAACGAGCCCAGGACGGAGAAGCCCAGGCACAGCGAGAGGAGGGAAAAGGCGGCTCGCTTCACGGTTCGACCATCTGTGCCCGACGTCGGGCGGCAAGAGAGGCGGGACTTACGTTCTTACCGGAGGACTTACAGGAGGTCTTGCAGGCAGGACTTACAGGCAGGACTTACAGGAAGGATTCGATGAGCGCGAAGCAGCGCTCCGGTGCTTCCCAGAATGGCATGTGGCCCGAGGAGGGAACTACGGCACGGCGGGCGTTCGCGAGGATATACGTATTGTCCACGGAAACCGCTAGAGGCAGTGCGTCGGCTTCCCCATGGATGACGAGCGTGGGCACGGAAAGGGCACGCAGGCGCTCGCGCCAGTCGTAGCCCTCGCCGCGCAGGCGCGCGAGCACCGCCGCGCCGGTCGCGCTCCGCGCATCGGGCGGCGTGAAGTGCGATGCCATCTCGGGATCGGCGAACCACGCCGGGTATACTGCGCGACTGTAACGGCTGTGCAGCTCCGGATCGGGATCGGCGAGCGCCGACTCCGGGATCGCCGCCACGGCGTCGCGCTCCGCGCCTGTCAGGCGCCCGAGGACATTCTCGCGCAGCGCCGCCATCCAGTCGCTCGTCGGCCCCACGGCGTCGATGAGCACCAGACGCCGAACGGCCGCCTGGTCGAGCGCCGAGGCGAGCATCGCGATGCCGCCGCCCCACGAATGTCCGAGCACGTCCCACCGGCGAACGCCGAGCGCGCGCCGAATCGCGCCGACGTCGGCGGCGTCGTCCTCGACCGTCGCGGCGAGCGGATCCGCCGGCGCCGATGACGCGCCGCGCCCGCGGAGATCGAACAGGATCACCTGGCGCGTCGCCGCCAGCGGCGACAACGCGGGCCAGAGCATCGAGTGATCGTAGATCATCCCGCCGTTGATGCAGAGGAGCGGCGGCGCACCGGCGACTGGAGGCGACGAGAAGACGGCGAACGCGATCCCGCGCGCGCGAACGGTCTGGCGCTCGAGCCGCGGCGTGCGCGGCAGGGCACGGCGGAATGCAACGAAGTCGGCGTAGGACAAGACGGCGGCGAGAGGGGGTGGATGCGCAGGGCCTGCGCAGGGTCCGCGTGCAGACGAGCGTGCCGGGCTGGTGGACACGCGCGGGTCGGACGCATTTTGTGCGGCGCACGATCCAACCACAACTCCGCCGGCTACGGGATTCTCCGCATGCGTCGCCTTCTGTTGATTGCCGCTCTCCTCTCCTCGGCGCCTCTCGCCGCGCAGGAATCCGTCGACGTCGCGATGATGGCGAAGATTCGCGACGAGGGACTGCACCGCTCGCACGCGTGGCAGATGCTCGACACGCTCGCCACCGTCATCGGCCCGCGGCTCACGGCGTCGCCGGCGTTCTTCCGCGCGGCGAACTGGGCGCGCGACCATCTCGCGCAGTGGGGGCTCCGCGACCCGCACCTCGAGAGCTGGCCGTTCGGGCGCGGCTGGGAGCTGAACGGCTTCACGCTCGAGATGACGGCACCCCGCTACGCGCCGATGATCGGCTACCCCGACGCCTGGTCGGCGCCCACGAAGGGCGTGGTCGAGGGAACGCCGATCCTGATCGGCGGCATTCCGTACGACTCGCTGGTGAAGATGCGTGCTCGGCTGAAGGGTGCGATCGTGCTGCTCCAGCCGATGATGACGCGCTTCATCCGCACGGATCGCATCAACCCCACGGCGCCCAACGCGCCGCCGGATACGTATACGCGCGCGCCGTTCCCGTGGGGGAATCCGCAGGCGATGGCCCGCCGCGGCCCGGGCGACGCGCAGCGCATCGCGGCGCTGCTGCACGATGCCGGCGTGGGCGCGGTGCTCAAGACGAGCGGCGGCGAGCACGGCACCATCTTCGTGCAGACGCGCGACGCGGGCGCGAACGCCGTGCCGTCGGTGGTCGTCTCTGGCGAGCAGTACAATAATCTAATTAGACTTCTGGAAGACCACGTACCGGTCAAGGTGCGGGTCAAGGTCGACGCCCGCTATCTCACCCGGGATACGAGCGGGTACAACGTGATCGCCGAGCTCCCCGGCACCGACCCGAAGCTGGCCGACCAGGTGGTGATGATCGGCGGACACCTGGACTCGTGGCACGCGGCCACGGGTGCCACCGACAACGGCGACGGCGCCGTGACGGTGCTCGAGGCCATGCGCATCCTGAAGGCGGTCGGCGCGCGCCCACGGCGCACGATCCGGGTCGCGCTCTGGGGCGGCGAGGAGCAGGGACTGTACGGCTCGCGTGCCTGGGTCGCGCGGCACCTCGCCGGCGACGCCAACAAGGCGGCGCGCGACAAGTTCGACGTCTACTTCAACATCGATCCCGGCTACGGCCCGGTCTACGGCTTCTTCACCGAGGGCAACGCCGCCGCGAAGGCGATCTTCGACCAGTGGCTCGATCCCTTCAAGGACCTCGACGCGCGCAAGAACGTGAACGCCGGCATCGGCAGCACCGATCACCTGAGCTTCATCCAGGTCGGGGTGCCCGGGTTCAACCCGATTCAGGAGTACGCGAACTACGACGTGCGCATCCACCACACGAACATGGACACGATGGAGCGCACGAGTCCCGATCAGGTGGAGCAGGCGGCGATCCTGTTCGCCGCGTTCGCGTACGACGCCGCGATGCGCGACGACATGATCCCGCGCGTGGCGCCGTGAGGTGGTGCGGCGCGGGCCCGGCCCGCGCCGCTCGCCCTGCTATTCCGCGAGCTCCAGCGCGTCGTAGCCCTTGATCCGGTACACCGCCACCGAGATCACCCAGCTCACCACGAACACGCCCACGATCAGGTAGCCGATGTTGCCGAAGTTGCCGTTGAGCGAGGCGATCGCGTCCCAGAACCCGCCGCTCAACTGCAGCCGGCTGGCCAGAAGCCCGAGCGCCTCGATGCCGCCGACGAGCAGGGCGACGACCACCGACACGAACGTGATCGTCATGTTGTAGTAGAGTTTTCTGATCGGCGTCGTGAACGCCCAGCCGTACGCGCCGAGCATCACCACGCTGTCCGTCGTGTCGACGAGCGCCATGCCGGCGGTGAACAGCGCCGGGAACACGAGGATCGACCAGATCGGCATGCCCTTCGACGCCTCGGCCGCCGAGATGCCGAGCAGTCCGATCTCCGTCGCCGTGTCGAACCCCAGCCCGAAGAGCAGCCCGAGCGGATACATGTGCCAGCTCCGCCGGATCATGCCGAACAGCGGGCGGAAGATGCGCGCGAGCAGTCCGCCGCCGGCGAGCAGCGTGTCGAGGTCCTCGTCGACGAACGTGCCGCCGCGGCGCACGCGGTGGAACGTGCGGTAGATGGCGCTCAGGATGAAGAGGTTCATCACCGCGATCACGAGCAGGAACGCGGCGGAGACCAGCGTCCCGATCATCCCGCCCACGGAGCGATAAGCGGCGAGCTGCGTGTTCAGCGCCATCGCCGTCGCCGCGATCGCGACCGTCGCGAGCACGACGACCGTCGAGTGGCCGAGCGAGAAGAACAGGCCGATGCCGATCGGGCGCTTGCCTTCCTGCATCAGCTTGCGCGTGACGTTGTCGATCGCCGCGATGTGATCGGCGTCCACCGCGTGCCGGAGTCCGAGCCCGTACGCGAGCAGCGACGTGCCGAGCAGCAGCGGATATTCGCGGAACGCGGCGAGCGCCCACGCCCACGCGCCCAGGTTCGCCACGGCGAGCAGCGCGTACACGGCCACGATCCGGCCGCGGACGCCGGCGGTATCGTCGCTGAATAGGAGGTGAAGCAGTCTGCGCACGGTCAGTCGGAAATCGGCATTGTGCGCTGAAACGTACATCGCCGCCCCCCGCAGAGCGCCGGGGGATTTCCGACCGCGCTGTCAGTCTTTCGCTGCTGGCCGGCCGTGGATCGTCAGGCGTCCTCGAGAAACATCGGCGTCTCGGCCGGAACCTCGATCCCCGCCGAGGCCGCCCAGCGCTCGAGCAGCGCCGCGAGCCGCTCGCGCTCGCCATCCTCGAAACGGTGCAGCCCGTTGAGCAGCTTGACTTGCACGGTCTCCGGCGCGCTCGCGAGTACGTCGCGGCCCGCGTCGGTGATGACGATCTCGACGAAGCGGCGGTCGCTCGCCGAGCGCGTCCGGTTCACGAACCCGCGATCCACGAGCCGCTGCACGACCACCGACACGGAGCTCTGGTGCGTCGCGGTGCGTTCGGCGAGATCGGTCAGCGACGACGCCGGGTGCTGCGCCAGTTGCTCGAGCACGAACAGCTGCGCCAGGCTGATCCCGGACTGCTGCTCGATGGCGCGCGTGTTCAGGTTGAGGGCGCGAACGACGGATCGGATCACGTTCAGGGAGCGCCCCGCGTGCTGCGAGTGCCCGTCGTGCGAGAGGTCAGAGCTCATATCGGTACCGTTCACTTCGGCATGCGAATCTGCATACCAATATACGCACGCATTTCCGAAGCGTTGAGCGCCCAACCATCGTGTTGCGCGTCGAGCCTGCTCGAATGCGGGCTCGACGCGCGCGATCGCAGCCCGGCTCAGCCCGGCCCGGGCGACGCGCGGTGCGTCAGATGCAGGAACTCCGCGCGCGTGCGCGGGTCGTCGCGAAAGGTGCCGCGAAGGGCGCTCGTTAGCGTCCTGGAATTCTGCTTCTCTACGCCACGCATCATCATGCACAGGTGCGCGGCCTCGATCACCACGCCGACGCCCTCGGGGTGCAGCACGTCCTCGATCGCCTGCGCGATCTGTTCCGTGAGCCGCTCCTGGACCTGAAGCCGCCGCGCGTACACCTCGACGATGCGCGGCAGCTTGGACAGGCCCACGATCTTTCCGTTCGGGATGTAGGCGACGTGGCATTTGCCGAAGAACGGCAGCATGTGGTGCTCGCAGAGGCTGTACACCTCGATGTCGCGCACGAGGACCATGCTGCGGTGGGGCTCGTCGAACAGCGCGTCGCCGACCACGTCGGCGGCCGTGAGCTGGTAGCCGCGCGTCAGCCACGCCATCGCCGTGGCGACGCGGTCCGGCGTGCGCAGCAGCCCTTCGCGATCCGGGTCCTCGCCGAGGAGCGCAAGCTGCCGCTCCACGAGATCCGCGTACGCGTCTTCGCGGCCCGCGACCAGCGAGAGTGGCGCGCCGTGCTCGTCGACTTCGAAATCATCGTGCTGTCGTGCGAATCCCATCAGTCGTCTCCCGGCGGCGCAGCCGCCCGTGGCCGAGCGCCACGGCACTCGCGGGCGCTGGTAGCCAGTCTAGGCCACGCGGCGGTATATGTCAAGTAAATTATTGACATATTATGCTTGCGTCCGTCGCGGACTCCGCCCGAGCGCGCCGCTGCCCTCTGGCCGCCGCGACACGCCTGCCGTACATCACACCGTCCCGTGCCGCTCCTGCCGCGAGGTGCTCCCGTGCCACTTCAGTATTCTCATATCGCGATTCCGGACGACCAGATCCCCTCGGCCGCCGAGCCGCTCCTGCAGCACGCGCTCGACACCTACGCGAGCGAAACGAACAAGACGGTCTCCGTGTGGCGCGAGTTCGCCGACGGCGACCTCGGCTACCGCCCGCACGAGCGGGCGAGCTCGATCGGCGAGATCCTGAAGCACCAGCTCCTCTCCGAGCGACGCTTCTTCGGCGAATTCCTCGGTGCGCCCGAGCCGCCGCCGTCGGACGTCCTTCCCGATCCGCTCACGACGCGCAGCGCCGCCGAGCGGCTGGTCGCGCTCGCGCGGCCGCGGCTGAGTTTTCTCGCCGAGCAGCGCGCGCCGTGGTGGACGGAGCGCGTGGCATTCTTCGACGTGGAGCGCGAGCGCATCTGGATCTTCTGGCGGCGCGTGCTGCACTCGGCGCACCACCGCACCCAGCTCGCGACATACCTGCGCGTGATGGGACGCGCGGTCCCCGCCACCTACGGCCCGACCGCCGATGTGCGGTGGGACGGCGCCGATCCCACGCGGAGCGTGGAGGCCGCTGGCCGGAAGTGACTCAGCCGTGCTCGGCTGAGGAGACGACCGGCGCCGCGGTGTCCGGAGTCTGGTCGGTTTCGGGCCGCGGGATTTCGCCGCTCTGCTCGAGACCGCGACGCAGGAGAATGGGACCGATCGCCTGATTGATCGCGACGAGCGCCAGGAAGAGCACGCGCATGTCCCCACCGCGCGCCGGATACGTCTGCGCGACGACGGCCGCGAGCCCGATCGCCACACCGGCCTGGGGGAGCAGGCCGGTCCAGAGATGCCGATCGAGCACCGGCAGCTCCTCGGCGGGCAGTCCGCTCCAGCGCAGCCCCACGCGCGAACCCGACCAGATCGCGCCGCCTCGCACGAGCGCGAGCGGCACCACCAGCGGCCAGAGGCGTGCGAGCTGCGACAGCGCGATGTCGGCGCCAGCCAGCGCGAAGAACACGACGAAGACCGGCGCCGCGGCGCGCTCGAGCGCCGAGCGGAGCGCCGCGCTGTGCGCTTCCGCCGACACGTTCTCCACGATGAATCCGGTCGTCATCAGCGTGAGGAGCGGCTCCACGCGCAACAGGTGCGCGATCTCCGAACCGAAGAACGCGATGAGGATGGCGAACAGGAACAGCTCGCGGCGGATGAACCGCAGGTAGAGCGTCACGAGCACGCCGAGGATCCCGCCGATCAGCACGGCGCCGATCACCTCCCACACCACGGCGTGCAGCGTCAGCGCCGGCACGTCGGGGCCCGTCGGCGGCACGAGCACGCGCGCGATGGCGAGCGTGATCGTGAGCAGCAGCACGATCACCACGTCGCTGATCAGCACGAGACCGAGCGTCGTCTTGGCGACCGGCCCGCGTGCGCGCGTTTCACTCAGGAGCGCGATGGCGACTGCCGGCGAGTGCACCGCGGCCATCGCCGCGAACACGATGCTGAACGCGACCGCCTCCACGAGGCCGCTGCCGCTCAGAAAGGACACGTGCGCGCGCAGCAGCAGCAGGAGCGCCGTGACCGCCGCGATGGTAAACCCGAGCTCCGTCACGAGCACGCGCACGATCGCGAGGCCGCGCTCGCGAACCTCGCCCCACCGGAGCTCCGCACCGGCGATGAACGCGATGAGGGCGATCGCCAGCGAGCTGACGGGCGAGAGATCGCCGATCGCGCGCGTGCCGACGATGTTCAGCGCCGACGGACCGAACGCGACACCGGCCGCGAGGTAGCCGACCAGCTTCGGGATGCGCAGCGCGACGGCGAGCTCGCCCGCCGCGTACGCGCCGAGGATGAGAAAGCCGAACGCGAGCAGCGCCTGCGAGCCGAAGCCGCCGCTGCCCAGCGGCTGGATCAGTCGCATGCCGCCGAGCAGCAGCACGAGCACGAAGATGCGCCGCATCGGTCAGCTCACCGCGACCACGGCGCGCGTGGTGCGCGCCGAGAAGAACTCCGTCAGCACGATCGACAGGATCGCGGCGGTGAACACCACGTTCGGAAAGAGCGAATTCTCCTGATGCAGGTACGTGAGTCCGATCGCCACGGCCACACGTCCCTGGCCGAGGAGCGCCACGCCCCAGTTCTCGCCCAGCTCGGGGAGCGCGCCGTTGGCCCGGGCGGCGAGCCGGCTGCCGCCGATCTTCGCCGCGACGCGGGCCACGATGTAGAGCAGCACCGCGAGTACCCACGCGTGCTGGCTCGGCCGCCAGTTGGCGCCGCCGAACAGCAGCAGAACCAGGTAGAAGGGGCGCTCCACGCGCGTGAGCGTGCCGATCAGCACCTCGGGACGATTGGTCGTGTTGACGAGAATCATTCCGAAGAGCACCGACGAGAAGAGTGGCGAGAGCCGCAGATACGTGGCCGCGCCGCTCACCATCACGATGCCGCCGACGAGCGACACGAAGAGCCGGTCGGAATCGTACGCGTCGCCGAGAAAAACGTGGAAGAGCGTTCCGCCCACGACGCCGATCGCGATCGACACGGCGACCCACTCCGTGGGTGTGAGCGGACGGACGACCGGCAGCGGCTGATGTCGCACGCAGAGCAGCACGGCGAAGATCGCGATCGCCACGAGCGCGTTGATCTGCGTCGAGAGGCGGAGCTGCCGCACGATGGGCGTGTCGGCCTCCAGCACCTTCGCGACGAGGTTGACACCAACGCCGCTCGACGCGATCGCCAGCGCACCTAGCACGCATCCGAGCACCACCGCCATGTCCGTGCTGGCGAACAGCCACCGGGCGGCGATGAACTCGAGCCCGCCCACGGTCGCGAACGTCAGCGCCGATTCGGCGAAGGCGATCCGGAACGTGCGCGCGGGGATGGCGAGCAGCGTTCGCAGCTCGAACTGCATCCCGATCACCGTGCCGATCCACCCGAGCGCGAGCGTCAGCACGGGCGAGAGACTGTCCACGAGCCGCGCGTCGAGAATGCCCGTGACGCGCGGGCCGAGCAGCACCCCGAGCACGAGGTATTCCGCGCCGGAGACGACGAGGTAGCGTTTGCCGAGCCAGTCAAAGAAGACGTGCGCCGCGAGGTACGCGGCCGCGACCGCGATCAGCAGCGCGAGCGAGGCCGTCATGCGCGATGGACCGGGCGCCGGCCGAAGCGCTCGCGCACGAGCTCAGCCGCCGGTCGGGACGAGCAGCTTGTCGCCCGGCTGGATCACGCTGCTCTCCAGATGATTGAGCGAGCGGATTGCGGCGACGGTCGTGTCGTGCGCGCGCGCGATGTCCCACAGGGTGTCGCCAGTGCGCACGCGATACGTGGCGACGCTCGTTGCGGCGGCGGAAGCCGCGGGCCGGCTCTCACCCTCGAGCTGCGCGACGTAGCGCTTGTACGGGGTCGGGTACACCGCGACGTGGAAGTGCGGGGGATTGAATTCCTCGGTCACTTCGATGGTGCCGTCGCCCTCGAGGCTCAGCAGGGTGCCGCGCAGCCAGCGGAGGCAGGCGCCGGTGGTCGGCTTGTGCAGGTCGACGGCGATGCCGGTGGGGTGCACCGACCGCGCGACGCTGTTCTCCGGCTGCCGCGATTCCGGGCGCACGGCGCTGGTGACTTCCATCGGCTTGCCGCACTGCGCGTGATACTCGACCGCGAGCCGCTCGACGAACGTGCGCGTCGCCGGCCGAACGTACGGAAAGCTCACCTGGTGGAGTGAGAAGTCCGCGTTCGGCGTGAGGCGAACGAGCGTGCCCGCCGCCGCCGCGGCGCGGACGCCGCGCGTCGTCTCGTAGAACGGGAGTCCTTCGGCGCGGGCGTGGCGGTACATGCGGTTCACGCTCGCCTTGGAGCCGCGGAGCGACTGCGCGCTGCACGGCCGTGTGGCCGCGAGCGACGCGAGCATGACAGCGACAGCGAGCGATCCGGAGAGACGGAACGGCGGCGTCATTGATCCTGGAAGGGGCGCGCGGAAAACGCGCGAGGTGCGCGGTGATGGTGGGACGAAACGATCTCGGAGGGCGCGGGCTGCGGCAGTCCGCGTCCCTCACGCTATCACGCCATACCCCGACGATCAACACTCTGTGCCCGAAACGCGACGCCGAGTTGCCCGCTTCCTGCATGGTGCGCCCGCTCATGACGCCAAGCGAACTCGCCACACCCGCGCCGCTCGAGCATCGCAAGGTTCTCATCGCGTTCAGCGGACTCGTGCTCGCGATGCTGCTCGCTGCGCTGGATTCTACGATCGTCTCGACCGCGCTCCCGACGATCGTCGGTGAGCTCGGCGGACTGGACCATCTGGCGTGGGTCGTCACCGGCTACCTGCTCGCGCAGACGATCGTGACGCCGATCTACGGCAAGCTCGGCGATCTGTACGGTCGCAAGCGAGTGCTCCAGTCCGCCGTCGCGCTCTTCCTCATCGGCTCGGCGGTGTGCGGCCTGAGCCGGTCGATGACGCAGCTGATACTCTGTCGCGCGCTGCAGGGCTTGGGCGGCGGCGGCCTGACCGTCACCACGCAGGCGGTGGTCGGAGACATCGTGCCGCCGCGCGACCGCGGCCGCTACCAGGGGATTTTCGGCGCGGTATACGGCCTGGCGAGCATCGCCGGTCCGCTGCTCGGCGGGTATTTCACGACGCACTGGTCGTGGCGCTGGATCTTCTACATCAATCTGCCGCTCGGCATCGCCGCGATGGTCGTGCTCGCGTCCACACTGCCCGCGCAGACCACGCACGTACGCCACGCGATCGACTACACGGGTGCGGCGCTGCTCGCCGTGGTGCTCAGCGTCGTCACGATCCTCGCCGACGTGGGCGGGACGACGTACGCGTGGGCCTCGCCGATGGTGATCGGCATGATCGTCGTCGCCGCGGCGGCGCTGCTCGGCTTCCTGTTGGCCGAACGCGGGGCATCGGAGCCCGTGCTGCCGCTCCGGCTCTTCCGCGGCGCGACGTTCTCGCTCACCTCGATCGTGGGATTGATCGTCGGATTCGCGTTGTTCGGATCGGTGACGTACTTCCCGCTCTACTTGCAGGTGGTGCGCGGCGTGAGTCCCACGGCATCGGGGCTCCAGATGCTGCCGATGATGGCCGGCATGCTCGTGACCTCGATCCTCTCGGGCCAGCTGATCAGCCGGTCCGGCCGGTACAAGCTGTTTCCGATCGCCGGCACGCTCGTGATGACGGTCGGCCTCGTGCTGCTCGGCCGCCTCACGCCGCAGAGCTCGAACCTCGCGTCGTCATCGTATCTGCTCGTGCTCGGCGTGGGGCTGGGCATGGTGATGCAGGTGCTCGTGATCGCGGTGCAGAACGACGTCGAGTACCGCGATCTCGGTGTGGCGACCTCCGGCGCGACGCTGTTTCGCCTCGTGGGCGGATCGCTCGGCACCGCGATCCTGGGCGCGGTGTTCGCGAGCGAGCTGACGAAGGATCTCGCGCGCCGTCTGCCCGCGGCCGCGGGGGGCGCGGCCTCCATCGGCGGCATGAGCATGCGCACGCTCGCGCGCATGACGCCGGCCATGCGCGCGGCGTATGCCGCGGCCGTCACGAGCGCGCTCGACGTGGTGTTCATGGTCGCCGCCGTCGTGTGCGCCGTCGGCTTCATCGTGTGCTGGTTCCTCCCGGAGCGGCCGCTGCGCACCACGGTTGCCGCGACCGCGGGCGATGCCGGGCATGAAGCCGGCGAAGCGTTCGCGCGCCCATCCGACAGCGCGGCCGTGGCGGCGCAACTCTACGCCGCGCTCGCGCAGATCGCGGATCGTGACGTACAGCGCCGGCACATCGCGGCCATCGTCCAGCGCGCGGGAGAGACGCTGACTCCGTTGGCGGCGTATCTCCTCGTGCGCATGGAGCGCGAGCCCGGCGTCGACCCGCTCGCGGTCGGTGCGCGGATCGGCGTGCCCTCCGATCGCGTGCGCGCGGCGCTCGCCGAGCTGCGGCACCGGGGCCTGCTCGAGACGCGGCCGCCGACCGCGCTCACGGACGCGGGCTGCGACGTGCTCGAGCGACTGCGTGAGGCGCGTCGCGAACACCTCGCGGCGCTCGCCGCCGAGTGGAATCCCGCCGAGTCGGCCGACGTGGGCGCGTACCTGAGGGATGCCGCCGTGCGCATCATTCCGAACGTCGAGCGCGAGCGGCTGCGCCGGGCGAGCTGACCCGGTTATATTTGCCTCATGCATTCGACGTCGCGCGTGACTCGCACCTGGTGGTGGCCCTCGACCTGAGCGGCCCGTGCTGTCGTGCGCATTCGCGGCGGGCCGCTCCCTCGGGGCGGCCCGTGCTGCATTCCGGATCGTGAATCCGGTGCCGTGATTCGGTTCGCCTCGCGGGCTCCGTCCCTCGACCTGAACCCACGAACCGATTGGCAATCATGACTGTCCAGCATCCAACGGCCCCGCCGCGCGAGGTGATCCTCACCGGCGACCGGCCCACCGGGCCGCTGCACCTCGGCCATTACGCGGGATCGCTCCGCAATCGCGTCGCGCTGCAGCACACGCACGATCAGACGATCCTCGTCGCCGATCTGCAGGCGCTCACCGATCACAGCGGCCGGCCGGCCGACGTGCGGCGCAACGTGCACGACATCGTGCTCGACTACCTCGCCGCCGGCATCGATCCCGACGCGACCACGATCGCGCTGCAGTCCGCGATTCCGGAGCTGAGCGAGCTCACGATGCTCTACCTCAATCTCGTCACGGTCGCGCGGCTCGAGCGCAACCCGACCGTCCGCGCCGAGATCGCCGCGCGCGGGTTCGAGCGCGACATCCCGGCGGGCTTTCTGGCCTATCCCGTGAGCCAGGCGGCGGACATCACCGCGTTTCGCGCGACGCTGGTGCCGGTCGGCGACGACCAGCTTCCGATGATCGAGCAGACGAACGAGATCGTCCGTCGGCTGGCGTTCATCGCCGGCCGATCGGTGCTGCCCGAGTGTCGCGCGCTGCTGTCCAACACGCCGCGGCTGCCCGGCGTCGATGGCCGCAAGGCGAGCAAATCGTTCGGCAACGCGATCGCGCTCGCCGCGACGCCGGAGGAGATCCAGGCGGCGGTGCGCGCGATGTACACGGATCCGGCGCACGTGCGCATGAGCGATCCGGGGCGCGTCGAGGGCAACGTCGTGTTCGCGTATCTCCGCGCGTTCGATCCCGACGCCGACGCCGTGGCAGAGCTCGAGGCGCACTATGCGCGCGGCGGTCTGGGCGACGTCGCCGTGAAGCGCCGGCTCGCGTCGGTGCTCGCGGACGTGATCGCGCCGATGCGCGAGCGGCGCGCCGAGCTGGCGCGGCATCCTGAAGATGTGCGGCACATCCTCGAGCGCGGCACGCGCCGTGCGCGGAGCGTGGCGGCGGACGTGCTCGCCGATGTGCGCGGCGCGTTCGCGCTCGCACCCTGACGCTGTACCTTCGATCGGTCCCCCTCGTGGAGGAGCAATGTCTCCCGTTCAGCATCCCGTCACAGGCACCGCGCTCACCTTTTCCCTGCAGGACGAATTGCGCACCGTTCGCGAGGAGCTCGCCAAGGCGCCCGCTCGCATCGGCCGCACGCTGGTGAAGGATGGCCCGCTGCGCGTCACGCTCGTCGCCGTTCACGCGGACCGCGGGCTGCACGAGCATCGGTCCGCGGGACCGGTGACGATTCACGTGCTCGAGGGCGCGGTCGAGGTGGAGGCCGCGGGGAAGAAGTGGCCCTTGAGCGCCGGGATGCTCCTGGCGCTGGACGCCGGCGTTCCGCATGCCGTGACGTCCACGGACGGCGGGATCTTCCTCCTCACGGTGATGCACGGCGACGGCAACGCGTCGCGCGCGCCGTAGCCGGCGTGTCCTTGTTCGCGCGCGCGGCGTCGATTGCGGCGCCCGGCGGACGTCAGTAATATACCTCAGAGTATATTACTGACTCGCCGCGTGCGAGCCGCCGCATGCCAACGAGAAAGGCCAAAGCCCTGCGCTGGGAGCGTCGCCCCGACGAGCGGCCGCACGAGCTGCTCGAGGCCGCGCTGCGCGTATTCGCCGCGAACGGCTATCGCAACACGCGGCTCGACGAGGTCGCCGCGGCCGCGGGCGTCACCAAGGGCGCGCTCTATCACTACTTCAGCAACAAGGAAGAGCTGCTCCTCCGCGCGCTGGACGAATACCAGGAGCGAGCGTTCGGGCGACTCGAGCAGGCGCTCCGCGAGGAGAGCGGGTCGGCGTCGGCGCGGCTCGCGGTCCTGCTGCGTCGCGCGTTCGGCGGCCACGACCCGGCGCGCACCGACGTGCTGCTCCTGCTGCAGGGCACGGCGAACGAGGCGCCGGAAGTCTACCGGCGCTGGCTCGCCAGCGGCCCGATCAAGGGGTGGAAGCTCATCACCCGCGTCATCGACGAAGGCCGCGCGTCCGGCGAATTCCGTGACGACGTCGACGCCGAGGTTGCCGCGCGCGTCGTGCTCACGGGGCTCATGGGGCAGATGATGTGGCAGCGCCACGCCGGCGCCGTCCCCGGTGTGCGCATCGACCAGGACCGCATGATCGACTCGGCGATCGAATTCCTGCTGGCCGCGCTGCGGCGTGGGCATTGACGCGATGACGCATCCCTCGTCGCGCGAAGCGCCGCACAAATGGATCATCGCCGGCACGGTGATGACCGGGACGATCATGGCCGTGCTCGACTCGAGCATCGTCAACGTCGCGCTCCCCGACATGTCGGGCACGCTCGGCGCGACGATCGAGGAGATCACGTGGGTCGTCACGTCGTACATCCTCGCGCAGGTGATCGTCATGCCGATCACCGGGCTGCTGGCGGCGCGCTTCGGCCGCAAGCGGTTCTACATGGCGAGCGTGATGCTGTTCACCGGCGCGTCCATGGCGTGCGGTCTCGCGCACGCGCTGAGCACGATGGTCGTGTTCCGCATCATCCAGGGGTTTGGCGGCGGCGTGCTGCTCACGGTGTCGCAGGCGATCCTGCGCGAGAGCTTCCCGCCGGAAGAGCAGGGCATCGCGATGGGCATCTATGGCCTGGGCGCCGTGCTCGCGCCGGCCTTCGGGCCGACGCTCGGCGGGTGGATCACCGACCAGTACTCGTGGCCGTGGATCTTCTACATCAACGTGCCGATCGGCGTGCTCAACCTGATCCTCGTCACGCGCTTCATCGAGGATCCGCCGTATCTCATCCGCGAGAAGGGCTACATCGACTGGCCGGGACTGGGGCTGCTCGTGGTCGGGCTCGGCGCGCTCCAGCTCATGCTCGAGGAAGGCGAGCGAAACGACTGGTTCGAGTCGACCTACATCGTGCGGCTCGCGGTGATCGCCACGATCGGCATGCTCCTCTTCATCTGGCGCGAGATCACCGCGGAGAAGCCCGCCGTCAATCTGAGGATTCTCAAGAACCTCTCTTTCAGCTCGGCGACCGCGCTCGGCGGCGTACTCGGGCTCGCGCTGAACGGCAGCCTGTTCCTGCTGCCCGTGTTCCTGCAGAATCTGCTCGGATTCAACGCCATGCAGTCCGGCATCACGCTCATGCCGCGCAGCGTGGCCATGGGCGTGCTGATGCCGATCGCCGGCCGGTTCTACAATCGCCTCGGCCCGCGCGTGATGGTCGGCGGCGGGCTGCTGATCACCGGGTACGGCTTCTATACCATGGCGACGCTCACGACCGACGTCGGATTCTGGGATCTGTTCTGGCCGCAGCTGTGGCAGGGCGTCGGCTTCAGCCTGATCTTCGTCTCACTGAGCACGGCGGCGCTCTCCACGATCCCCAAGCCGCGCATGACGGCGGCCACCGGATTGTACAACGTGGTGCGGCAGGTGATGGGCAGCGTCGGCATCGCCGCCGCGGCGACGATCCTGACGTCGAGCACCGTGCGCTATCATGCGATCCTCTCGTCCAATGCGGGCGCATCGCCGTACGGCGCGCAGACACTCAACGGCATCACGGCCGGCATGATGAGCAAGGGCGCCGACGCGTTCACGGCGCGCGAGCAGGCGATGCGCATTCTCGACGGATTGATCACGCGGCAGGCGGCGGTGCTCGCGTACAATCACGTCTTCGTGCTCGTGTCGTCGCTGTTCTTCATTGGATTGCCGCTGGTGTTGCTGCTGCGCGCCGGACGGCCGGGCATGGAAGTGGAGATCCCGGTGGACTGACCGCGTTTCGGCGGCCACCCTGGCGGCGCATCAGCGCGGCGGCGCGACGAACCGCCGCGACTGCCGCTCGTAGCCGTGCGCGTACGCGAGCACGCGCGCGTCGCTTCCGGGCAGCCCCACCACGGAGAGATTGAGCGCGGGCATCCCGTCCGCCCCGAGCCCCGCCGGCACCGAGACTTCGGGCAGGCCGAGCCAGTTGCCGAAGCCGAGCGGTGTGCGCACGTCCGGCCACTTCTCGCCGATGTGCGGCGCGTTGTACGGCATCGTGGGATAGACCATCGCGTCGACACCCGCCGAACGCATCGCGGCCGCGAGCTGCGCCACGATCGCCGCGCGCGACCGTGCGAACGAAACGCCGGCGGGATCCTCCGTCATCGGCTGCTCGAACAGCGGCTCGCACTGCTCGTACGTGCCGGGCAGCACGTCATAATACTTCTGATATGCGGCATACCCGACGCGAATGGCCGCGCGAGGATCGCCGGTCCGGCCGGCGAAGTAACCGTACAACGCGTTCGCCGTCGGCGCGGGCGAATCGGGATCGGGTTTCACGTCGTTGCGGGCCGCCGCGGCCGCGCGAAACGCGTCCGCGTAGGTCAGTCGATTCACCGGCGGCTCGAACGCATCGACGATCGCGCCGGCCGCGCGCAGATCGCGGACCGCGCGCTCCCACGTCGCGATCGCCTCGGCGCTCATCTGATCCCTGGGGACGTGCGATTCGACGAGGCCGACGCGTACGCCGGCCAGCGCGTCCTCGTGCAGCATCGCGAGCGGAGTGCCGTCCCAGGGCGCCGCGAGCGCGAGCGGATCGGATGCATCGGCCCCGGCGATCGCCGCGAGCAGCAACGCCGCGTCGGCAACGTGGCGCGCGAGCGGGCCGTGCGTGTCGAGGTACGGCCACGTCGGGATCACGCCGGTGCGCGGCACCAGGCCGAACGTCGGCTTCATGCCGACGATGCCCGTGAATTGAGCGGGGATGCGATTGCTCCCGCCGTCGTCCGTCCCGAGCGCCGTGAACGCCATGCCGCACGCGACCGACACCGCCGACCCCGCGCTCGAGCCGCCAGGAATGCGTGTACCCGTGGGATCGTGCGGATTGAGCACCTGTCCGGTGAAGCTGCTCGTGCCAGTTCCGTGATATGCAAAGTCGTCTGCCGCCGTCTTGCCGAGCACCACCGCGCCGGCGGCGCGCATGCGGCGCACCTCCAGCGAATCACGGTGCACCGGGTCCGGAAAGAGCCGCGCCCACGCCGCGTTCGAGCCGGTGGTCGGCAATCCCGATACGTCGTAGATCGCCTTCGCGAACACCGGCACGCCGTCGAGCGGTCCGACGAGTCGCCCGTTGCGCAGCCGCCGATCGGATTCGCGGGCGGCCGCGAGCGCACCGCGCTCGTCGAGCGCATCGATCGCGCGGTACCGCGCGCCATCGGCGCGGCAGCGCTCGAGCGCGCGGCGCGCGACCTCCTCGGCGGTCCACTCGCGGCGCCGACGGCCCGCCTGGAGCTCGGCGATCGTTCCGTCGAGTGGATCGCTCGCGGCGGCGGGCCAGCGGGTGAGCGGCAGCGCGGCGAGCGCGGCGAGTTGAGCGAGTGCCTGGCGACGAGTGGGCGACATCGACTGAGCGGATAGCGGAACGGCAACAATACCGATCGAACGCGGTCCCGCGCTATGCGTCCGCGAGCGCGAGCACCTCGGCCGGCGTCAACCCGCGCGCGCGCAGCTCGCGAACGGAGAGCGGTTGGTGTCGTTTCGCGAGCCGATTCCCCTGCGCGTCGCGCACGAGCGGCACGTGGTGCCACGCCGGGGGTGCGGCGCCGAGTGCACGATAGATGAGCAGCTGCCGCGCGGTCGAGCGGAGCAGATCTTCGCCGCGCACCACTTCGGTGATGCGCATGGCGACGTCGTCGGCCACCACGGCAAGCTCGTAGGCGGGCACGTCGTCCTTGCGCCAGACGATGAAGTCGCCGAAGTCCGCCCCGGCCGTGAACGCCTGCGGGCCATAGCGTCCGTCGGTGAATCGAACGACCTCGCCATCGGGCACGCGAAAGCGCCAGACGACACCGGCCGGCGATTCGGCATCGCGCCCCGCGCCGCGCGGCGCGCGCAGCTCCGGCGGAAAGATCGGCTCCGCCATCTCCTCGTCTTCGTGCGGCGCGTGCGCGGCGTCGCGCAGCTCTTTGCGCGACACAGTGCTCGGGTAGATCAGGTCCGCGTCACGGAGCACGCGCCACACGGTCTCGTACACGTCGCGCCGCCGCGACTGCAGGATCGCGCCGTCGGTCCAGCGAATCCCGAGCCAACTGAGGTCCTCGACCGCGTGCTCGGTGAACTCGGGGCGGCAGCGCAGGTGGTCGAGATCTTCGATGCGCAGCACGACGGAGCCGCCCGCCTCGACGGCGCGGCGGTAGGCGGTGACGAACGTGCGCGCGTGGCCCACGTGCATGTCGCCGGTCGGGGTGGACGCGATGCGGCCGCGGTATGTCATCGGAAGGCAAAACTAACGGGCGTGCAGCGGCTCTCTGCACCTGCCCGTTTCGGGCCTCACACCGGCGTCGCGATGCGCCTCGCGCCGCTCGGCCGCTCGCCGATCGCGTCGTTCACCTCGCGCTGCGCCTCGGCGAGCCGGTCGATGTTCTCGTCCAGGGCGCGCGCCGCGTCGATGAGCGTCGTGAGCGGCGCCAGATCGTTCGCGCCGGCGTGCAGGCGCAGCAAGTCGAGGCGGATGCTCTCGAGCGCGGCGACGCTCTCCGCCAGATGCTTCGCGGCGGCCTCGCGGCGCGTCGCGAGCGCCTCGGCATCACCCGGAGCGGATGCGCCGAGCGCCGCCACGACGTCGATCTCGGCCCGCGCCTCCGCGGCTCGCGCCTCGAGCGCCGCGACGATCGCCGGCAGATCGTCCAACTGCTCGCGATACGCCTTGGGGAGCGCGGCGAACAATTCCGACGCCGCCACGCCGAGCGCTGCTTCGGTCGGGCGGAACACGCCGCCGCCCAGCGCGCTCGACTGCTCCGGTGCGCCCAGCCGCCGCGCGATCCACGCGCCGACGCGGCTGTTCCAGATGCGATCGCGGATTCCCGTCTGCCACCACTGTCGCAGCTTGTCGGGAATGAATTGAATGTCGAGCGCGTTGCTCACCGCGCCCAGCAGCATGGTGGTCAAGAGAGGCACGAGCAGCCACGCGATGCTGTTGCGATTCTCGTGCAGCGTGCCGCGCATGAAGAACCCGACCGTGACCGCGAACCAACTCGCCGATCCGACGGTCCCGAGTCGAAGCAGCCGCCGGCTGCCCGGTTCAGCCTCCTGCCGCGCGAGCGCTTCAGTCTCGGCCCTCTCGCGACGCGCGATCTCCAGCGCCTCCTGCAAGTCGCGGAGAGTGTGTCCGGCCCGGAACTGCCGTCGCGCTTGATACAGGTGAAATCCGATCAGCGGCAACAGCGGTGCCGCTGCGAGCGTGGCGAGCAGCGCGACATCCCGCGCATGGCTTCCGGGGTTCCCCGTGAGCACCGCGAACAAGTTTCCAAGCGTCAGCACGGAAAAGCCCGCGGACCAGCCCATATACGGAACGATGAGCGGGTTGCGCGCGCCGAGCCATGCGCGGAGCATCGGTGGCAACGCGGGCCGAGCTTCTGGCGCCGGCGCGAGCGCGGCGGCCAATGCCTCACCGTCGGGAAAGCGCGCGGCCGGATCGCGCGCGAGGCAGCGATCGATCGCCGCGGCGAGTGCCGGCGGAACTCCGGGCGCGACGCGGGCGACGCCGACCGGCGCCTCCGTTGCTTGTCGAACGAGGAGCGCCGGGACGTTCGACGCGTCGAACGGCAGCCTGCCGCTCACCGCGAGATAGCCGACGACGCCGAGACCGTAGAGATCGCTGCGCCCGTCGATCGGTGCGCCGGCGGCCTGTTCCGGACTCATGAAGTGCGCGGTGCCCATGATCTTGCCCGGATCGGTGTCCGGCGCCGACGGATCATCGCGCTGCGCGATGCCGAAGTCCGTCACCAACGCGCGTCCGGTGCCGGCCTCGAGCAGGATGTTGTCCGGTTTGACGTCGCGATGCACGATCCCGCGGCCGTGCGCGTACGCCAGCGCCCACGCCACTTCGCGCAGCACCCGCGCGGCCTCCGCCGGCGGCAGCGGCCCCTTCGTGCGCAGTCGCTCGCCGAGCGTCTCGCCCTCGACGTAGCTCATGACGAAGAAGACGAAGCCGCCGGCCTCGCCGACGCGATGGATGGGAACGACGTGTGGATGCGAGAGACCGGCGGCCGTGCGCGCCTCGCGGAGGAAGCGTTCGCGGGACGCGGTACTGCTCGCGAGATGAGACGGGAGCACCTTGATGGCGACGTCGCGGTCCAGTTGCACGTCGCGCGCGAGATAGACGATGCCCATGCCGCCGCGGCCGAGCTCGCGCTGGAGGGAGTACTCGCCGGCGAGCGCGGCCTGAAGATCGAGGAATTCGCGGGAGGGCGGCGTCATGCCCGTACTACGAACGAGCGGCGGACACGTTTCGTGGCGAGCTCCACGGGTTTCCTGCTATACTCGCCGAGTCCCCACCAGCGCTCGCGACCACCATCCACGCCGCGGCTTCACTGTGGAACCCGCCGTCCGGAGGAAAGCACCGTGCATCTGAAGCAAACGCGCTCCCGCGCGCTCGCACCGACCACCCGCCGCGGGGCCGCCGCCGGCCGGGTGATCGTCATCGTGGCGGTGGCGCTCGTCGTCACGGTCATCGCGGCGGTGATGCATCGCCGCAACGCACAGCGCGACGCCGCGGCCGCGCCGCCGGTCGCGCAGCCAGTCCCCGCCGACGTCATGACGGCGGTGGCGAACGTCCCCGACTCGGCGTTGCAGCGGGCCGCCACCCAGGGCGCCGCGATCCCCGTGTTCACGGGCGACAGCGATTTCGCCAACGGCAAGCCCGTCGTGCTCTACATCGGTGCCGGCTACTGTCCCTATTGCGCTGCCGCGCGCTGGTCGATGGTCGCCGCGCTCTCGCGCTTCGGCACGTTCTCGGGGCTCTCCCTCGGCAGCTCCTCGCCGACCGACGTGTTCGCGAACACGCCGACGTTCTCGTTCTATAAGAGTACTTATACGAGCGCGTACATCGATTTCCAGCCGGTGGAAGAAGCGGGCGAGGTGCAGGGGCTCGATGGGCGCTATCCGCCGCTCGAGACCCCGACGTCCGCGCAGCAGGCGCTCCTGCAGAAGTACGATGCGCCGCCCTACGTGAACGCGGCGGGCGCGGGCGGCATTCCATTCGTGATGATCGGCGGCAAGTACATGTGGAGCGGCTCGCCGTTCAACCCAGGGGTGCTCACGGGCAAGTCCCAGCGGGCCATCGCCGCGACGCTCGCGTCAGGCGAGGGCGAAGCCGCGCAGCCCATCCTCAGCAACACGAACGAGATCATCGCCACGATCTGCGCGGTGGACGGCGGCAAACCGGCCAACGTCTGCTCCTCGGACGTCATCCGGCGCGCCATCCAGACGCTTCCCACGAAGTCGCCCTGATGCGACGGCGCTCGGCCGACCGGTTGGCGATCGCGCTCGCGACGGTGGGGTTGCTCATCGCCGCCTATCTCACGCTGTTGCACTACGACAGCGGCGTGCGGCTGGTGTGCAGCGCTGGCGCCTTCGTGAACTGTGAGACGGTGCTCACGAGCCCCTCGGCAACGTTTGCCGGCGTGCCCGTCGCCGTATGGGGGCTCGCGTGGTTTGGCGTCGCGCTCGTTTTGGCCGTACTGCTGCTGCGCGACCAGGCACGCGACAAGCCGAACGCCCTTCGCCTGGCGTCGCGCGCGTGGACGGCGGCCGGCGTGATCGGCGTGCTCTACCTCGTCTACCAGGAAGTGGGCGTCGTAGGGAAAATCTGCGCCTGGTGTACGGCCGTCCACCTGATCGTGCTCGCAATGGCGATCGTGCAGTTTACCGAGACGCCAGCATCGTGAGATGCGTGTCGCGGTGCTGGTCGGCGAACGGGGCGAAGCGAGAGAGTCGGCCATGCGGAGACCGCCCTGAGTCTCTCGAGTGTGGGGGGGGAGCGGCGCGCGCCGCGTGCCCTGTTATGTTGGCGGAGCGAAATGTGCATCACCGTTGCGTCCAACCGTCCACCTATGGACGAGTGGTTCGTGTGGAGTCCACGTGCTAACAGAGCGAGGATCAGACCTGTGAAGGGCACCGTGAAGTGGTTCAACAACGACAAGGGCTTCGGTTTCATCACGCCCGAAGACGGCGGCAAGGATCTGTTCGTGCACCACTCGGCCATTCAAGGCGGCGGGTACAAGAGCCTGGACGAGGGGGAGAGCGTGGAGTTCGACGTGGTCCAGGGCCAGAAAGGGCCGGCCGCTGAGAACGTGACGCGGCTCGGGGGCGGAAGACCGTCCAGCGGAGGTGGCGGCGATCGCGGCGGCCGCGGAGGCCGAGGCGATTATGGCGGGCGACGCTATTGAGGTAGGGAACGCCGCCGCCCTGGACAGGCGTCTCGACGCGCTGTGCGCGGACGGATGGGAGATCTGGCACCGATTCGACGACACGCTTCGGCGCCGACACTTCCATCCGTTCGTGCCCGCCGATTACGACGTTGTACGGACGCTGCTCTCGTCGCTGCGGAGTCCAGGGCGCCGATTCCTGGAGTGGGGGTCGGCGACGGGTATCATCACCATCATGGCCGACATGATGGGCTTCGAGGCGTGCGGCATCGAGATCGACGCCGCACTCGTCGCGACCGCGTGCGATCTGGCGCGTCGGCACCGGTCGGCGGCTCGCTTCGTGGTCGGCAGCTTTCTGCCAACCGGATATCGCTTTCGCAGTCGTGACGGCGATGAGCGCACTGGCACGATCGCGGACGGACCGTCGGGATATCTCGAGCTGGGTCTCGCGCTGGAAGACTTCGACGTCGTGTTCGGTTATCCGTGGGGTGGCGAGGAATCCGTGATGCTGGACGTCATGCAGCGGTACGGGCGCCCCGATGCCCTGCTGTTGCTGTACGACTCCGACAATACCGCGCGGATCTATCGGGGCGGGCGTGTGCTGGTGTGACGGGCGCGCGAAAGTGATGCATAGTTAACGACCAGCATGCGTCTCCTTTCGGCGGCCCGCGCACTTGCGCGTGTATTTCTGGCGATTCCCGCCGCGGCGACGCTGGCCGCCGCGCAGCCGTCGAATCGCGCGATTCTGACATCCGAATTCATCAACGCGCACGCGCCATATCCGGCGTCGCACGCGTCCACCATTGCACAGACGACCGCGGGGACGCTCGTCGCGGCCTGGTTCGGCGGCAGCGCGGAGGGCAACGCGGACGTGGGAATCTGGGTCGCGCGGCACGTCGGCGAGCATTGGGCGAACGCCACCGAAGTCGCGACGGGCCGTCAGCCCGACGGCACGCGCTACGCGAGCTGGAACCCCGTTCTCTTTCAAGCGCCTGACGGTCCGCTCGTCCTGTTCTACAAGGTCGGCCCGTCGCCGCAGCGCTGGTGGGGCATGATGATGACGTCGGCCGACGACGGCAGAACGTGGAGCGACGCGCGACGATTGCCTGCTGGCGTGCTCGGTCCGATCAAGGACAAGCCGGTCGCGCTTCCGAATCACGTTTGGCTCGCCGGCTCGAGCACGGAGGCATCGCCGGCGGATTGGCGCGTGCACTTCGAGCTCACTGCGGACGAAGGCCGCACGTGGTCCGTGGTCGGCCCGGTGGAGCGAGGCGCCGGATTCCAGGCGATCCAACCGACGCTTCTCTTCCCCGGCGACGGTCGCATCGAGGCCCTGTGCCGCACGCAGCAAGGCGTGATCGCGATGACATGGTCGCTGGATGGAGGCCGCACCTGGACGCCGCTCGCGGCCACCGAGCTTCCGAATCCAAATTCCGGGATCGATGCCGTAACGCTCGCCGACGGTCGTCTGCTGCTCGTCTACAACCACTCCGCGCACCTTCCCGGGTGGTCCGGTCACGGGTATCGCTCTCCGCTCGACGTCGCCCTCTCTCGCGACGGCGTGCATTGGAAGCACGTCCTCACGATCGAGGACGTCCCCCATTCACTTGGCGACTCGCTCCCGGTCGACGAGCTCGCCTCGCCGCCCACGGGCCGGACGCAACAGGCGGTGAACGAGGGGTTCGCGTATCCGGCGGTGATCCAATCCGCCGACGGCCTCGTTCACGTCACCTACACATGGAATCGCAAGGCGATCAAGCACGTCGTGCTGGATCCACGGAAGCTCTTCTGAGGAGGTTGACCAGCCAGAAGTGCATAGCTAGCATACGGTTACCCCCGGCGCTCCAGTAGGAATCGAGCGGACCGGACGGGCAGCCCAGACCTGACCGGCGAGGTGACATGCGGAACGTCCTGATCGGAGCTCACGCACCAGCAACCGACAGGATAGGAGTCCGTCCGCATGTCATCGACAAATCACGCCAGCGACGCGCACATCGTCGCAACGGGGCTCGCCTGCGCGCTGCCTGACGGCCGCGCCCTCTTTCACGATCTCACCGTCTCGGTTGGCCGGGAATGTACCGGCCTGATTGGCCCGAACGGGTCCGGCAAAACCACGCTGCTTCGCCTGCTCTCGGGAGAGCTGATCCCGACTGCCGGGTCGGTGCATCGGGCCGGCGTCGTCGCCACGCTAGCGCAGGACATTCGCCCATCGCCCGGCGCTCGGGTCTCAGCCCTGCTCGGGCTGGACGAACGGCTCGCGGCGCTCGCACGCCTCGAATCGGGACGCGGAGCCGTCGAGGACCTCGAGTGCGTTGGCGATGCCTGGGATCTTCGCGATCGCACGACGGCCGTGCTCGCGCGCGTCGGGCTTGAACACGTTTCGCTCGATCGCGCCGCGGAATCGCTGAGCGGAGGCGAATTGACTCGCGCCGCGCTGGCGGGTCTGATCCTCGGCCGACCCGACATCCTGCTGTTCGATGAGCCCACCAACAATCTCGACGCGCCGAGCCGCGAGGCCTTGTACGAGCTCATCACCGCGTGGACCGGCGGCGTCGTGTGCGTAAGTCACGATCGCGAGCTGCTGCGCCGCATGGACCGGATCGTCGAGCTGTCGTCTGTGGGCGTACGCGTGTACGGCGGCAATTACGATGATTTCGTCGCGCAGCGCGCGGCAGAACGGATGGCTGCGGAGCGCGAGCTGGACAGCGCGCGCGCGGCGCTCCGTGACGCCGAGCAGAAAGCCCGCGAGGTCCGCGAACGACAGGCCCGGCGGGAGGCGCGTGGGCGGCGCCAGCGCGCCAACGCGAACATCCCGAAGATTCTGCTGAATACGCGCGCGGCGAACGCCGAAGCGACGAGCGCGAGGATCGACGCCGTGTCGGCACGCGAGGTGGATGAACGCCGCGCGCGCGTCGCGACAGCGCGCGAGCGCGTCGAGGAGCGGGAACAGCCGCGGCTGCACGTCGCATCGACGCGCCTGCCGGCCGGTCGCACCGTGCTCGAGATCGAGGAAGTTGTCGTGCGGTTCGGCGATGCGGCGACCCCCGTTCTCGATGGCGTCTCGCTGCGCATCAGGGGACCCGAGCGCGTTGCCCTCGCCGGACCGAACGGCAGCGGGAAGACGAGCCTGCTGCGCGTCGCGATGGGCGAGCTCACGCCAAGCGCGGGCACCGTGCGCCGCCTGGCCGCGCAAGAGATCGCGTTCCTCGATCAGAACGGGGCGCGCCTCGATGCTGCGCGCTCGGTGCTGGAGAACTTCAGGCTGCTGCATCCTCTCATGGACGAGACCGCGACGCGATACGCGCTCGCGCGTTTCCTGTTCGCGGACGACGCCGCGATGCAGCCGTTGGCGACGCTCAGCGGCGGCGAGCGGTTGCGGGCATCACTCGCCTGCGTACTGGGTGGTGAGCGTCCTCCGTCGTTCCTGGTGCTGGATGAGCCGACGAATCATCTCGATCTCGATTCGATCGCCGCGATGGAGAGCGCGCTCGGAGAGTACGATGGCGCGCTTCTCGTCGTCAGCCACGACGAGGCCTTTCTCGAGGCGATCGGGATCGAACGGCGGATGGCTCTGCGTCGCCGTCGGTAGGACGGTCGCGGTCGGCGCCCGTGGGACGGAGCTCGACTGTCGTGCCTTCGCTCACCCTGCCGCTGGAAGCATTGCCGCAGATGGCCGGCGGTCGGGCGTATTTGCAGGCGGCCCGCCAAAGGTCCGCGATCACTGTTGAGTACGTCAGGGAGACGAGTGTAGCGCTCTTCGTCGACGAGGTGCAGTACCTCAGCGAGGAGGACCTGCGCGGACTCATCGTAGCGCTGCACCGCGTCGCGCAGGAGGGTCTACCAGTGGTGCTTTTCGGCGCCGGGCTCCCTCAAGTGGCCGCGCTGGCTAGCGAGGCAAAATCCTATGCGGAGCGCCTCTTCGCCTACCCGGAAGTCGGTGCTCTCACTCCTCCGGCCGCCCGCAGCGCGATTGATGAGCCCATCAAGGATGAGGGGTGCGAGATCGACCCCCGGGCGCTCGAGCGGATCGTCGACGTGACGCAAGGCTACCCGTACTTCCTCCAAGAGTGGGGCAAGCATGCGTGGAACACTGCCCCCCGGTCTCCGATCACGGCCGGTGATGTTGATACGGCCAGCCAGAGTGCCACCGAGGCCCTCGACAAGAACTTCTTCCGCGTGCGCTTCGACCGGTTAACGCCGCGTGAGCAGGACTATCTTCGCGCGATGGCGGAACTCGGGCCAGGCCCCCACTCGTCGGGTGCGATTGCGGAAACGATGGGAACGATCTCCGAGAACGTCGGACCGTTGCGGGCTGGGCTGATCAAGAAAGGGATGATCTACAGCCCAAAGCACGGTGAAACGGCCTTCACCGTCCCGATGTTCGACCAGTTCATGCGCCGCGTGGTTCCGAGTTGGCGTGCGTCGACGACCGCCGCGCCGCGGCGGCCGCGGAGAAATCGGAAGCCGAAGTAGCGCGCCGGCGCTCATCAGCGCATCGGGCGCGCACGCTCATGACCCCGATTGCTCCGAGCGATGTCGGATCCGCGCGAGCGCCCACGCCGCGTGCTTGCGCACGAGCGGCTCGGGATCCTCGAGCGCGCGTGTGAGCACGTCCACATCCTCGGGACGACCGACGTTCCCGAGCACCACCCCCGCGTTGCGTTTGAGCCCCCGGAGCTTGGCGCGCTTCATCGGCGAGCCCCTGAGCGCTTTGCTGGAATGCTCTTGAGACATCTCTAGTAGCTCGCGCGCGAGCGCACGCGGTTCCCTGCCGGCGAGCGCCTCACATGGTCGGAACGCCTCTTCCTTCAGCTCCTGCGCGAAGCGGACGTTCCACGGACACACCTCCTGGGTCGTGTATCGGCTCACCCGTTTTGAGATCGTGCTCTCGACCGGCCACCGAACTGTACGCCGCGCATAAGGTTAGGTGGCCCGCCGCCGCGGCCGAGCGGTCCGGCTTCTCTGGTGGCGCAGGTAATCCACGAACGCGCGCAGGGCGGCCGACGCGTGCCGGCGCTGAGGGTAGTACAGGTAGAAGCCCGGGAACGGCGTCGAGAACTCCTCGAGCACCGCGACCAGTTCGCCGCGCGCAATGGGCTCGCGCGAACGGCTCTCGTCCGACAGCGTGATCCCGGCCCCGGCGATGGCGAGACGCAGGTTGAGCGCCGGGTCGGTGGTCAGCACGCGCGCCGGCACCGCGACGGAGAAGTCTCGCCCGGTCTGGGGATCGGTGAACTCCCAGCGGTAGGCCGGCGCCGAGGCTATCGGGTGCCAGTTGATGCACGCGTGCTCCGCGAGCTCGCGCGGGTGCGCCGGCTTCGGGTGCTTCGAGAAGTAGGAGGGCGCGCCGACCACCACGAGCCGCAGGTCGCCGGAAACGGGCACGGCGATCATGTCTCGGTCGATCACTTCGCCGAGCCGGACGCCCGCGTCGTAGCCCTCGGCCACGATGTCGAGCGGCTCGTCGCTGAGCACGACGTCGAGCCGAATGCGCGGGTACGCCTCAAGGAATCCTGCGAGCAACGCCCCGCTGAGGAAGCTCTCCGCCACCGGCGTTATAAGGAGGCGGACTGTCCCCCGCGGCTCGGCGTTCAGCTCTCCCACGCCGGCGACCGCCGTGCGCACCTCCTCCAACGCGGGGCGCACCGCGGCGTAGAGCCGCTCTCCCGCCTCGGTCAGGCGCACGCTCCGCGTCGTGCGTCGGACGAGCGGGACGCCTACGCGCGCTTCCAGCCGCCGGATCGCCTGGCTCACGGCCGAGCCGGTGACGCCCAGCCGCTCGGCGGCCGCCCGGAAGCCCTTCGCCTCGGCGACTGCGACGAAGGTCGCCATCCCCTCGAGTTCATCGGTGCTCATTGAGTAGTCCAGCTACACAGCCTGCGAAGGGCTGTCAAGTAGATCGGGTCAGTCGAAAGCGGTTGATTGAGTCTCACACCGGTCCGACCCATGCGAACCGGCCGCCACTCTGGAGGTCTCATGCAGCATCGCACCCTCGGCAGTCTCGACGTTTCCGCCATCGGCTACGGTGCCATGGGACTGACCGGCATGTACGGCCAGCCCACGGCGCGGCCGGATGCGATCCGGCTCATCCGCGCCGCCTTCGAGCGCGGCGTCACCCACTTCGACACCGCCGAGGCGTACGGGCCTTTCACGAACGAGGCGCTCGTCGGCGAGGCGGTGGCGCCATTTCGCGATCAGGTATCCATCGCGACCAAGTTCGGCTGGGACATCAACCAGAAGACGGGCCAGCGCCGGGGAGGGCTGAACAGCCGGCCGGACCATATCCGCCGCGTCGTCGATGCGATGCTCAAGCGGCTCCAGGTGGAGAAGATCGACCTGTTGTACCAGCACCGCGTCGACCCCGCCGTTCCCGTCGAGGACGTCGCTGGCACCGTGCGGGCCCTCATCGCCGAAGGCAAGGTGCGGCACTTCGGGCTCTCCGAGGCTGCCGCGGCGACCATTCGTCGCGCGCACGCCGTGCAGCCGGTGACGGCGGTGCAGAGCGAGTATTCGCTCTGGACGCGCGACGTCGAGGAGAACGGCGTGCTAGCTACGTGTGAGGAACTGGGCATCGGCTTCGTGCCGTGGAGCCCCCTCGGCGCTGGCTTCCTCACCGGAAAGATCGACGCGGCAACGACGTTCGCTGCGGGCGACTTCCGCAACGCCGCGCCCCGCTTCACGCCCGAGGCGCGCGCCGCGAACCTGGCGCTCGTCGAGTTGCTCCAGCGGATCGGCGCGACGAAGGGCGCTACGCCGGCGCAGCTCGCGCTCGCGTGGCTGCTCGCGCAGAGGCCGTGGATCGTGCCGATCCCGGGCACCACGAAGCTGCACCGGCTCGAGGAGAACCTCGGCGCTGTCGACGTCGTGCTGACGGCCGACGACCGGCACGAGATCGACGCGGCCCTCGCCCGCATCCGCGTGCAGGGCGCCCGCCTCCCCGACGCCGTGCTCCAGTTCTCGAACCGCTAGGAGTCACGGCAATGACGAACGTGATCATCCTCGGCGCGACGGGCAGCCTGGCCCGCGTCGCCACGACGCTCTTTCTGAACGAGCGCGACGTGCGGCTCACCCTATACGTGCGCAAGCCGCGCCTGCTGGGCGAGATCGACGCCGCGCATGTTCGCGTGATCGAGGGCGACGTCCTCGACACTGCGAAGCTGACCGTAGCAATTACGGGTCAAGACGTCGTTTACGCGAACCTCGCCGGCGACCTGGTGTCGATGGCGGAGAGCGTGGTGCGTGCGATGCACGCCGCAGGAGTACGACGCCTCGTGTGGATCAGCTCCATGGGCATCTACAGCGAGGTGCCGGGTGAGCGCTACGGCCGTGTGCTCGACCCCTACCGCGATTCGGCGGCCGTGATCGAGGCATCGGATCTCGACTGGACCATCCTCCGTCCCGGCTGGTTCAATGACGACGACGAGATCAGCTACGAGACAACACGGAAGGGCGAGGCGTTCCGAGGACATGACATCTCGCGCAGGAGCCTCGCATCGCTCGTGGTCAAGCTGGCGACCACGCCCGGGCTCGAGGTCCACCAGAGCCTCGGCGTGAACACGCCGGTCTGACGAAACCACACGCGCCCCAACTACCGATCGAATAACAGACCGGCTGCGGCCGGTCGGGAGCACTGATGTACACTCGAACACTCGGTACCAGCGGTCTCGAAGTCTCCGCCCTCGGCTACGGCGCAATGGGCCTGAGCTACGGCTACGGTCCCGCGACCGACCGCGCGCAGGCCGTCTCGCTCATCCGCGCGGCGATCGAGCGCGGCGTCACGTTCGTCGACACGGCGGAGGTGTACGGCCCGTTCGTCAACGAGGAGGTCGTTGGCGAGGCGCTCGCGCCGGTACTACGTGAGCGCGTGGTGATCGCGACGAAGTTCGGCTTCGACATCGACCCCGCGACGGGCGTGAATCACGGCGGGATGAACAGCCAGCCGGCGCACATCCGCGCGGCGGTGGACGGGTCGCTGCGACGGCTGCGCGTCGACACCATCGACCTGCTCTATCAGCACCGCGTGGACCCGAACGTGCCCATCGAGGACGTGGCGGGCACCGTGCGCGACCTGATCGCCGAAGGCAAGGTCAGGCACTTCGGCTTGTCGGAAGCGGGCGAACAGACGATCCGGCGCGCGCATGCGGTGCAGCCGGTGGCGGCGCTGCAGAGTGAATACTCCCTCTGGTGGCGCGAGCCCGAAACGAACGGCGTGCTCGCCGCGTGCGAGGAACTGGGCATCGGCTTCGTCCCGTTCTCGCCTCTCGGCAAGGGCTTCCTCACCGGGAAGATCGACGAGAAGACGACGTTCGCCGCCGGCGACATGCGTGGCACAACCTTCCCGCGCTTCACTGAGGAGAACCGGAAGGCCAATCAGGCGATGGTTGATCTGCTCGGACGTGTGGCCGCGGAGAAGCGTGCGACGCCAGCGCAGATTGCGCTCGCGTGGCTGCTCTCGCGTAAGCCGTGGATCGTACCGATCCCCGGGACGACGAAGCTGCACCGCCTCGAGGAGAATCTCCGTGCCGTCGACGTTGCCCTCTCAGCCGACGACGTGCGGGAGCTCACTGCGGCGGCGGAGCGCATCCCGGTGCAGGGCGACCGCTACCCCGCGGCCCTGCAGGCGCGCGTCGGCCGATGAGCGTCGCCGTGCTGACAATCCGTAACGCGGCTCGCGGCGACCTGCCGCGCCTCGGCTGGCTCGGCACCCGCCTCGTCGAAGAGCACCACGTCTTCGATCCGCAGCGGTTCATCCCGACCCGCGAGCGGCTGCCGCTCGACTACGCTCGCTTCCTGCTCAACCAGATGCAGAGCCAGCACGCCGTCGTGCTGGTGGCCGAGGAGGACGGCGACGTTGTCGGATATGTGTACGCGACCGTCGAAGGTCCGGACTACATGGCGCTCCGCGGGCCAGCCGGCGTGCTGCAGGATCTGATCGTGGACCAGGACTACCGGGGACATGGTGTAGGCCGGCGGCTGCTCGACGCTGCTATTGCCGCGCTCGAGGAGCGCCGCGTACCCCGAGTCGTGCTCGCGACCGCCGCGCGCAACGAGAGAGCGCAGCGTTTGTTCGCCAACGCGGGTTTCCGCCCAACGATGATCGAGATGACCCGCGATGTCGACGAGGATCTTTCACGACAGGAAGACAGATGATGCAGGTGGTCGTAGTGATTGGCGCCGGCCAGATCGGCCAGGCCATCGCGCGCCGCGTCGGCATGGGCCGGCACGTCGTGCTGGCGGACCGCAGCGAGGTGAACGCGAAGGCTGCGGCCGAGGTGATGAGTAACGCAGGCTACGACGTGAGCACCGCGACCGTTGATGTATCGTCGCGCGAAACGGTGCACGCGCTCGCGGTGCGAGCCGCGGGACTGGGCGACGTCGTGGGACTGATCCACGCCGCCGGCGTTTCGCCGTCACAGGCGTCACGTCAGACCGTTCTCAAGGTCGACCTTTACGGCACAGCCGTCGTGCTCGAGGAGTTCGCGAACATCATCGCGCGCGGCGGTTCCGGCGTCGTCATCTCGTCGCAGTCGGGGCACCGCCTTACGCCACTGACCGTGGAGCAGAACAAGGCGCTCGCGACGACGCCGACCGAGGAACTGCTCGCGCTCCCGTTCCTCCAGCCGGACCAGGTGAAGGATTCGCTACACGCCTACCAGCTGGCGAAGCGCGGCAACTCACTTCGGGTCATGGCCGAGGCGGTGCGCTGGGGACGACGCGGCGCGCGCATCAACACGATCAGTCCCGGCATCGTCATGACGCCGCTCGCGAAGGACGAGTTGAGCGGCCCGCGAGGCGAAGGTTACCGGCGCATGATCGAGGGCTCGGTCGCGAAGCGCGCCGGCACCCCCGACGAGGTGGGCGCGGTGGGCGCGCTCCTGATGGGACAGGAGGGCGGCTTCATCACGGGCAGTGACTTCCTGATGGACGGCGGCGTGACCGCCTCCTTCTGGTACGGCGACATTGGCGAAGTACGTACATCCGCGGGAGAACGAGCATGAGAATCACAAGAAGCGGCGCGCAGCCCTCGGCGAAGGGTCCGAATGATTGGTTCACCGGCACGGTGCGCATCGACCCGCTGTTCGCCGCCGAGGGCGCCGCACGCGCGGCCGGCAACGCGGTGACGTTCGAGCCGGGAGCGCGCACGGCGTGGCACACTCACCCGCTCGGGCAGGTGCTGATCGTGACCTTCGGTCGCGGCCTCGTGCAGCGCGACGGTGGCTCGGTCGAAGAGATCCACCCGGGCGACGTGGTGTGGTTCGAACCGGGAGAGAAGCACTGGCATGGCGCCTCACCTGAAACCGCGATGCAGCACATCGCCGTGCAGGAGGCGCTCGACGGCAAAGCGGTCGAGTGGATGGAGCATGTGAGCGACGAGCAGTACAGCCAACGCACAGGAGAAGCGAAGTGAGAGCTACCGTGATGTACGGCCCAGGTGACGTCCGGGTCGAAAACGTGCCCGATGCGAAGATCAGCGCGCCATCCGATGCGCTGGTGCGCGTAACGCGCGCCTGCATCTGCGGGAGTGATCTTTGGCCGTACAAGGAGATGGAGCGAACCGACACCGGTCGTCGCATGGGGCACGAGTTTATCGGCGTCGTGGAAGACGTCGGCGCCGAGGTGCGGACGGTGAAGCGTGGTGATGTCGTGGTGGCGCCGTTCGCGATCTCGGATGGCACCTGCGAGTTCTGCCAGGAAGGACTACAGACCTCGTGTCTTCACGGCGGCTGGTGGGGCGGCAAGGAGAACGATGGCGGCCAAGGCGAGGCGGTGCGCGTTCCGCAGGCGGACGGCACGCTGGTGAAACTACCGGTGGGTCGCGACGACGCGCTCATGCCTTCGCTCCTCACGCTCTCCGACGTCATGGGCACAGGGCACCACGCGGCGCTTGCCGCGCGTGTGGCCCCTGGCAAGACGGCGGCGGTCATCGGCGACGGCGCGGTGGGCCTCTGCGGAGTGATCGCCGCGAAGCGACTCGGCGCCGAACGAATCATCCTTCTCGGGCGCCACCCGGACCGAATTGCGCTCGCCCGCGACTTCGGCGCGACCGACGTCGTGCGCGAGCGCGGCGAGGAGGGCATCGCACGAGTGCGGGAGTTGACCGGCGGCCTCGGCGCGCACGCGGTGCTCGAGTGCGTCGGCGCCGCCGATGCGATGCTGACCGCGATGCGCATCGTTCGGCCGGGCGGGGCGGTCGGGCGCGTGGGCGTGCCGCACTACGACGGCATCCCGGAGGCGCGGCAGAGCTTCTACGACAACGTCGTCGTCGCGGGCGGCCCCGCGCCGGTGCGCGCCTATATAGAAGAGCTGCTCCCGGATGTTCTCGAAGGGCGCATCCAGCCGGGGCGCGTCTTCGACCGCGTCACGACGCTCGACGGAGTGCCGGACGGCTACCGCGCGATGAACGAGCGCGAGGCCATCAAGGTGATGATCACGTTCTGAGGGTGTACTTCTCTCGAGGTAGGCGGACGCCATGGATGGGACGCTGCACGACGCACTTTCACGGTGGGGCAACTTCTACCTCACGACGGGGGCTGCGGCTGCGACGCTCACGGGCCTCATGTTCGTCGTGCAGAGTCTCCTCACTTCCAGAACCGGCCCTACGCACGATGCGGATCCCGCGGGCGGCATCTCCGCCTTCGGGACGCCGACCGTGGTGCACTTCACGCTCGCGTTGGTGATCTCCGGCGTACTCTCCGCACCCTGGCCCACGTACCTCGGGCTGCGTGAGGCGCTGGGCGTACTCGGGGCAGGGGCGCTCATCTACTCCGGCGTGGTCCTGCGACGGGCGCGCCAGCAACAGAGCTATGTGCCGACCGCGTACGACTGGTTCTGGCACATCGCATTTCCGGGGGCGGCGTACCTCGCGGTGGTGAGCGGCGCAGCGACGCTGCATGCGGGGACGGTCGCGCCGTTGTTCGTGATCGCCGCGGCGACGCTTCTGCTACTCTGCGTCGGCATCCACAATGCCTGGGATACCGTCACGTACCTGATCGTCAACGCGGCCAGGCGCGACGCAGGCGACGACTAGCGGACAGACGCGAGAGCGCCCACGCGACGTGCTCGTGCACGATATCGTCGGCCTCTTCGTCGCGCACGCGCTCGAGGAGTTCGACGTCGTCTTCCGCGCCGATGTTGCCCAACACCACGGCCGCGTTCCGCTTCAGTCCCCGCAGCTTCGCGCGCTTCATCGGTGAGCACTTGAAGGCGCGGCTAAACTCCTCCTGCGTCATCACGAGAAGTTCACGCGCGAGCTGACGCGCATCCTTGCCCGCCAGAAACTCCCGTGCCGCGAACTCCGGAACCTGAAGCTCTTGTGCGAATCGGGTATTCCAGGGACAGCAGGTTTGGCACACGTCGCACCCGTACAGACGCTCGCCAACACCCGCCCGCAGCTCTTCCGGAATCGGGCCTTTGAGCTCGATCGTGAGATACGAGATGCACGTCGTCGCATTGACCACCCGTGCCGCTTCGATCGCGCCGGTCGGGCACGCGTCGAGGCACCGGCGACACGAGCCGCAGTGATCCGCGACGAAGGGCGCGTCGGGCCGCAGCTCGAGATCCAGCACCAACGAGCCCAGAAAGAAGAACGACCCGAGCTTCGGGTTGATCAGCATCGTGTTCTTCCCGAACCAGCCGAGCCCCGCCTTGCGCGCCAGGTCGCGCTCGAGAATCGGCCCCGTGTCGACGTACGGCTTGCCCGCGATCGGCCGACCGACCCGCGCTTCGATCCATCGCTTCAGCTCGTTCAGGCGATCGACCATGAGCTCGTGGTAGTCGTCGCCACGCGCGTAGCGCGAGACCGGTCCCGCCGGCTCGCGACCGCCGTAGTTCATGCCCACGACGATCGCGTGCGTCGCGCCCGCGAAGGGCAGCCGCGTATCGTGCCGCTTCGCCGCGCCGCGCTCGAGATACGCCATCTCGCCGGCGTATCCGCGGGCGATCCACTCGTCGAACGCGGGCGCGGTCTCCACCGGCCCGAGCGTCGTGATGCCGACGAGATCGAATCCCAACCCGTATGCCTGCGCCTTGATCAGCGACTCGAGGCCCGGCGTCGCCGCCTCTCCGCTCATCGGTCGCGCACTGCCCATCGCGCGTAGCGCACGATGTCGTCCGCCGGAGGCACCGCCGCCTCGTTACCATACGCGGTGTACATGCGCCACCGCACGTACGCGGTGGCGGGCAGCGGCAGGAACGGCGCGTGCCGGTACCACTCACGCCGCCGGAACCGCCACGCCACGCGCACCAGCGCGGCCCCCACTCGGGGGTCGCGAATCGAACGCCAGGTCAGCGCGAGCGTGAGGCGGGTCCAGGACGGCATGCGGAAATCGAATCTCGCTAGAGGCGGAATGCTCTATCAACTTATTTCGGTCGCGGGCGCGGTGATGATCCTCGTCGCGTACGCGGGCAATCAGCGCGGCTGGATGGACCGCCGCGACGTCGGCTACAACCTGCTCAACCTCCTCGGCTCGGCGCTGCTCGCCTGGGTGGCGATCGTCGACCGCCGCGTGGGGTTCATCGGCCTCGAGACTGCGTGGGCCCTGCTCTCCATTCCGCCCCTCCTCGCGGTGCGCAGAGCGCGAGGGTGAGCTTCACACGAACGACTCCCCGTCGAGCCCGCCCGGAACGCTGAGATCGAGCGCGCGAAGCGCGCTCGGCATCACGTCCACCGTGCGCCGCGGCCGCGAGCGCGGCGGGCGGTTCACCAGCAACGGCACGAGCATGTGCTCGCGGTGCAGCGCGCCGTGCGAGCTCACGTGCGGAATCGGCTCGTATCGCGCGCGGAAATCCCAGTCGCGCGCGGCCGAGAGAATGATCTCGCCCGAGCGCGGCGACGTCGCGATGTGCGCGATCTGCACGATGCCGTCCGGGTAATCGCTCTCGATCGTCGCGTCGTACGCCGCGTCGGCGGACAATCCCTCGAGGTCCGCGCCGAGGCCGAGTGGGTCGCCATCGATTCGGCGATAGGCGAACGTGCCGCCGACGCAGTCGACGATCGCGCTGCCGCGCGCTGCGCCGTAGACGACCCCGCCGTTCGGCCGCGGGAGGATCATCAGATCCACCGACGGGCGCGCGACGAGCATCTCGATCAGCGTGTGCCACCGCGAGGCGAGCTCGCGTTCGTTCGGCCGCGCGCGCGAGCCGATCTCGAGGTAGAGATGCGCCATCGCGTTTCCGCTCACCATGACGGCGACCTCCGGGGCGATCCCGAATACCCACGGATGCGCGATCGTGCGATAGCCGGCGTTCGCGACGAGTGCGGCGAGATCCTCGTGGTGCCGCACGGGCGAGTGACCGTGATCGCTCACCACCCACAGCGACATGTCGCGCCAGCGGCCGCCCTGCTCGGCGTTCGCGCGCAGCTCGGCGGCGGTGTCGTCGACGATCCGGAGCGCATCCATGATCATCGGCGACTGCTGCCCGCGCGCGTGCGACACCTTGTCGACACCGGTCAGCGCCGCGAACACGAAGTCGGGCCGATCATCGTGTACACGCCGCACGACCTCGGCGCCCACTTCGCGATCGATCTGCAGCCAGCCGGCGACGTTGCCGCTGAAATGCGTGCGCGCGGCGCGGAACGCCGACTTCGGGTTGATCGTGCCCACGCGACGGCGCTTGTCGAGTCCCCGCGTGATCACGCTCAGCGCGCCGAGGCTCTCGCGGCAGAGCTCGAAGATCGTCGGCGCGTCGGGGTCGACGTCGCGATTCACCGCGCCCATCTGATAGCCGACGTAGCTCCGCGTGTAGTCCGGGAAGCTGCACGCGTGGCGCGCCCGATCGAACCAGCGCAGGCCGGGGAGCCCGATCGGCCCGGGAAAGCGGCCCATTAGAAAAGGCGTATACGCCGGCCCGGTGACCGACGGAAAGCACGACGTGACCGTGTGCAGGGCGCCTTCGTCGCGCAGGCGCGCGAGGGCGGGGAGCGAGCCGCTCGAGAGCGCGGCGTCGAAGACGTCCGGGCGCGCGCCGTCGGCGAGAAGAATGACGACTGACAATTCGGCTGTCGTGTGGGTGCGAGTCTTGAGAAGCTCGCCTCTGTGCACGCTTGGCTCAACCCCGTAAAATCCAGCCATGGCTCAACCGAGAAAACGCGAACCCAAGCCGAAAGCGCCCAAGTCGCCGCGCACCGCGAGCGGCAAGAAGGCGAGCCCGCACGTGCTCGCCGAAGCGTCGCAGGGCGCACGCGAGGGACTCCGCGAACGCACCGAAGCCGGACACCGCGCCGCCGGCCGCACGCCGCCCTCCGAGAAGACGCCGGCTCGTTCCGCCGGCGCGGCGCGCGTGATCGACGACGCGATCCGCAGTTTCACCGGTCCCGTGACCGAAGACGAGAAGCTCCTGCAGGCGGGGAGCAGCGCCGTCGACTTCACCCGGACCGATCCGTGGCGCGTGATGCGCATCATGGGCGAGTTCATCGAGGGCTTCGACAACCTCGCGCACGTCGAGAAAGGCGTGACGATCTTCGGCTCGGCGCGCACGCATCCCGACGATCCGCAATATCAGGCCGCGCAGGAGGTCGCTCGTCTGCTGGCGGAAGCCGGCTTCGCGATCATCACCGGCGCCGGGCCCGGCATCATGGAGGCGGCGAACAAGGGCGCCAAGGAGGGCGGCGGCCTCTCGATTGGCTGCAACATCGAGCTTCCGTTCGAGCAGGGCGCCAACCCGTACGTCGATACGCTCGTCAACTTCCGCTACTTCTTCGTGCGGAAGACGATGTTCATCAAATACTCGAACGCGTTCATCATCTTCCCGGGCGGCTTCGGCACGCTCGACGAAGCGTTCGAGGCGCTCACGCTGATCCAGACGGGCAAGATCTACCAGTTCCCGGTGATCATGTTCGGGCGGCACTACTGGGCCGGGCTGATCCGCTGGATCCAGTCGCGCGTGCTGAGCGAAGGCAAGATCTCGGCGGGCGATCTGGACCTGATCCTGTTGACCGACGATCCGCAGGAAGCGGCGCACGCGGTGATCGAGGCGTGGAAGTCGCAGGTGGGGAGCTAGTGGGGCGTCGGGTCGCTCGCTTCGCTCGCTGTAAGGCTGGTCGCGCTGCGCGCTCCCTGTAAGGCCGCATCGGGCCCGTGCCGGGCCCTCGCTGTAGGGTGTCGCGCTCGGCGAGGGTAACCGCGTGACGCGGCCCTACCGCGAGCGAAGCGATGCGGCCCTACGCGAGCGCAGCGAGCAACCCTACTGCTTACATTTCCGCTCCATGTCCAAGCACAGATCAGGCGGCCCGTCCAAGGAGCCGTCCAGCCACAAAGCCTCCGCCGCCGGCCCCAAGGCCGAGCAGAAGCGCGCCGCCGAAGAGCGCGAGCGCGCTGGCGTGCAGCACGCCGCGCACGAAAAGAGCCGCTACCTGCGCGGCGATCGCATCGAGCCGTCGCCCATTGCGGGCACCGAGACCGCGGCGGACCTGATCGACAACGCGTTCCTCGCGTACAACGCGGCGCGGCTGCGCGAGGCGTGCCACCTCTTCACGCGGAAGATGCTCGAGCCCGACGTGACGATCGGCATGACGCTGACGGGCGCGCTCACGCCGGCGGGGCTCGGCATGGCCGCGATCATTCCGCTCATCGAGAGCGGCTTCGTCGACTGGATCATCTCGACCGGCGCGAATCTGTATCACGACACGCACTTCGGGCTCGGGCTCGCCATGCACCGCGGCAACCCGCAGGAGTCCGACGTCGTGCTGCGCGAGGAAGGCGTCGTCCGCATCTACGACATCTTCTTCGACTACGACGTGCTGTTGTCGACGGACGCGTTCTTTCGAAAAGTCATACAGGGGCCGGAGTTCCAGCGCGCGATGTCGAGCGCGGAGTTCCACTACCTCTGCGGCAAGTACGTCCGCGAGCGCGAGAAGGCGCTCGGGATCGGCCAGAAGTCGCTGCTGTCGGCCGCGTATGCCGCGGGCGTGCCGATCTACACCTCCTCGCCCGGCGATTCGTCGATCGGCATGAACGTCGCCGCGCTCTCGCTCGAGGGGAACAGGTGCACGATCGATCCGAACCTCGACGTGAACGAGACAGCGTCGATCGTGCTGAGCGCCAAGCGCGGCGGCGGCAAGTCGGCGGTGCTGATCTGCGGCGGCGGCTCGCCCAAGAATTTCATGCTCCAGACCGAGCCGCAGATCCAGGAAGTCCTCGGCATCGACGAGAAGGGACACGACTTCTTCCTCCAGATCACCGACGCCCGCCCCGACACCGGCGGTCTCTCCGGCGCCACGCCGGCGGAAGCGGTGAGCTGGGGCAAGATCGACCCCGATCGCCTGCCCGACGCGGTGGTCTGCTACCTCGACTCCACCGTCGCCCTCCCGCTACTCACCTCGTACGCGCACGCGCGGCACGCCAAGCGCCCGCTCAAGCGCTTGTACGATAAGCGTTCTGATATGATGGATGTGTTACGCCGCGAGTTCGAGCGCGCGGGGGCGTGAACGGGTCCAGGGTCCACGGTTCACGGTCCACGGCGAGACGCACTGGAAACTGAAGTCCGTGGACGGCGGACCGTGGACACTAGACCACAGACCACAGACTACGGACCCACCCCCCGCCTCCGCACCGCCCGCACCAGGTTCCGCCGCGAATAGTCCCCGCGCGACACGTACGCCGTCCGCTCCTCGCCCCCCAGCACGCGCTTCACGATCTCGGCGTCGCTCCATCCCTCGCCGATCCGCCGCTCCACTTCGCCGAGCGTTTCCAGGAGCCACGCGCGCCGCGCGGTGAGCGCGTCCACCGGCCGCTCCACCAGCCCGCGGTGTGCGTCGAACATCCGCGCCGGCGACAGCGCCGCGGCAAGCGCGAGGCTGCGCGCGATCTCGTACGGATCCTCGCTCGCGTGCAGCACGCGCGTGCGCACGCCGAGCCACAGGTCACCGGAGAAGAGCGTGCCCGTCTGCCGGTCGAAGACGATCTGGTGATCGGGCGAATGGCCAGGCGCGTGCACGATCTGGAGCTCGTCGCTCTCGAAGCGCACGAGGCTGCCCTCGAGCGCCGGCGGATGTCCCCACACGATGCGACGATAGAGCTGGATCGGCGGACGCTCGCGCAGCGTGATCTCCGTGTCCGGGCGAACGAGCAGCGGCATGCCGCTCCACGCGAGCAGGGCGACGTTGCCGGCGTGGTCCTCGTGCCAGTGGGTGACGATCGCCGCCTGCACGCGGAGCTCGCGCCGCGCCGCATCGACCGCCGCGCGCGCACGATGGAAGCCCGTGTCGATCATCACGCCGCGCACGATGTACGCGCTCACGTCCATGCCGGCGGCGCGGCTCCCCGCGCTGCTCATCCGCAGCCGGATCACATCGCCGAACCGCTCGACACGCACGCTCACCGGACTCGGCCCGCGGTTTGCCAGAGTGCCGCGACAGGGATAACTTCACGGGAACGATGGCGCCCGGCCCCTCCGGCCGGGCGCTCAAGTTTTTTCGACGCACCGTGCGCGCCTTGCCATGATCGAAGCACTGAAGCAGAAACTCGGAGAGGAAGTCGAGAAGCTCCAATACGAGCTGAACGTCACGCTGCCCAACGAGATCCGGAAAGCCGTCGAGCTCGGCGATCTCCGCGAGAACAGCGAGTACAAGGCCGCGCTCGAGCGGCAGCAGTTCGTGCAGGCGCGCCTCGGACAGCTCCGTCAGCGCCTGAGCAAGCTCTCCTCGATCGACCCCGCGCAGATTCCGTCGGATCGCGTCGGCCTCGGCTCCAAGGTCGTCGTCGAGGATCAGAAGTCCGGCTCCAAGGAAACGTACTATCTCGTCTTCGGTGATGCGCTGGAGTTCGAGGAAGGACACGTCACCATGGCGTCACCCATCGGCCGCGCGCTGCTCGGCAAGGCGGTCGGGGAAGTGGCGTACCTCAAGCTTCCCACCATGGTCCGTCAGCTGAAGGTCGTGGAGCTCAAGACGATTCACGAGGCGAGCGAAGCGGACCTCTAGACGACCATCGCCGAGAGACCGCGCGCGGGTGTCGGCATGTTCATCGCCCGCGCGAGCCGCTCGAATCGCACGAAGAGATCCGGATCGAAGGTCTGTCCGGACTCACCCGCCATCAGCGCCAGCGCGTCCTCGCGCGAGAACGCCTTCCGGTACGGCCGCTCCGACGTCAGCGCGTCGAACACGTCGGCCACGCAGATGATCCGCGCCGCGAGCGGAATCGCCTCGCCGGCGAGCCCGTCCGGATATCCGCCGCCCGCCCATCGCTCGTGATGCCCGCGCACCATCGGCAGCACGTCCCAGGGGAACTCGATGTCCTGCAGCAGGTCGTGCCCCGCCGCCGCGTGCCGCTCCATGATCGCGCGCTCGTCCGGCGTGAGCGCGCCGGCCTTGTTCAGGATCTCTGATGGCACCACGATCTTGCCCACGTCGTGCAGCAGCGCGCCGATGCGGAACCAGAACATCGTGATCTCGTCGATCCCCACGTCGCGCGCCAGCGCGCACGCGTAGTTCGCCACGCGCTCGCAGTGGCCGAGCGTGTACGCGTCCTTCGATTCGATGGTCTGCGCCCAGTTCATCACGAGCACGGTGAACCGCCGCTCCAGGCGCTCCACGCGCCGCTGCACGTCAGCGAGGGGCTGCGCCGCGCGAAGGCGCGTGAAGAGGCGGTGCGACTGCGCGAGCGCCTGGAGCGTCTCGCGGTTCCGGCCCATCTGCTCGTAGAGCTCCGCCTGCTCGCGCGCCGTCTCCGCCGCGAGGAGCAGGTCGTCGCGGCTCGTCGCGTACTCGCACGCGGACGCGAACCGCCGCTCCGCCTGGTCCAGCTCGCCCCGCACGCGCGCGATGATCCCGAGATGCTTGAACGTCTCGGCGAGCGCGCGCTCGTCCTTCACCGCGGTCGCGTGCGCGAGCACGGTGTCGCACAGCACCGCCGCGCGCTCCACGTCGCCGCGCGCCAGCCACAGATCGGTCGAGTTGATCAGCGCGAGCAGCAGATGCGGGATGTCGCCGGTCTGATGGCAGTGCACGATCGCTTCGTCGTACGCCGCCTGCGCTTCGTCGAGCCGCTCGAGGTGCGTGTACACGAGCCCCATGTTGTTGAGCACCGGCCCGATGTACTCGCGCATGCCCACGGTGCGGTACGTCACGAGGCCCGCCGCGTAGTGGTCGAGCGCCGCCGCGTAATCGCCGCGCATGCTCGCGATGATGCCGAGGTTCTGCGAGACCATCGCCTGGAGCTGGCCGTCGGTCGTGTCCGTCGCCACCTGCTGCGCGCGCTCGTACATCGCCTCCGCTTCGTCCAGATCGCCGCGCTGCAGATGGGCGCCGCCCATGCTGTTCAGCGCGTGCGCGATCGCCGCCGTCTCGCCGAGCGCCTCCGCCGTCGCGAGCGCGACGAGCAGGCAGTCCATCGCCGCGTCGAAGTGGCCGTCGTCGATGTGCGTGCGGCCGATCCGTCGCAGAATCGACGTCGCGGCCGGACCGTGGTCGCCTCGCAGCAGGTATAACGCCGTCTCGTATCGGCGGCGCGCGATCTCCCGGCGGCCGGCGCGCTCCGCCTGCTGCGCCTCGTCGATCAGCGCCGCGATGTGCGCCGGCATCGCCGGGATGCCGTTCGTCGGCGTCACGACCGCGGCTCCGTTTCGGCGCGCGGCGCGCGCGGCGGCGCCTTCTTCGCGAGCGTGGGACGCGAGATGCCGAGCAGCCGCGCCGCCGCCGCCTGATTGCCGTTCGTCAGCTTGAGCGTGAGCGCCACCGCTTCGCGCTCGATCTCCTCGAGCAGCTTGCCCGTGGGCGGAATGCGGATCTCGCCGAACGCGTCCTCGCTCGGCGTGGTCCGCATCACGCGACGCTGGATCATCAGATGCTCCGGCCGCACGACCGGCGTCTCCGCGCTCAGGATCGCCGCGCGCTCGACCACGTTCTTGAGCTCGCGAATGTTGCCCGGCCAGCGGTGCGTGCGGAGCGCCGCCAGCGCCTCGGGGGAGAACGCCTTCGGCTGCTGGTGCTCGCGCGTCTCCAGCGCGAGGAAGTGGCGCGCGATCAGCTCCACGTCGTCGATGCGCTCCCGCAGCGCCGGCAGCACGATGGAGAACACGTTCAGGCGGTAATACAGATCCTCGCGAAACTCGCCCGTCGCCACGACCTGCTCGAGCAGCGGGCCCGCGGCGGCGATGATCCGGCAGTTGATCGCGATCTCCTCGAGGCCGCCGAGCCGCCGCACCTGTCGCGACTCCAGCGCACGCAGGAGCTTGGGCTGCAGCGGCTGCGGCAGATGATGCACCTCGTCCAGGAACAGCGTGCCCGCGCCCGCGAGCTCCAGGAGCCCCTGCTTGCGCGCATCCGCGCCCGTGAACGCGCCCTTCTCGTGGCCGAACAGCTCGGACTCGAGAAGGTTCTCCGGAATCGCCGCGCAGTTGATCGCCACGAACGGATCGGCCGCCGCCTCGCTCGCGTAGTGAATGCCGCGTGCGAACAGCTCCTTGCCCGTCCCCGTCTCGCCGATCAGCAGCACGGTGGTGCGCCGCGCGGCGGCCACGCGCGTGGCGAGCCGCACCGCGTCGTGAATCGCCGCGCTCTCGCCGATGACGTTCTGAAAGGCGAACGCCCGCTCCGTGGAGAGCGCCGCGTGCGCGCCGAGATCGGCGTTGCTCAACGCGGACCTCGGGGCGATCGAGAGTGTGGCGGACACGCGGTGTCGGGCATCGGCGGCTAGAAGTATCGTGCTGGCGCGGGCTCGGTCAACCGGCGGCGAACGCGCCCGACCCACTGTCGCGCGCCGATCCGCTCGAACGCGTCCTGCGCGTTGTGGAACACGTCGGTCGCCAGCCGTGCATCGCCGAGCGCCGACAGCGTGGAGGCGAACTGGAAGAGCAGCTCCGCGCCGAGCAGCGCGTCCTCGCCCACGGCGCTCAGCGTCAGCGCGTGGCTCAGCGTGTCGGCCGACGCCCGCGCGTCGCCCGACATGCGCTGCTGCGCGCCGAGCAGCTTGAGCGCCGCCGCGCGCCGCACCGGGTCGTCGCGCTGCTCGGCGATCTTGAGCGCGCGGTCGATCGCGTCTCGCGCCTTGTCGAGGTCACCGCCGATCAGCTCGAGCTCGGCCACGTTCTCCTGCATGATCCCTTCGGAGAGCAGATCGCCGCGCTCGCGCGCGATCGCCAGCGCGCGGGCGTACGCCGCGCGCGCTTCGTCGAACCGCTGCTCCTTCGCGTGCAGGTAGCCGAGATTGCTCAGCACCCAGCTCACGTATTGCGTGTCGTGCGACGCTTCGAACGTCCGCAGCGCCACGCGGTAGTGCGCCAGCGCCGCGGCCGGATTGCCTCGGATGTCGGCGATGACACCGAGATTCTGCTGGAGCATGCCGAGCAGCCGCGTCTCGCCGCATCGCTCGGCGAGCGCCAGCGCGTCGCTGAAGAAGTTCGCGGCGCGAATCAGGTCGCCGCGCCGTTGTGCGAGTGATCCGAGGCAGTTGAGGGCGTGCGCGTGCCCCGCGTCGTACGCGAGGGCGATCGACACACGGAGACTCTCCTCGTAGAGGGGCTGCGCCTCCGAGGTCTGCCCCCGGTCGCGGAGCACGGACCCCTGCCAGCGCAGAATGTCGGCGAGCAGCGGCGTCGGCTCCTCACCGGCGAGCAGCCCGAGCGCCTCGCGGCTCAGGCCCACGGCTTCGTCCGGTGAATCGCCGAGCCCCGCGGCCCGCGCGAGCTCCGCCAGCCGCCGTGCTTCCACGGTGGCCGGCGGCCTCTTCATGGTTTTTGAAATGCCGGTGCTTCCCATGTCTGACAACGAGGGCCCGCGCCGCGACGCGGGAGACGCTTGGGAGCAGCGGGAGCTGCGACTGTCGGCGCTCGCCGCCTGCTGGGCCGGACGCTATTCGTCGGCGCTACGTCCGGTGGCGATGATGTAGCCCGAGAAGTGCCAGACGTTGAACGTCGCGGTCTGGTTGAGCAGGTTCACGCCGAGGCTGAGCAGTTCCGTCACGCTCGTGACGTTGCTCGCGTCGGGGAAGTAGCCGACGAACATCGACAGCGGGTTCAGCAGGCTGGAGGTCGCCTGCGTGTTCGCCAGGTTCTGCGTCACCACGAGCGGCACGTGGAACCGGATGCCGTGCGGCGCGAACTCGTACGCGACGTTCGACCCGGCCAGCGCCGTGACGCTGATCGTCGTCGGACCGCTCAGCGCGAGCGGCGGGACCACGACGGTGATTCCCGCGCCTGGAATGGAGAGCGTTCCGCCCAAGATGCCCAGCGTCGCCGACGTGCTGAGCGGAGCGGGCAGTGGCGACGTGCGCTGGAGCGGCGTCACCGTGGTGGCCGTTCCGAGCAAGCCCCCGAGCAGCGAATGCGACGCCGCTTGCGCCGGAGCCTTCGCCGCGGGCGCGGTGGTGGAATCGAGGCCGCAACCATACGCGAAGACAGCGATCGCTACCGTCGCGGTGAGCGAGCTCAGAGTTCGAAGACGCATCGTAAGTCCCTTCGGAAGGTGAGCCGTGAACCTGCTGACGACTTGCCGGACTCGGGTTAAAGCAGGGCCCGTGCCAAAATCCGTAAGTCGTTTCATAATAATCATTTGCATTTCATGGGCACGGTTCGGACACGATCTGGAAGTAAAGAATTTTTGCAGCAACAAAGTTCTTGGTGCAAAAATTCTTTTCACTAATTACTCGACCGAGAACACCCGCGCGATCTCGCGCTCATAGTCGGCCAACGCCAGCTCACGCTCGCTCGGCGTCCATCCCAGCAGCGGCGCCACCTCCGACGAGATGAGCGTCGAAGCCTCGAGGCCGTGATCGCGCGTCTCGAAGGCGAGGTGCGTGCGGCGCACGAGCAGATCGCCCAGCGTGCGCGCCATCTCATGGCGAACGGCATGGCGAAGCTCGCCGAGCGTGTACGGCAGTCCGGCGACCACGGGCGCGTTGCCACCCGGCCGTTGGATCTCGCTCCATACGTGGGTCCAGCGCGTGCCGTAGGTGCGGGCCAGATGTGCGGCGAGTGCCACATCGCCGGTGTCCCGGGCTGCGCTCGCGACCAGCCGATCCATCGACGTGAAGTCGCCGCCGGGGAGCGGAACCGACGCGGTCCGCTCGCGTCCGAGCCGGCGACCGAGCTGCCGCGCGACAACGCGCATGACGTCTCGCGCCATGACGCGATAGGTCGTGAGCTTGCCGCCCGTGATCGAGATGAGCCCGTGTTCACTCACGTCCACGGCGTGTTCGCGCGATACGCCGCCGGGCGTCGCGGCGCCGGCGGCGATCAGCGGGCGAATGCCTGCCCAGGCGCTCACGACATCTGCCGTCGTGAGATTGGCCGACGGGAAGAAGTGATTCGCCGCCTCCAGGAGATACGCGACGTCGTCACTCGTCGCGCGCACCTCGTCGGGGCCCGCATCGGTATAGGTATCCGTCGTGCCGATGATGGCGTGCTCCTCGGCCGGCAACACGAAGAACACGCGACCATCCTGCGGAGCGATGAGCGTCAGCGCGCCGCGATTGCCGACCCGATCGCGCGGGACCTCGATGTGAACGCCCTTGCTCCCGCGCACCGCCGCCCGCGAATCGCCATCCAGTCGCCGCAGGTCGTTGCTCCACGGTCCCGTCGCGTTCACGACCACCGCGGCGTTCACCTCGGCCGTTCCCGGCCGGAGCGTGTCGCGAACGGTCGCGCCGATCACGCCTGTGTCGTCGAACCGGAGCGACTCCACTTCGGCGTGATTCACGACTACCGCGCCCGCGTCGGCCGCGCCGAGCGCGTTGGCGAGCGTGAGGCGCGCGTCGTTCGTCGCGGCGTCGAAGTATCGGGCGCCGCCACGGAGGCCGTCGCGGCGAACGTTCGGCTCGTCCTCGAGCACCCGATCGCGGCCGAGCCGGTGATGTCGCTCCACGTTGCGGAAGAGCGCGAGCGCATCGTACAGCGTGAGGCCGGCGCCGAGCTTCCAGCGCGGAATCCGCGCGCCGGCGTACACCGGCCACGTGAACGCGAGCGGATGCACCAGGTGCGGCGCCAGGCGGAGCAGCCGCCGCCGCTCGGCGCTCGCCTCGAACACGAGATGGAGCTGCGCGTTCTCGAGGTAGCGGACGCCGCCGTGAATCAGGCGCGATGACCGACTCGACGTGCCGCTCGCGAAATCGTTCTTCTCGACGAGGGCGACCGAGAGGCCGCGGAGCGCCGCGTCACGCGCGATGCCGCAGCCGGTAATGCCGCCGCCGATCACGAGCACGTCGAAACGACGCGCCTCGAGCCGGTGTGTTCGTGAGGCCGGGTCAGGAGTCATCGGACAGAAAGTAAGCCGTGCGGCCGCGGCATTCGCGAGCGCCCTTCCACGGCCCACGCGGCGTCACCAGTTTCCAGTCATGCCTCCACTCGGCAGTCCGGGACACCGCGTCGCGATCGTCGCCGGCGTGCGCACCCCGTTCGCGCGCGCCGGAACCGCGCTCAAGGACCTCTCGGCGATCGAGCTGGGGAAGCTCGCCGTCGCGGAGCTGGTCCAGCGGACGAATCTCGACGGCGACCTCGTGGACGCGGTGGTCTACGGAACCGTCGTTCCGTCGGTGATCGCGCCGAACATCGCGCGCGAGGTCTCGCTCATGCCGATGCTGCCGCGCGGCTGCGAGGCGTACACGGTGAGCCGCGCGTGCGCTTCCGCCAACCAGGCGATCACGGATGCCGCCGACCAGATTCTCCTCGGCCATCACCATGTCGTCATCGCGGGCGGCGCGGAGTCGTTGTCGAACGTGCCCATCCTGCATTCGCGGTCGATGTCGGAGAAGCTCGTGGCGGTGTCGCGCGCGAAGAGCGCGGGGCAGCGGCTGCGCGTGCTCGGCTCCATCCGGCCGCGCGACCTCGTGCCGATCACTCCGGCAATCGCCGAGCCGTCGACGGGCGAGACGATGGGCCAGTCGGCCGAGAAGATGGCGAAGATCAACCACATCGCGCGCGAGGATCAGGACCAGTTCGCGCTGCGGTCGCACCGCCTGGCGGCGGTGGGGACGGAGGACGGGCGGCTCACGGCGGAAATCGTGCCGGTGTACGTGCCGCCGCGCTACACGACGGCGCTCACGAGCGACAACGGCATTCGCACCGATACGTCGATCGAGCAGCTTCGCGCGCTCAAGCCGGTGTTCGACAAGCGTTACGGTACCGTGACGGCGGGGAACTCGTCGCCGCTCACCGACGGCGCGAGCGCGGTGCTCCTGATGAGCGAGGAGCGCGCGCGGGTGCTCGGCTACCAGCCGCTCGCGTACATCCGGTCGTACGCGTACGCGGCGCTCGATCCCGGCGAGCAGCTGCTCATGGGACCGGTGCTCGCGGCGCCCGTCGCGCTCGCGCGCGCGGGGCTGGCGCTCGCCGACATGGATCTCGTGGAGATGCACGAGGCGTTCGCGGCGCAGGTGCTGTGCAACCTCGCCGGATTCACCTCGCGCGACTGGGCGCGCCGTGCGGGGTTCGAGGAGCCGCTCGGCGAGGTGGATCGCTCGAGGCTGAACGTGATGGGCGGCTCGATCTCGATCGGGCACCCGTTCGGCGCAACGGGCGGCCGCATTCTCACGACGCTCGCCAACGAGCTCGTTCGGCGCGGCGGGCAGTTCGGGCTGATGACCGTCTGTGCGGCGGGAGGGATGGGACACGCCATGGTGATCGAGCGCGCATGAGCGACACGATCGAGGAACTCCGGCGCGCCAGCGGCGCCGCGCTGTCGACCGAGCTGGTCGACGACGTGCTCGTCGTCACGATCGACCGGCCGGGCGAGCCGGTGAACACGCTGTCGCCGGCGCTCGTCGGCGAGTTCGAGGGCGTGTTCCTGCGCGTCGATCAGGATTTGCTCATCAAAGCACTGGTATTGATCTCGGGCAAGCCCGACTCGTTCATCGCCGGCGCCGACATCGAGCAGTTCGCCGACTTCCGCTCGGCGGCCGACGCCGAGCGGGTGAGCCGGCTGGGGCAGGATCTCCTGGTGCGACTCGAGCGCTTGCGCGTGCCGGTCGTGGCGGCGATACACGGCGCGTGTCTGGGCGGGGGGCTCGAGATCGCGCTCGCCTGCCGCTATCGCATCTGCACGGACCATCCGAAGACGACGCTCGCGCAGCCGGAGGTGCAGCTCGGCATCATCCCGGGCATGGGCGGCACGCAGCGCCTGCCGCGGCTCGTCGGTCTGCAGGCCGCGCTGGACATGATCCTCACCGGCCGGAACGTGCGCGCCACGCGCGCGCTCCAGATGGGGCTCGTCGACGAGATGGTGCATCCGGCGATCCTGCGCGACGTCGCGATCGATCGTGCGCGGGGTCTTGCCGATGGCACGCGCAAGCCGGCGCGCTCGGGCGCGCGCGGGCCGGCGAGCGTGCTGCTCGAGCACAATCCGCTCGGCCGGCGTGTGGTGTTCAAGAAGGCGCGCGACAGCGTGCTGGAGAAGACGCACGGACACTACCCCGCGCCGCTCGCCGCGCTCGAGGCGGTGCAGGCGGGATACACGGGCGGCTTCGAGCACGGCCTGCGCGAGGAGTCGCGGCTCTTCGGCGAGATGGCGATGACCGACGTGTCGCGCCAGCTCGTCTTCATCTTTTTCGCGAGCAACGCCCTCAAGAAGGACCCGGGGGTCGAGCCGCCGGCCCCCGAGCCGCGCGAGGTGAAGAAGCTCGGGGTGCTCGGCGCTGGCTTCATGGGCGCCGGGATCGCCTCGATCGCGGTGCAGCAGGGAACGCTCGTCCGCCTCAAGGACACCGACACGGCTCGGATCGGGAAGGGGCTCGCCGCGATTCGCGGCGTGATCCAGGAGCGGCTCTCGCGCAAGCAGATCACCCGGCCGCAGTTCAACGACTACATGAGTCTCGTGGGCGGATCCACGGAGTACTCGGGGTTCGCGTCGGCCGATCTCGTGATCGAAGCCGTGTTCGAGGACCTGGAGCTCAAGCACCGCGTGCTCGCCGAAGTCGAGCCGGCGATGGATCCGCTGGCGATCTACGCGTCCAACACGAGCACGATTCCGATCGGGCGAATCGCCGAGGCGGCGCAACAGCCCGAGCGCGTGCTCGGGATGCACTTCTTCTCACCTGTGCATCGCATGCCGCTGCTCGAGGTGATCGTCACGCCGCAAACCGCCCCCGAGGCGACGGTCACGGCGGTCGCCTACGGCAAGCGCCTGGGCAAGACGGTGATCGTCGTGAACGACGGCCCCGGCTTCTACACCACGCGCACGCTCTCCGCGTACATGAATGAAGCGGGCCGCCTGCTCGACGAGGGCGCGTCGATCGACGCGGTCGACTCCGCGCTCGTGGACTTCGGATTCCCGGTCGGTCCGATCACGCTGCTCGACGAGGTGGGAATCGACGTCGGCGGCAAGGTCGGCCAGGTGCTGGCCGATGCGTTTGGCGAACGGATGGCGCCGTCGGAGGCGATGCGCCGCGTCGTCGTCGCGGGACGCACCGGTCGGAAAGGCGGCAAGGGCTTCTATCTGTACGACGCCGCCGGCAAAAAGGGCCGAGTCGACGAGAGCGTGTACCAGTTGATCGCCGTCCCGCGTCGCGAGATCCCGACCGAGGAGATCGTGCGGCGGTGCGTGCTCGCGATGGTGAACGAAGCGGCGCGGTGCCTGGAGGAGGGCATCCTGCGCTCGCCGCGCGATGGCGACATCGGCGCGGTGTTCGGGATCGGATTCCCGCCGTTCCGCGGCGGGCCGTTCCGGTACGTCGACGCGACGGGAGTGGACCGGATCGTGGACCAGCTCGAGGAGCTCAACCTCCGATTTGCGCCCCGGTTCACGCCGGCGCAGCTTCTCGTCGACATGGCCACGGCTCGGCGGAGCTTTTATCCGGCCGCGCGGTAGTAGTCCGGTGGCTGTGACTCCGAACCCATTGCCCTGGTCTGTCCTTCGTGGAAGGTAGCTCGGACGCCGTGATCGTCGGCCGCGTGCTCCGCGGCGACGCCCAAGCGTTTCGCGTGCTCGTCGAGCGATACCGCGAGCGGTACGCGCGGTATGCGTATCACATGCTCGGCAACCGCGAGGACGCGGAAGAGGCGCTGCAGGACGCGTTCACGCGCGCCTACCGGTCGCTGCCGCGGTGCGAGGATCCCGAGCGCTTCGGCGCCTGGCTTTTTCGCATTCTCGTGAATCGGTGCCGCACGATGGGCGCGCGTCGCAGTCGCCGGTGGCGGACGTTCGTGGCCGATGAGGTGGCGCTGCTCGAGGCGGCGGAGGAGCACCCGGCCGAGCAGCGCGCGTGGCGCGAGGAGATCGACCGCGCGCTGCAGCGGCTCCGCCCGGAGCAGCGCGAGGCGTTCTTGCTGAAGTACGTGGAAGATCTGGGCTACGAGGAGATCGCGCAGCTCACGGGCGTGGGCGTTTCGGCGCTCAAGATGCGTGTGATGCGCGCGTGCGAGCGGCTGCGAGAGCTGTTGAGTGAGGTGCACAGTGCGTGAGGATGACGACCTTCGAATGGAGCACATCGCGCGCGGCTTGCGCGGTCCCGTGCCGGTGAGCTCCGGCGTCGACGACCGCGTGATGGCGGCCGTCCGGCGCATGCCGCGACATTCGCGCTCCGGACTGTGGGCCCGGCTCACGACGCCGCGCACGATCACCGTCACGCCGCTCACGTGGGGACTGCTCGCCGCGTCGGTGCTGCTGTTCGCCGGCATTGGCATCGTGCGCGAGTATGAAGTGCTGGACCGCGCGGCGGCGCCGCTGGCATCGGCGTTATTCCCGAAACCGGCGCAGCCGGTGCGCGCGCAGCCCGTGCAGTTCGTGCTCGTCGCGCCGGGCGCCAAGAAGGTCGCGGTCGCCGGTGATTTCAACGGCTGGGATCCGACTCACGAGGCGTACCAGGCCAAGCAGCGCGGCGGCGGTGTGTGGTCGGTGACTGCACCGGTGCCGCCTGGGCATCATCGGTACTCCTTCGTCGTCGACGACAGCGTGTGGGTGGCCGATCCCACCGCACCGCGCGCCCTGGACGACGACTACGGCATGCCCAACTCGGCGATCGTCGTCGAAGACAACAAATGACGGCGGGGCTGCGCGCGCTCGTCGCGCTCGTGCTCCTCGCGCCCGCGGCCTTCGCTCAGGACGTGCGCCTCGCCAGCCGGCTCGACAAGCCGACCTTCTCCGCGGTGAACGCGATCATCGATTCCGCGCGGGTGGCCAAACTGCCGACGGCGCCCCTCGTCGATCGCGCGCTCGAGGGCGCGGCGAAGGGGTCCGATGGCGAGAAGATCATCACGGCCGTCCACCAGCTCTCACTTCGCATGAGCTCGGCCCGTCGCGCCCTCGGCCCGCGAACCACGTCCGACGAGATCAGGGCCGCCGCG
>DASZUN010000120.1:0-37339 GCA_035547615.1 Gemmatimonadaceae bacterium | reverse complement strand
CGGGCGGAGTAGCACGTCTTGCCCGCGGGCGTCGAACAGGCGCGCGCGGGCAAGATGAGTTACATCGCGTGCGCCGACAGCGTGAGCGCGCGACTCGCGTTCTCTTCCACCACGCGCGCCACGAAGACGTCGAGCGGAATCGAGTTCGGCTTCTGCTCCTTACCCGCCCCGCGCACGTTCACGGCGACCGTGCCCTGCTCCGCCTCGCGTTTGCCGACGACGAGCATGTACGGGACCTTCATGCGCGCGCCCTCGGCAACTCGGTACTTGAGCGTTTCCGAACGAGCGTCCATGTGCACGCGGACGCCGGCGTCGTGCAGGGCCTTGGTGACCTGCTCGGCATACGGTTTGTAATCGTCGGTGATCGGCAGGACGCGCACCTGCTCAGGGGCGAGCCAGACCGGGAAGGCGCCGGCGAAGTGCTCGATGAGAATGGCGATGAAGCGCTCGAGCGAGCCGCTCACCGCGCGATGGATCACGACCGGGCGGTGCGCCTCGTTGTCGTCGCCGACGTACGTGAGGTCGAACCGCTCGGGCGCGTTGTAATCGAGCTGGATCGTGCCGAGCTGCCACGGGCGGCCGATGGAATCGGTGACGTCGAAGTCGATCTTGGGGCCGTAGAACGCGCCGTCGCCGGGCTTGAGCTCGTACTCCATGCCGGTCGCCTCGAGTGCGGCCTTGAGCGCGCCCTCGGCGCGGTCCCAGAGCTCGTCCGTACCGATGCGCACCTCCGGCCGCGTCGCGAACTTGAGCCGCGCCGAGAGGCCGAACGTCTGGTAGTAGTCGAGGATGAAGCGCAGGAGGAAGTGCACCTCGTCCTTGATCTGATCCTCGCGCAGGAAGACGTGGCAGTCGTCCTGCTGGAACTGGCGGACGCGCGTGAGGCCCGACAGCGCGCCGGTCACCTCGTTCCGGTGCAGCACGTCGAACGTCACGTACCGGAGCGGTAGCTCGCGGTATGAGTGTTTCTTGGTTAGATAAAGCAAATAGTGCGACGGGCAGTTCATGGGTTTGAGGGAGAAATCGTGCTCGCCCGTCTCGGTGTCGAGGACGAGGAACATGTTCTCCTTGTACTTGCCCCAGTGGCCCGAGATCTCCCACAGCCCCTTGTTGTACATGAGGGGCGTCTTGATCTCCTTGAAATCGTCCTGCTGGCGCGCGCGGATGAAATCCTGAATCGCGTTGAACAGCACCGTGCCCCGCTCCGTCCAGAACACGGCGCCGGGCGCGAACGGGTGCATCATGAACAGGTCGAGCTGCTTGCCGAGCACGCGGTGGTCGCGCTTCTTCGCTTCCTCGATGCGCGTGAGGTGCGCGTCCAGCTCGTCCTTCTTGAAGAAGGCCGTCCCGTAGATGCGCTGCAGCATCTGACGCTTGGAGTCGCCGCGCCAGTACGCGCCCGCCGTGTGCGTGAGCTTGAAGTGCTTGAGCCGCGACGTATCGGGCACGTGCGGCCCCCGGCACAGGTCGATGAACGGACCATCCGTGTAGGTGGAGATGATCTCGTCGTCGCCCAGCTCCGAGAGCCGCTCGAGCTTGAGCGGATCGTCGGCAAAGCGCTTCTGGGCCTCGGCGCGATTCACCTCGTCGCGCACGAACGGATACTTCTCGGCCGCGACCTTCCGCATCTCGCTCTCGAACGCGGCGAGGTCCTCGGGCGTGAAGGGTTCGCTGACCTCGAAGTCGTAGTAAAACCCGTCATCGATCGAGGGGCCGAAGCCTATCTTGGCGTCGGGACGCAGGCGGCGGACGGCGGTCGCGAGCACGTGCGCCGCGGAGTGGCGGAGCACGTCGAGCGCCGGCGCGTCCTTCTCGGTGAGCACGCGGAAGCTGCCGCTCGTTCGGAGCGGCGTCACCAGATCCTGAATGCGGCCGTCGACTTCGACCGCGACCGCGGCCTGGAGCAGACGTTCGCCGATGGATTTGACGACTTCGGACGGGAGCGTGCCCGCCGGCACGTGACGCTCGGAACCATCGGGCAGCGTCAGCGTAAGCATGGAGTCAGCAGCTTCGGATGGACGATCGATCATGTGATTCGGACGTGCCTACAGATGGCCTTGTTCTTGCACCGCCACGAGTGTCGGACCTCGCGCGTTCGATCTGCGTAACTTATCATTCTGCAACAACCTCCGCCACAGGGCTCACACGCCATGTCACCGTTCCGTTATCGTGACGAAGAGTCGTCGTCCACTGGCACGATCGTCGGCGTTTTGATCGGTGCCGTGGCAGGATTCGCGGCCGGCATGTTGGTCGCCCAGCGCGTGGGTGGATTCACCGGACTCACCTCGAAGATTCGTCGGCGCGGCTCGGCCGGTGGCGAGCATCGGTACGGCGCGCACGGTGTGATGGACGAGGAAGAGGAGTTCGAGGAGTACCCCGAAGACGAGCTCGAGTCCGAGGACTACGACGAGACGCTCGAGGAGCGCGTGCTGGAAGCGTTCCGCAACGACCCCATTCTCGCCGAGCGGGCGATCGACATCGGCTCGATCTCCGACGGTGTGATCGAGCTCGCGGGCTGGGTCGAGGACGACGCCGAAGCGCGCCACGCCGTGACGATTGCGCGCGGAGTGCCGGGCGTGGACACGGTGGTGAACCGGATCGCGATCGGCGACGACGAAGAGCGCTTCGAGCGCGCCGCGCGCCGCGTCCGCGACGGCGACCCGGCGCTCACCGAGGCGCGGTGGGAAGGCAGCCGCGTGGGCACGGGCCGCCGGCGCCAGGGCACGTCGGACGAGCCGGGCCGGCACGCCGATCCGAAAGTCGAGCTGGAGGATCGGTGGAATCGCGCGGACGATGCGATCCGGAACGCGGCCGACGATACCGAAGGGCTGGCCGAGCGGCGGAGCCGGACCAAGCGCGCGGTGCGCGGCGACCGCACGGGCGGTGCGCCGGTCGCGCCGACGGGCGTGCCGAAGGCCGACCACGTGGCGAATCCGACCGAGGCCACGGAAGACACCACCGCCGGACCGGACATCGAGCGCGACGATCGGTTCTAGTCCGGGGTCGTGAGTTGTGAGGTATGAGGCCGCGGGCGATCGCGGCCTTTTTCTTGGCGCGTAGGGGCTCGGTGCTCGGGGTGGGGCCGTCCTCCGGGGACGAGGCAGTACTGACACTGTTCGTGTCAGTACTGCCATCCGCTCCCCTGCGGACGACCCCGCCCCTGCGCGCCTCGCGAGCGCGGGCATGGGAACGGCCGCGTCGCTCCGGCGTATACCAAGCGCGTTTCGCGCGCGCCGTCGCTCCGCGCACGCGCCCACCGCCGATGCCGCGGGCGGGAGGGCGCCCACTGAACGGCGCGCGCGGCATTCGCACTGCCGGAGCAAGCGCGGGTGGGCGACCGCAGGCGAGCGGATGGCACTACTGACACGATCAGTGTCAGTAGTGCCTCGTCGCCGGAGGACGCCCACCCGCCGCGCGACGACCACCCGAACGCACGCGCGCCGTTCAAGCTGAGCCCTGACGCCTGGGCGTTGTAAATTTCCGTGATGGCACTTCCCGACCGCTACGACTTCGCGAGCTCCGACCCCGAGATCTACCGCGCCTGGATCGAGGGCGGGTGCTTTCACGCGCACGCCGAACAGTCCGAGCGCGTCGGCGGCACGCGCGAGCCGTACACGATCGTCATGCCGCCGCCGAACGTCACGGCGATCCTGCACGTGGGCCATGGGCTGAACAACACGGTGCAGGACGTGATCATGCGCTGGGCGCGCATGAAGGGCGCGGAAGCGCTCTGGGTGCCGGGCACGGACCACGCCGGCATCGCGACGCAGAACGTGATCGAGAAGCAGCTCACGCTCGAGGGCAAGACGCGGTTCGATCTCGGGCGCGAGGCGTTCGTGCGCCGCACGGAAGTGTTCGTCACCGAAACGGGCGGAACGATCCTCCAGCAGCTGCGCGCGATCGGCGCGTCGGCGGACTGGACGCGCACCGCGTACACCCTCTCGCCCGAGCTGTCGCGCGCCGTGCGCGAGGCGTTCGTGCGGCTGTACGAGCGCGGGCTGATCTACCGCGGCTATCGCGTGATCCACTGGTGTCCGCGCTGCCTCACCTCGTTGAGCGACGAGGAAGCGGAATTCAACGACGAGACGGGCAAGCTGTATCACATCGGCTATCCGGTGGCGGGCGGCGAGGGCCGCGTGCTCGTCGTGGCGACGACGCGTCCGGAAACGATGCTCGGCGACGTCGCGGTCGCCGTGAATCCGGAAGACGCGCGCTATCGCGACCTGATCGGCAAGCACGTCATCCTGCCGGTCGTGCATCGCGAGATCCCGATCATCGCCGACGACTACGCCGATCCGGCGTTCGGCACCGGCGTGGTGAAGATCACGCCGGCGCACGACGCGAACGACTTCGAAGTAGGCAAGCGCCACAACCTCGCGATGCCGATCGTGATCGACGAGCACGGCGCGATGCGCGAGGTGAAGGATGCCGACGGGCGCGTGCCCGCCGATCTCGCGGGCGTCGACCGGTTCGCGGCGCGCGAGCGCATCGTGGAGCGGCTCCGCGAATCGGGCGCGCTGCAGAAGGTCGAGACGCACAACCACGCGGTGCGGCACTGCTACCGGTGCGACACCGTGGTCGAGCCGCGCCTGTCCGAGCAGTGGTTCGTGAAGATGGAGCCGCTCGCCCGCCCCGCCCTGCAGGCGGTGCGCGACGGCGCGATCCGCATTCTGCCCGAGCGCTGGGAGGCGGTGTACGTCAACTGGCTCACCAACATCCGCGACTGGAACATCTCGCGGCAGCTCTGGTGGGGACACCGCATACCAGTTTGGTACTGCGAGAACTGTGAATCGCCGCACGACGTGCTCGTGAGCCGCGACGACGTCGCGCAGTGTCCGCGCTGCGGCGGCGCCGTGCGCCAGGACGAGGACGTGCTCGACACCTGGTTCTCGTCGTGGCTCTGGCCGATCTCGACGCTCGGCTGGCCGAACGAGCAGTCGCCCGACCTCGCCGCGTTCTACCCGACCGACACGCTCGTCACCGCGCCCGAGATCCTGTTCTTCTGGGTCGCGCGGATGATCATGTCTGGCTACGAGTTCATGGGGCGCGCGCCGTTCCACACGGTGTACCTCCACGGCACGGCGCGCGACACGCAGCACCGCAAGATGTCCAAGTCGCTCGGCAACGGCATCGATCCGCTCGACGTCGTGCAGATCTACGGCGCCGACGCGCTCCGCTGGACGCTGATCGCCGGCATGGGCATGGGCTCGGACGTGATCCTCGACCCGAACGACATCGACAAGTCGTTCGCGACGGGGCGCAATTTCGGCACGAAGCTCTGGAACATCGGCCGCTTCCTGCTCGACCGCGTGGGCGACGACCCGGTCGCGCCGATCGCGTCGCTCGACCGGGCGGCGATGACGCGCGCCGACGAGTGGATCCTCGCGCGCCTGGACGCGGCGATCGAGGAATGCGACCGCGCCCTCGGGCCGCTGCGTCCGACGATCGCGCACGGCTCGCCCGACGCGCGCGTCTGGAACGACGCCGAGCGCACGGCGGGGCTCCGGCTCAACGAGTATGCCGAAGCGGCACGCCGCTTCGTGTGGAATGAATTAGCAGACTGGTATCTCGAATCTCTAAAGGGCCGCCTCGATCAGCCCGGCGCCGCCCGTGAGACCGCGCGGACGATTCTCGTCCACGCGTTCGACCAGGCGCTCCGCCTGCTGCACCCGATCGTGCCGTTCATCACCGAAGCGATCTGGCAGAAGCTGCCCGGCCGACGCGCGGGCGAGTTCCTGGCGACGACTGCCTGGCCGGAGCGCCGCGCGAGCGGCGACGCCGAGGCCGCCGCCGAGTTCGAGCTGGTGCGCGAGGCCGTGCTGGCCGTGCGGCAGATCCGCGGCGACAACGCCGTGGCGCCCGGAAAGACCATCGACGTGCTCCTGCGCCCGGCCCCGGGCGCGACGCGCACGCTCTTCGAGCGCGAAGCGGCGGCGGTGGGGCGCCTCGCGCGCGCCACCGTGACGATCGCAGACGGCGCGGCCGAAGGGGCCGCGGCGCACGCGGTGATCACCGGCGGCACGGAGATCGTCGTACCGCTCGCCGGATTGATCGACGTCGACAAGGAATGCGCGCGGCTTCGCGGCGAGGTCGCCGAGCTCGAGAAGCAAATCGCCGCGCGCGAGGGGCGGCTGAACAACGCCAAGTACGTGGAGCGCGCGCCGGCCAACGTCGTGGCGAACGACCGTGCGATTCTGCAGGAGATGAAGAGCAAGCGCGAACAGCTCGTCGACAAGGTGCGGTCGCTGTGCGGCGCCTGATCGCCTTCCTCACGGCCTCGTTCGGCATCGCGACCGCATCGGCGTGCGCGTCCGCGGGCGCGCCGCCGGGCGGCCCGGAGCGGCATGTGCCGCCCGCGATCGTGAGCATCACGCCCGACTCCGGCGCCACGAACGTCAAGCCGAAGAACGTCGTCATCCGGTTCGACGAAGTCGTGAGCGATCGCCCCGCGGGCAGCGCGGCGCAGCTCGATCAGGCCGTGCTCGTGTCGCCGCGCAACGGCGATCCCGTCGTCTCGTGGCACCGCACGCACATCGACGTGCATCCGCGCAAAGGGTTCCTGCCGAACACGGCGTACCGCGTCACGCTGCTGCCGGGCATCGCCGACCTGCGCGGCAACGTGATCAAGGAGCCGCGAACGATCGTCTTCTCGACCGGCGCCACGTTCCCGCGCTTCGGCATCATCGGGCAGGTCTTCGACTGGAACACGCAGCGGCCCGCGGTCGGCGCGTACGTCGAAGCCATCTCGCACCCGGACACGGCGATCGTGTATCTCGCGTCGACGGATTCCGTCGGCCAGTTCGACATCGGGCCGATGCCCGCCGGCACGTACACGGTGCGCGGCCTGATCGACAAGAACTCGAACCGCGTCGTCGACCGCGGCGAGCAGTGGGACACGACGACGGTCACGATCACCGAGACGCGCCCCACGGTCGAGCTGGACGCGATCGAGCGCGACTCGGTGCCCGCGTACATCGAGAACGTGGACGTGCTCGACAGCGTCACCCTCGGCGTGCACTTCGACAAGCCGCTCGATCCGCGCATCCCGCTGCAGCCGGCGCTCGTGCGCGTGCAGCGCGCGGACTCGTCCGAGCTTCAGGTGACGAACGTGCAGTGGCTCGGCGCATACCAGCACGCGCGAGCCGCGCAGGACTCGGCGCGCCGCGCCGACTCCGTCAAGGCCGCCGCGAAGCCCGCGGCCGCCGCGCCGCCAACGGCCGCGGCGCCACCCGCTGCCGCGCGGACGAACGTGCCCCCGCCGCCGAAGCCGCGCGCCCCGCCGCCGGACCGCGGCATCGCGATCATGCTCGCGCCGTCCACGCCCGTGGTTCCGGGACAATCGTACACGCTCACCGCGCGCGGCATGCGGAACCTCGTCGGGCACGACACGATCCTCACGCGTCGATTCACCGCCTCGCGGCCGGCGCCGAAGGACACGACGCACGCGGTGCGGCCGGATTCGCTCAAGCCGAAGCCCGACACGAGCGGCCGCGCGGCCACACCGCCGCGAAAACCGCCGCGCTGACCGGATGACCGACGCACGGCGCGCGCTGCCCAGCGTGAACACGCTGCTCGAGAGCGAGGCGCTTCGCCCCGTGCTCGATCGCGCGCCGCGCGCCGTGGTCGTCGAAGCCGTGCGCCGCACGATCGACGCGGCGCGCAGTGCGCCGGCTGGCGCGCCGCGCGATGAGACCGCGTGGGCGGCCGCGGTTGCCCACGCGGTCGAGGCATCCACGCGTCCGTCTCTCCGGCCCGTGATCAACGCGACGGGCGTCGTGCTGCACACCAATCTCGGACGCGCGCCACTCGCGTCGGCGGCGATCGACGCCATCGCGCGCGTGGCCGCCGGGTTCTCGAACCTCGAGTACGACGTGTCGCGCGGCGAGCGCGGATCGCGCTACGTGCACTGCGCGGCGCTGCTGCGCGAGCTCACCGGGGCCGAAGACGCGCTGGTCGTGAACAACGGGGCCGCGGCGCTCGTGCTCATGCTCGACACGTTGGCGCGTGGGCGCGACGCGATCGTGTCGCGCGGCGAGCTGATCGAGATCGGCGGCAGCTTCCGCATTCCCGAGATCATGGAAAAGAGCGGCGCGCGGCTGGTGGAGGTCGGCACGACCAACCGCACGCACCTCGAGGACTATCGACGCGCGCTGACCGCCGAGACGGGTGTGCTGCTCAAGGTGCACCGGAGCAACTTCGCGGTCGAAGGATTCGTGGCCGAGGCGAGCGCGGCGGAGCTCGCGGCACTGGCGTCGGAGCGGGGACTTTCGCTGCTGCACGATCTCGGGAGCGGGTTGCTGATCTCGCTCGCCGATGCCGGCCTCACCGGCGAACCGACGGCGCGCGACGCGCTGCGCGCCGGCGCCTCCGTCGTCACGATGAGCGGCGACAAGCTGCTCGGCGGCCCGCAGGCCGGAATCATACTCGGGACACGCGCGCTGATCGAACGCGCGCGCAAGAACCCGCTCACGCGCTCATATCGCGTGGACAAGCTCACGCTCGCCGCGCTCGAGGCGACGCTCGCGCTCTATCGCGACCCCGCGCGCGCGATGCGGGAGATCCCGGTGCTCGCGCAGCTCACCGCCGATCCCGCCGCGCTGCGCGCGCGCGCGACGTGGATGGTGGAGCAGCTCGGCGACTCCCGCGCTCGCGTGGACGAGAGCGACGCGAGCGTCGGGGGCGGCGCGTTCCCCACGGCGCGCATTCCGTCGATCGCGCTGTCGATCGGCGGCAACGCGACGGAGCTCGAGCGCCGGCTGCGCGAGGGAGAGCCGACGGTCGTGGCCCGGGTGCGCGAGGGCCGCGTGCTGCTCGACCTTCGCACGATCTTCCCGCGCGACGACGAGGTCGTGGTCGCGGCGGTTCGCGCGGCGCTCGCATGAGTCGCCGGCCCGCCGCCTTTCTCGATCGCGACGGGACGATCATCTACGACGCGAGCTACGTCCGCGACCCGGATGACGTCGTGCTGCTCGACGGCGCGGGGGAGGCGATCAAGACGCTGAACGCGCGCGGCATCGCCGTGATTCTCGTGACCAATCAGTCGGGGATCGCGCGCGGCTGGCTCACGCACGACGACTACGCGCGGGTCCACGCTCGGCTCGTGGAACTGCTCGCCGAGGACGGTGCGCGGCTCGACGGCGCGTACATGTGTCCGCATCATCCGGACATCACCGGCCCCTGCGAGTGTCGCAAGCCGGGGCTCGCGCTCTACCGGCAGGCGATCGAGGAGCACGGGCTCGATCCGGCGCGATCATTGTTTACCGGCGACCGCTGGCGCGACGTGGCAGCCGCCGAAGACCTCGGCGGACTCGGGATCATGCTCGACGTCGCGTCGACGCCGCCGGAGGATCACAAGCGCGCGCGGATCGAGGGCGTGCTGACCGCGGGCTCGCTGCGCGACGCGGTCGATCGCTACCTCGCGACGCTTCCCGCCGCTTCCAGTGGGCAATAGAATGCGCGCGATGAGATCGCGCATCGCGGTACTGGCGTCGGGCGGCGGGACCAATCTGCAGGCCATCCTCGGATACTTCGACGCGATCGGCGAGCGCCGGTGCGGCGACGTGGTGCTCGTCGCGAGCAATCGGCGCGACGCGGGCGCCCTGGAGCGGGCCCGCGCACGCGACATCCCGATCGCAGTGCTGCCCGCGCCGGCGCGACCGGACGCGCCGGCGCTGGGCGCGCTCCTGCGCGAGCACGAGATCGATCTCGTCGTGCTCGCCGGCTACCTCAAGCTCGTTCCACCGGACGTCATCGACACGTTCACCGGCCGCATCATCAACGTGCATCCGGCGCTGCTGCCCGCGTTCGGCGGCGCGGGGATGTACGGCGAGCGGGTACACCGCGCCGTGCTCGATGCCGGCGTCAAGGTGACCGGCGTGACGGCGCATTTCGTCGACCGCGAGTACGATCGCGGCCGGATCATCGCGCAGTGGCCGGTGCCGGTCTTTCCCGGAGACGACGTCCCGTCGCTGGCCGCGCGCGTGCTGCGCGTGGAGCATCTGTTGTATCCGCGCGTGGTCGACGCGGTCGCGGGCGGCCGGCTCACGCTCGCCGCGTACGCCGCGGCGGGCGAGGCAGGGCTGCTCGACACGCGGCCCGCGTTCACGCTGCTCCCGCACGACGACGCACGGCTCGCGGAAAACATGGGAATCGTGCTGGGCGCGTGAGCGTCCACCCGTCCGACTACTTCACCTTCAGCATCGCACACCAATGCCCCGCGCTCTCCTCTCGGTATCCGACAAGACGGGTCTCGTCGAATTCGCCCGCGGCCTCACGGCGCTCGGCTGGGAGCTGGTCTCCACCGGCGGCACCGCGAAGTCGCTGCGCGAGGCGGGCCTCACCGTGCTCGACGTCGCCGACGTCACCGGCTTTCCCGAGATGATGCACGGCCGCGTGAAGACGCTGCACCCCGCCGTGCACGGCGCGCTGCTCGCCCGGCGCGACGTCGCCGAGCACATGGACGCGCTCCGCGAGCACGACATCACGCCGATCGATCTCGTGGCGGTGAACCTCTATCCGTTCCGCGAGACGGTCGCGCGAAAGGACGTGACCGAAGAGCAGGCGATCGAGAACATCGACATCGGCGGCCCGAGCATGCTGCGCTCGGCCGCGAAGAACTTCGATTCGGTGTGGGTGGTGGTCGATCCGGCCGACTACGGCCGCGTGCTCGCCGGTCTTCAGGCAGGCGACGACGACCACGACCTGCGCAAGCTGCTCGCGGGCAAGGTGTACGCGCACACGGCGTCGTACGATGCGGCGATCGCATCGTGGTTCGCGCAGGAGCGCGGCGACAAGTTTCCGCCGACGATCGTCGTGTCGTTCGATCGCGCGCAGTCGCTGCGCTACGGGGAGAACCCGGGCCAGGCGGCCGCCTTCTACGCGGAGCGGCCGGGCGCCGGGCTGGCGGGACTCGAGCAACGCGGCGGCAAGGAGCTTTCGTTCAACAATCTGCTCGACCTCGAGGGCGCGCTGCTGGCCGTCGACCCGTTCGCGGGCGAGACGGCGTGCGCGATCGTGAAGCACACGACGCCATGCGGGCTCGCGCTCGGCGCGTCGGCGATCGACGCGTACCGCAAGGCGCTGTCGTGCGATCCCGTCTCCGCCTTCGGCTCGGTGATCGCGTTCACGGTGCCCGTGGACGACGAGACGGCGAACGCGGTGGCGAGCCTGTTCGTGGAGTGCATCGTCGCGCCGGAATTCAGCGACGGCGCGGTCGAGATCCTGGGCCGAAAGAAAAATTTGCGCGTGCTCGTCGGGCGCGCCGCCTGGGGCAGCGGCTCGAGCAATCTCGATTTCAAGCGCGTGCGCGGCGGCGTGCTCGTGCAGGAACGGGCGGCGACGGTGGTGAACGCCGACGAGTGGAAGGTCGTCACGAAGCGGCAGCCGACACCGGAGGAGTACCGCGACCTGCTGTTCGCGTGGAAGGCGGTCGGCTCGGTCAAATCGAACGCGATCGTGCTCGCGCGCGACGGGATGACGATCGGCATCGGCGCCGGGCAGATGTCGCGCGTCGACGCGGCCTTTCTCGCCGTGCACAAGGCGACGCTCGCCGGGCACGCGACCGAGGGCGCGGTGCTCGGGTCCGACGCGTACTTCCCCTTCCGTGACGGCGTGGATCAAGCGGCGGAGGCCGGGGTATCGGCGATCGTCCAACCCGGCGGATCGGTGCGCGATCCGGAAGTGATTGCCGCCGCCGACGAGAAGGGCATGGCGATGGTCTTCACGGGGCAGCGGCAGTTCAGGCATTAGACGGTGGTCTGTGGTCTGTGGTCTGTGGTCTGTGGTCTGTGGTCCGCGGACCTTGACCGTGGACACCGGCTAACGCCTAGAAAATTCCACACTTCCGCCCCATCTTTCTGTTCTTCCCCGCCCCGCCTTCCTGAGCGGGGCGCTTGCTGTCGGTTACATCCCGGATCGCAATGGCGACCTCAACGACCCCAGAGCTCGACTACCGGCCGTCGTACGGCGCGGCGGTGATCGTTTCACTCGTCACGCTGGTGCTCTACCTCGTGACGTTGTCCCCGTCCACCGCGATGTGGGACACCAGCGAATACATCGCCGCCGCCTACACCCTGGGGCTTCCCCACCCGCCCGGCAATCCGCTGTTCGTGATCCTCGGGCGCGTGTTCTCGATTCTCCCGATCGCGAGCACCGTCGCGGTGCGCATCAACATTCTCGCGGCCATCTGCAGCGCGGCGTCGGCGGGCATGTGGTTCCTCGTCACCGAGCGCGTGCTGGTGGGCTGGCTCGAGCGGCGCTGGCAGCGCATCGTGGGCGGCGTGCTCGGCGCGCTCATCGGCGCGACGGCGTTCACCGTCTGGAACCAGTCCGTGGTGAACGAGAAGGTCTACACGGTGTCGCTCGTCGGGCTCGCGATCGTGTCGTGGTTGATGATCCGCTGGTCGGACGACCCCGACGGGCGGCGCGCCGACCGCCTGCTCGTGCTCGTGGCGTACCTCTGCGGGCTGGGCTACGCCAACCACATGGCCGGCATGCTGCCGGCGCCGGCCGTCGCGCTCGCGGTGCTCGTGCGCCGCCCGCGCACGATCTTCCGGTGGAAACTGCTGCTCGCCTGCGTGGGCGCGATCATCCTCGGCGGCACGCCGTTCATCACCCAGCCGATCCGCGCCGCCTATTTCCCCCCGATCAACGAAGGCGAGCCGACGGCGTGCCGCACCAAGCTGGAGCTGTCGTGCACGTTCTCGAAGGGGACGTACGACGCCTTCATGTACAACTTCAACCGCGGCCAGTACGGCAAGCCGTCGTTGAGCGACCGGCAGGCGTCGTTCGCCGACCAGATCGGGATGTGGTGGCTGTACTTCAAGTGGCAGTGGCTGCGCGACGCGCACGACCAGCACCCGTTCGCCCAGGCGCTCCTCGCCGCGGCGTTCCTCGTGCTCGGGCTGTTCGGCGGCTACGTGCACTTCCAGCGCGACCGACGAAGTTTCTGGTACTTCGGCGCGCTGATGTTCACGCTATCGTTATTATTGATATATTATTTGAATTTCAAATTGGGTGCCTCCCAGGACCCCGGCTCGCCCAACCCGCACGAGGTCCGCGACCGCGACTACTTCTTCATCTGGAGCTTCTCGGCCTGGGGCGTGTGGGCCGCGCTCGGGCTGATCTGGGTCTGGGAGTCCATCGCGTCGCTGTTCGGCACGGAGACGGTCAAGCTCGGCCGGGAGACCGTCACCACGCCCAAGCGCGAGGGCTGGACCTACGGCTCCCCCGTCCTCGCGCTGGCGCTCATCCCGCTCTTCGCCAACTGGCACTGGGCGTCGCGCGCCGGCCACCGCGACACGCGCGACTTCGCCGCCGATCTGCTCAACTCCGTCGAGCCGTACGGCGTGCTGATCACCGTCGGCGACAACGACACCTTCCCGCTCTGGTACGCGCAGGAGGTCGAGGGCATCCGCAAGGACGTGATCGTCGCCAACACCTCGCTGCTCAACACCGACTGGTACGTCCGGCAGATCATCCGCCGGCCCATCTACACGTACGACGCGGCGAAGGGGCCGGCGATCTACCGCAACACCACGTGGACGAAGCCGACGTCCTCGCCGATCCACATGACGATGACCGACGCCGACTCGGTGCCGGCGTACTATCCGCTGAACCGGCCGATGGCGTTCGAGTCGCACGGGCTCAAGGCGACGATCGACCCGAAGAATCTCGACAACGGCATCCTGCAACGCGCCGATCTCTTCGTGCTGCGCATGATTCAGGACGCGTGGCCCGACCGCCCGATCTACTTCGCGCGGACGTCCGGCGGCTACGCGCGCTCGCTCGGCATGGGTGACGACGTGCTCACGCAGGGGCTCGCGTCCAAGCTGTTCCTGCCGCCCGCGGCCGCGGCGGCCAAGGACACGGTCTACATGCAGGGTGACGGCTGGATGGACGTGCCGCGCACCGACACGCTGTGGAACACGGTCTTCCAGGGCCCGCAGTCCGTGATGCACAGCGGCGACTGGATCGACCGGCCGTCGGTCGGCATTCCCTATCTCTACGTCGCGACGGGCCTCGAGCTCGCCGAGGCGCTCAAGAACCAGGGCAAGCCGCAGGACGCGCTCAAGGTCTTCCAGACCTCCAAGCAGCTCGCGACCGTGGTGCGTCTCCAGGATCTCGTCGCGCCGGCCGAGCAGGAGTTCCAGACCCCGCTGCCGACGAGCGATACGTCGACGGGTGCGACGCTGAACGCGAAGCCGGCTCCCTCGGCACCCGCGCCGGCCGCGCAGAAGACGGGCGCCGCGCCGGCCACGAAGAAGAAGTAGCCTTGCGCACGCGGCGGGCGCTCGTCGCACTGACGGTGCTGCTCGCCGCCTGCACTCGGCGGCCGGCGAGCGGCGCCGGCGCCCCGCCGCTCCGCTGGGGCGGCGACGCCGAGGGGGGCGCGCCGTTCGTCGAGGCCGATCCCGCCGACCCGTCGCGCGTGCGTGGGTTCGACGTCGAGATCGCCGGCATGATCGCGCACGGGCTCGGCCGCCAGCCGCAGTTCGTGCAGGTGGCGTGGGCATCGATCGAGCAGTCGGTCGAGCGCGGCGATTTCCAGGTCGGCATGTCCGGCGTGGAAGACCGCCCCGAGCTGCGCGAGCGGCACGCCGTGAGCATTCCGTACTATGAGTTCCGTGAAGTCCTCGCCGTGCGGCCGGCCGACTCGGCGCGTTTCCGCACGCTGGCCGACCTGGCGGGCCACCCGGTGGCGACGCTCGGCGCGACGGGGGCGTACACGATCCTGCTCGGCGCGCAGCAGACGTCGGGTGTGACGCCGGTCTCGTACGACGACGACGTGCATCCGTACGAAGATCTCGTCGCCGGCCGCGTGGATGCCGTGCTCCTCGACAACATCATCGCCGAGCGTTCGCTACGGCGGCAAGGTGGGTTCGTCATCGAGCCGCAGCCGGTGGCGATCGGCCACTACGTCGCCGTGCTCGCCCGGCGCGACAGCGCGCTCCGCGATTCGGTGAACTCGATCCTGCGCGCGCGCATGCGGGACGGCTCGCTCGAGCGGACGTTCCGCGCCTGGAAGGTGTGGAATGCCGGCGAAGCCGCCTACTTCCAGCGCGTGCTGGCGCAGACACCGGTGCGTGACGCGGCGCCGGCGGCCTCGCCGCGGTCGGTCGTGACGTATCTGCCGTCCCTCGTGCGCGCGGCAGGCATCACGCTGGTCCTGTCGTTTCTCGCGATGGCGCTCGCGGTGCTCGCGGGCGCGGCGATCGCGGCCGGACGCGTGTACGGAGGCCCCCTCGCGCGCGCGCTGTGCATTGCCTACGTCGAGGTCGTGCGCGGCACGCCCGTGCTGCTCCAGTTGTTCGTGCTGTACTATGGACTCTCGACGGTCGTTCGGCTGCCGGCGTTCCTCGCCGCCATTCTCGGGCTCGGGCTCAACTACGCGGCATACGAGTCGGAGATCTACCGCTCCGCGCTCGAGGCGATCCCCCGCTCGCAGCTCGAGGCGGCGCGCACGCTCGGGCTCACGGAGTTCCAGATCTTCCGGCTGGTGCGCGCACCGCAGGCGCTCCGGCTCGCGCTGGCGCCGATGACGAACGATTTCGTCGCGCTGCTCAAGGATTCGTCGCTCGTATCCGTGATCACGGTCGTCGAGCTCACCAAGCAGACGGCGATCTACGCGACCAACGTGGGAAGCTGGGTCGTGCCGGGGATGGTGTGTGCGGCGATCTACCTCGTGTTCTCGCTGCCGCTCGCGCGCTTCGCGCGGCGGCTCGAGCGGCGATGGAGCGCAGCATGAGAGCGGCATGAGCGCGGCGCTCGAGATTGCCGGCCTCCGGGTGATGCGCGGCTCGCGCGAGGTGCTGCGCGGTGTGGACCTCACGATCCAGACCGGCGAACTGTGTGCGCTGATGGGCGTGTCGGGCGCCGGCAAGTCCACGGTGTTGCGCGCGATCGCGGCGCTCGAGCCGATCTCTGACGGCCGCGTGGCGCTCGGCGACGTGACGCTCGCGCCTGGTCCATTGCCGCCCGAATCACGGCTCCGTGCGCTGCGCCGGCACGTGGGCATGGTCTTCCAGTCGGCGTCGCTGTTCGAGCACATGACGGCGCTGGACAACGTGACGCTCGCGCCCGTCTACGCGCTCGGCTGGCCGCGCGACAAGGCGGAAGGCGTCGCGCGCCGGCTCCTCGGCGGCCTCGGTGTCGGCGCCCGCGCCGAGGCGTATCCGCGGCAGCTCTCTGGCGGCGAAGCGCAGCGCGTGGCGATCGCCCGCGCGCTCGCCCCAGACCCGGAGCTGCTGCTGATGGACGAGCCGACGTCCGCGCTCGATCCGGCGCGGCGCGGCGCGCTCGGCGAATCGCTGCGCACGCTCGCGCGCGAAGGGCGTGCGCTGCTCATCGCGACGCATGACGTCGACTTCGCGCTCGCGTTCGCGGATCGCGTGGCGGTGCTGCACGAGGGCGTCATCGTCGAGACCGGCGCGGCGGCCGACGTGCTCCGTTCGCCCCGACACGACGCCACGCGCGAGCTGCTCCGGGCCGACGCGCTGGAGCCGCGGCTCTAGTTCGCCCGCGCCCTGTCGCACGCGCGATCCGCGCGGTAAGATCGGGGCTCACTCGAGCTCCCGACCATGGCAACGGCTATTCCCACCCGTCCGACCGTCGAATCCGTGCGCGAGCAGGTGATCGCGTGGCGTCGGCATCTGCATCGCAATCCCGAGCTCTCGTTTCACGAAGAGCGCACGTCCCAGTTCATCGCCGACACGCTCGCCGACTTCGGCAATCTCGAGATCACGCGGCCGACGCGCACGAGCGTCGTCGCTCGGCTGATCGGGGCGCGTCCGGGCCCGGTGCTCGCGATCCGCGCCGACATCGACGCCCTGCCGATCGTCGAGAAGAACACGCACGAGTTCGTGTCGCAGACGCCCGGCGTGATGCACGCGTGCGGCCACGACGGGCACACCGCCATGCTGCTCGGGGCGGCGCGCGTGCTCGCGGCCCGACGCGACGACATCGCCGGCGAGGTGCGATTCATCTTCCAGCACGCCGAGGAGCTGCTGCCCGGCGGCGCGGAGGAGTTGGTGCGCGCGGGCGTGCTCGACGGCGCCGAGCTCGTGATCGGCGCGCATCTCTGGCTCGGCTCGCCCTTCGGCGAGGTCGGCGTGAAGGACGGGCCGCTCATGGCGGCGCCAGACATCTTCCGCGCGACGATCGTCGGCAGCGGCGGACACGCGGCGATGCCGCACCGGTCGGTGGATCCGATCGCGATCGCCGCGCAGGTCGTGACGAATCTCCAGCACATCGTCGCCCGCACCGTGGATCCCCTGGAGCCCGCGGTGGTCTCGGTGACGCGCATTCAGGGTGGGACGACGCACAACGTCATCCCGGGCAGCGTCGAGATCGAAGGGACGATTCGCACGTTCGACGCGGCGCTGCGCACCGAGATTCCCGCGACGATGGAGCGGATCATCGCGGGGATCACGGCCGCGCACGGCGCGCGCTACGAGTTCGCGGTCGAGCGTGGCTACCGCGCGGTGATCAATGCCCCTCGCGCCAACACGCTGCTGCGCCGCGCGATCGTGCGGGCCCTGGGCCCCGACGCGCTCACCGAGGCCGTGCCGGTGATGGGTGGCGAGGACTTCTCCGGATACCAGCAGGCGGCGCCGGGGGCGTTCTTCTTCATCGGCGCGCGCAACGAGGAGCGCGGCATCGTGCACCCGCACCACCACGAGTGCTTCGATCTCGACGAGCGCGCGCTCGACTATGGCACGCGCATCTTCGTGGCCGCGGCGCTCGAGCACTGCATCCCAGTTTCGTGATGAGCGAATCCTCCACTCGGCGCGGCGTTCGCGCGTATCACCTGCTCGCGGCGCTCCCGGCCCTCTGCCTGCTCGGCGGCATTCCGTTCGCCAACCGCGTCGAACCGCTGGTGCTCGGCCTTCCCTTCCTGCTCTTCTGGATCGTGGCGTGGGTCGTGGCGACCTCCGCGATCATGGGAGTGATCTGGATGCTCGACCACCGCGGCGGCGCGCAATGAGCGTCGCGCTGGCGATTCTCGGGGTCGTGTTCGCGGTGGCGATCGGGCTCGCGCTCCTCGCGCGGCGCGGCCACGACATGAGTCTCGAGCAGTGGAGCGTGGGCGGCCGCGGCTTCGGCTCGATCTTCGTGTTCCTGCTCATGGCGGGCGAGATCTACACGACGTTCACGTTCCTCGGCGGGAGCGGCTGGGCGTACGGCAAGGGCGCGCCGGCGTTCTACATCCTGTGCTACGGCGCGATCGCCTACAGCCTCTCGTATTTCCTGCTGCCGGTCGTCTGGCGGTACGCGCAGCCGCGGCGACTCGTGTCGCAGGCGGATTTCTTCGTGGCCAAGTACGAGAGCCGCGCCCTCGGAATTCTCGTGGCGCTCGTCGGCGTGGCGGCGCTCGTGCCGTACCTCACGCTGCAGCTCAAGGGACTCGGCATCATCGTCTCCGAGGCGTCGTACGGCTCGATCTCGCCGACGGTGGCGGCATGGGTCGGCACGATCACGCTCATGGTGTACGTGATCATCTCGGGCGTGCGCGGGTCGGCGTGGACCGCGGCGCTCAAGGACGTGATGATCCTCGCGATCGTCGTCGCCATCGGCGTGTACCTGCCGCGGCACTTCTATGGCGGCTACGGCGCCATGTTTCGCGCGATCGACCACGCGAAGCCCGGCTTCCTCACGCTGCCGGCCGGGGGGATGAGCCCCGTGTGGCTGATCTCGACGGTGCTGCTCACGGCCTGCGGCTTCTACATGTGGCCGCAGTACTTCGCGAGCGTGTACACGGCGCGCGCCGAGGACGTGTTCCGCAAGAACGCCGTGATGCTGCCGCTCTATCAGCTCGTCATCCTGTTCGTGTTCTTCGCCGGCTTCGCGGCGCTGCTCGTCGTGCCGGGCCTCACCGGGAGCGACGCCGACCTCTCGCTGCTTCGCATGTCGAAGCACGCGTTCAGCCCCGCCACGGTGGGCATCATCGGCGGCGCCGGGCTGCTCACGGCGCTGGTCCCCGGCTCGGTGATTCTCATCGCGGCGGGCACCATCCTCGCGCAGAACGTCTACCGCGCCGTCGTGCCCACGGCATCCGACCGGCGCGTCGCGCTGCTCGCCCGTGCGCTGGTGCCCGTGATCGCGCTGCTCGCGCTGACGATGGCGCTGCGCGGCGGTCAGGCGATCGTCGTGCTGCTGCTCATGGGCTACAACCTGGTGACGCAGCTGTTCCCGGCGCTCATCCTGAGCCTCCCCGCGCGTCCGCTGGTCGGCGCGCGCGCGGCGTTCGCCGGCATTCTCGCCGGGGAGCTCACGGTCGCCTGGTCGACGATCACCGGCGCCACGATCGCGACGCTCGCGCCGAGCGCACCGCAGTTTCTCAAGGATCTGAACGTCGGGATCGTCGCGCTCGGCGTGAACGTCGTCGTGCTGGCGGCGGTGGCCCTCGTGACCCGGCGGCCGGCCCCGGTGCCGTCGGTCCAGGAAGCCGTCTCGCTTACCTGAACTCGAATACCAGTTTTGACAACTCCCACCACGGACGGCGCTCGCCTCCTCGCCGATCTCGCCGCGCTCGCGGCGATCGGCCCCACCGCGGAGGGCGGCGTCGACCGTCCCGCGTACAGCGACGCCGACCTCGCCGCACGCGCGACGGTGCGCGAGTGGATGCGCGACGCGGGCCTCGCCGTCCGCGTCGACGCGGCAGGCAACACCTTCGGCCGGCGCGCCGGCGCCGAAGCCGGCCTGCCGCCGCTCATCATCGGATCGCACACCGATACCGTGCCGCAGGGCGGCCGCTTCGACGGCGCGCTCGGCGCCCTCGCCGCGCTCGAGGTGGCGCGCACGCTGCGCGATCGCGGCATCGCGCTCCGCCATCCGTTGGAGGTCGTCGATTTCCAGAACGAGGAAGGCGGCCTGGTGGGCAGCAAGATCGTCGCGGGGCGGTTCGAGCGTGACGCGCTCGCGTTGCGCGCGACGAGTGGCCGCACGATCGAGGAAGGCATCCGGCTGCTGGGCGGCGACCCCGCGCGGCTCGACGAGGCACGACGCGCGCCGGGGAGCGTCGCGGGATACCTCGAGCTGCACATCGAGCAGGGCCGCGTGCTCGAGCACGCCGGCGCGGAGATCGGCGTGGTCGAAGGGCTCGTCGGGATCCGCTATTGGGAGGTGACGTTCCTCGGCACGGCGTCGCATGCCGGCACGACACCGATGGCGGACCGCCGCGACGCGCTCGTCGCCGCATCGGAGTTCGTGAGTGCCGTCGCCCGCATCGTCACCGCGATCCCCGGTCGGCAGGTCGGGACCGTCGGCCGGCTCGCGGTGCATCCCGGCGGGGCGAACGTCATCCCCGGCAGAGTCGTGTTGACGCTCGAGCTGCGCGACCTCGATCTCGCGAAGGTCACCACGGTCTTCGATGCACTCGAGACGGAAGCGCGGCGGATCGCGCGCGCGACCGGCACGAGCGTGGCGCTCGTACCCACGCATACGAACGAACCGTCGCTCACGTCGCCACTGGTGCAGGACGCCGTCGCGCGCGCCGCGCGTGCGCTTGGCCTGCGGCCGCACCTGATGCCGAGCGGTGCGGGCCACGACGCGCAGAACATGGCGACGATCGGCCCGGCGGGCATGCTGTTCGTGCCGAGCGTGAACGGTATCAGCCATTCACCGCTCGAGCGTACGGAAGACCGGGACGTGGTGAACGGGGCAAACGTCCTGCTCGGCGCGGTGCTCGCAATGGATGCGACGCTCTAGCATGCACTAGCATGCGCTGGCATGCGCTAGCATGCGCTAGCATGCACTAATTTGGAGGAAGACGGGGCGCGTCCGCCGCCGCTCGCAACCGCCGGGAGCCCGCAGCGATGACTCACGAAACGGAGCTGGTCGCCACACTCGCCGCGGCGCTCGGCCTGGCGTTCGTCTTCGGCTATTTCGCCATCCGACTCGGCCTCCCCGCGCTCGTGGGCTATCTGGTCGCGGGCGTCATCGTCGGGCCGTTCACGCCGGGGTACGTCGCAGACACCGGCCTCGCCGCGCAGCTCGCCGAAGTCGGCGTCATCCTCCTCATGCTCGGCGTGGGGATGCACTTCTCGGTGCGCGATCTGCTCGCGGTCCGTCGCATCGCGATCCCCGGCGCGCTCGGCCGCATGGTCGTCATCACCGCGCTCGGCGCGCTGGTCACGCGCCTCTGGGCGTGGCCGTGGGGCGCGTCGCTGGTGTTCGGGCTGTCGCTCTCGATCGCGAGCACGGTGGTGCTGCTGCGCGCGTTCGACGAGAGTGGGACCACGACGACGCTCGAGGGCCGTATCGCCGTGGGCTGGCTCGTGGTGGAAGATCTCGCGACCGTCCTGCTGCTGGTGATTCTTCCGGCCGTCGCGGGCCCGCTCGGCGGCGCCTCGCAGCACGCGGGCGGCGGCGGGATCGCCCTCACGCTCGGCATCACGCTCGTCAAGGTCGGCGCGTTCGTGGCACTCATGCTCTTCGTGGGCACGCGGGTCGTGCCCTGGCTGCTCGCGTCCGTGGCGCGCACCGGGTCGCGGGAGCTGTTCACGCTCTCGGTGCTCGCGCTCGCGCTGGGCATCGCGTTCGGCGCCGCGACACTCTTCGGCGTGTCCTTCGCACTCGGCGCGTTCTTCGCCGGCATCGTCATCGCCGAATCCGACGTGAGCCACCAGGCCGCGGCCGATGCGCTCCCGCTCCAGGACGCCTTCGCCGTGCTGTTCTTCGTCGCGGTGGGCATGGTGTTCGATCCGCGCGTGCTCATGGAGCGCCCGCTCGCGGTGCTCGCGACCGTGCTGATCGTCACTGTCGGGAAGGCGGCGGTCTCGTTCGCGATGCTGGTCCGGCTGCGCACGCCGCTGCACGCCGCGCTCACGGCGGCGGCCGGGTTGTCGCAGATTGGAGAATTCTCATTCATCCTCGCGAGCCTCGGCCTCTCGCTCGGGCTGCTCTCGCGCGCGGGGCAGAGCCTCATCCTCGCCGGCTCGATCCTCTCGATCACGCTCAATCCGCTCGCGCTCCGGAGCGTGGGCCCGATCGAACGCTGGGTCCGCGCCCGGCCGAGGCTGCGCGCGTGGCTCGAACGCGATGCCGAAAGCGAGCATCTGGCATCGTCGAGCGGTGCGCCGAGCGATCGGCTGCGGGATCACGCGGTGATCGTCGGGTTCGGGCGCGTGGGCAGCACGATCGGGCGCGCACTCGAGGCGCAGGGCATTCCGTTCCTCGTGGTCGAGAAGGATCGCGAGCGCGTCGAGGCGCTGCGTCGCCGCGGGCTGCACGTGCTCTTCGGCGATGCGTCGCGCGCCGCCGTTCTCGAGCACGCCGGTCTCGAGCGCGCGCGCCTGCTCGTGATCGCCGCGCCCGGCACGTACCAGGCACGCGCGATTCTCGATCTGGCCAGGGAGGAAAACCCCGAGCTCGACACCGTGGTGCGCACGCACAGCACGGCCGAGCAGGTCCATCTCGAACGCCAGGGCGTCGGCGCCGTGGTCGTCGGCGAGCGCGAGCTGGCGCTCGGCATGGCGCGCTACGCTCTCGGCGCGTGGGACGCCGACCCCGCCGAAGTCGAGCACCTGATCAACCGGCTGCGCGCGAATCGCGACACGCACACCGAGGAACACGCCGCGACCACTACACGCTGACGCGGCGCATCGGCGTCGACGCGCTCGAGCTACGCCGACATCTCGCGCTTCGCCTGTCGCACCTCGCGCTTCGCCCAATCGACGTCATTGCGCACGGTCTCCGCGGTTTCCTTCGGGAGCAAGCCGGACTTGAACGAGCTCACGGCGCTCTTGAGGAGGACGCCGGCGACGACGAGAATCACGACGCCGACGATCAACGACGAGAGCCAGTAGCTCCCGACGAGGAACTTCAGGCCGAGGATCGCCGCGGCGGCGAGCGCAAGAATGCCCGGCAGCGCGAGCACCGTCGCCACGCCGATCTTCCCCGTGCCGCTCGCGACCGCGCTCGCGCTCTCGCGCATCTCCACCTTCGCGAGGTGGATCTCCTGCTGCATCAGGTTGTTGCCGTCGGCCGAGAGCCGGCGCAGCAACTCCGGAATGGATGCGTGCTGCAGCTCCGGCTGCGCGACGAGTCGGGCGCGCCCGTCGCCGCTCGGATGTTGTTGCGCGATCCGCCGATCGCCGTCCCGTCCCTCTGTCGCCATGACGATGTGTCCTCCATTGTCGCGATCGGCGCGCGCGGCATGCGCCGCGCCGTCGCGTTCGATTCGCGGTTGTTGTTCGACACGCACGGCGCCTTCCTTCGGCCGCACGCCGTGTCCGCGCGCCTGCGCGAAGTGCTGGGTGAATTCCGCGCCGAAGAGCAGCAGCATCCCCGCGTAGTAGATCCACACGAGAATCACGGCGAACGAGCTCGCCGCGCCGAACGCATTGCCGGGATTGCTGTGTCCGAGATAGAGGCCGATCAGGAACTTGCCGATCTCGAACAGCACCGCCGTCGCGAACGCGCCCACCCACACCGATCGCCACCCGATGACCGCGTCGGGCAGGAACTTGAACATCGCAGCGAACAGCACCGTGAGAATGGCGAGCGACACGACCACGTTCGCGATCTGAATGACGACGCCGGTGCCGATCGCAGTGCCGATCGCGCTGACCGCCGCGGTCACGGCGAGCGAGACGACGAGCAGGAACGCCAGTCCCATGAGCATGCCGAGCGACAGCAGGCGCTTGGTGAGGAACCGCTTCACGCCGCCCTGCTTGGGATCGGGGCCGACCTCCCAGACCGCGTTGAGCGCGTTCTGCAGCGACAGGAACGCGCCCGTCGCGCCGAACAACAACCCGACGAAGCTCGCCACCGTCGAGAACGTGCCGCTCCCGTGGCGCTGACCGCTCGCCACCATCTGGCTCACCGTCGTCGCGCCGCCGGAGCCGACGAGCCCACTGAACTGCGACTCCATCGCGTGCTGAACCGCTGTCGGATTCCAGATGAGTCCCGCGAGCTTGATCAGCAGGATGAGGAGCGGCGGCAGCGCGAAGGCCGTGTAGTAGCACAGGGCCGCGGCGCGGAGACCGCACTGATCGCGCGAGAAATCCTTGGCGCTCGCTTTGGCGATCGCGAGCCAGCTCCGAGATTTCGGCGGTTCACGCATGAGTCGGCGTCGGCATCATGGCGGCCGTATCTGCGGCTATCGTGCCGTCACCAACGCGCGCGGCCGGAGCACGGACGCAGTGAGCCGGCCGGACGCTTCGCGGCGTGGCGTCTCGGCCGGCGAGTAGCGATCTTTCGCAGTCCGGAGGGCTGGCAGAATGGCTATTGCACCGGTCTTGAAAACCGGCGTCCGCAAGGACTTGGGGGTTCGAATCCCTCGCCCTCCGCTATCACCATGATCCCCCGACGCGTCGAGCCGCAGCAGTCCCGCGGCTCGACGCGTTTTCATTGGTGAAGCTCAGGCCGACCACATCCGCCGAGACTCCCTCCCATGCGTACACGCCTCGCCCTCCTCGCAGCCCTCGTCGCGCTGCCGTCCACCACCCTCGCCGCCCAGCGCGGCGGCTCTCGCGGCGACCACAGTCACACCGACCTGTTCCAGCCGCAGGAGATGCCAAGCGGCCCCAAGCTCCGCGACCGTGACATCCAGGACCTCAGCGATCTCAAGCTCCTCATCGACAAGCACAAGGACCTGCAGCTCACCGACGATCAGGTGAAGACCCTCGAGGCGCTCGAGAACAAGGAGAAGGACTCGACCGCGCAGTACTTCCAGCTCGTCGACTCGCTCGTGCACGAGCTGCGGCCGCCGCTCAATCCGTCCGACGCCGATCGCAACCGCATGCGCGCGACGGTCCTCGCGCTCCGCAACGTGATCCGGACGATCCGCGAGACGTACGCCGGCGACGCCAACGCCGCGATCGCGCAGTACACGCCCGAGCAGCAGCAGAAGGCCAAGGAGCTCATGGACAAGCTGCGCGAGGACGGCGACAAGCGCATCCAGGAGCGGCTCGGGCGCGGCGACCGGCGCGACGGCGGGAACTAGCGCGCGGCGAGCGGCCGGGCGGCACGTGGCGCCGCCCGCGGCAACCCTTGTGCGGACTCCGCGCGAGCCGATACATTGACTGTCTGGCAACGCCTTGCGCTGCCAGACCTTGGGGAGGTGGCCGAGAGGCTGAAGGCGGCGGTTTGCTAAACCGTTATACGGTCAAAAGCCGTATCGAGGGTTCGAATCCCTCCCTTCCCGCTCGAGAGCAGCCGCGAAGGCGGGCTCTCCCGGTGCTCAGAAGGGAGATGGGAGCGGCGCGTCGCCGGCACCCATCTCCCTTTTTCCGTATCCACCGCATCCACCGCCGGCTCCCGGCCCTCGCACTCGCCTCATGAAACACCGTCTTCGATTCGCCCCCTCGCCCACCGGCTACCTGCACGTTGGCGGCGCGCGCACGGCGCTCTTCAACTGGCTCTACGCGCGACACTACGGCGGCGAGTTCCTGCTCCGCGTGGAAGACACCGACAAGGCCCGGAGCACCGCCGAGAGCACGCGCGCGATCTTCGAGGGACTCGAGTGGCTCGGCCTCACGTGGGACGAGGAGGTCGTGTACCAGGGCGCCAATCTCGCGCGCCATCAGGCCGACGCGCGTCGGCTGCTCGACGAGGGAAACGCGTATCGCTGCTTCTGCACCGCGGCCGAGCTCGACGAGCAGCGGAAGGCCGCCGAGGCGCGCGGCGACGCGTTCCGGTACGATCGGCGCTGCGACCGCCTCGCGCCCGACGAGATCGCACGCCGCGTCGCGAGCGGGATGCCGTACGTCATTCGCTTCCGCATGCCGGAGGGCGAGACGTCGTGGACGGATCTCGTGCACGGGCTGATCGCGTTTCCGAACAAGGACATCGGCGAGGGCGACTTCATCATTCTCAGATCGGACGGCACGCCGATCTACAATCTCGCGGTCGTGTCCGACGACATCGCGATGCGCATCACGCTCGTGATGCGCGGCGACGATCACATCTCGAACACGCCGAAGCAGATTCTGCTCTATCGCGCGCTCGGCGCGCCGCTCCCCGAGTTCGCGCACCTGCCGATGATCCACGGCATGGACGGCAAGAAGCTGAGCAAGCGCCACGGCGCGACGGCGGTCGGCGACTATCAGCACATGGGCATCCTGCCGCAGGCGATGCTCAACTTCCTCGCGCTGCTCGGCTGGTCGCCCGGCAACGATCTCGAGGTGATGACGGTGCCGCAGATGATCCAGTTGTTTTCGGCCGACGGCCTGTCGAAGAAGGCGGCGATCTTCGACACGAAAAAGCTCGAGTGGATGAACGGACAGCATCTCGCGATGTCGTCGGCGACGGAGCTTGCGCCGCGTGTCGGGCGCGCGCTCACGGAACGCGGCATCACGACGGACGCCGAGCTCGCATCGCGCGCCTCGTGGTTCCTCGCGCTGATCGATCTGCTCAAGGTGCGGTCGCGCACGCTCGACGACATCGTGCATCAGGCGGTTCCGTATTTTGGCGACACGGTTGTGTACGATGCGGATGCCGTCGCTAAACAGTGGAAGGACCGTGTTGCCGCGCGGGAACTGTTGATTGCCGTCCGGGAAACACTTGCATCGTTGGCGGACTGGAACGCGAGCGCGATGGAGCACGCGCTGCGCACGCTCGCGGAGGCGCGCGGCATCGGCAGCGGGAAAGTGTTTCAACCGCTGCGCGTCGCGCTCACCGGTGTGAGTGTGAGTCCGGGAATCTTCGACGTGCTCGTGATGCTCGGACGCGAGCGTTCGCTGCGTCGCATCGATGATGCGACGACGTCGCTCGCAACAAACACTTGAAGTAGGGCGCACAACGATTGCGCACGCGTTGCGCGCGCATCTACATTTGCGTGCAACCGAGACACGCCGGGCCCTCAGCAAGTTGAGAGCCCGGCGTCCTCTTACCGCTGACGGGGGCCCATGCCGGAGCCGCTCACACAGCTGGAACAACGCGTCTATCGCTACATGATAGACTTTCTCGCGGCGAACACGTATCAGCCGAGCATCCGCGAGATCGCGCGCAAGTTTCGCATCAAGTCGACGAAGACCGTGTCGGACTTGCTGCACTCGCTCGAGGCGAAAGGCTACATCGAGCGCGACGAGTCGCGCTCGCGCGGCGTGCGCCTGCTCGGCTTCGCCGCCGCGGGCAACACGCAGCCGGTGCCGTACTACGGGCGCGTGCACGCGGGCGAGCCGTCGCTGCGCGTGGAGGATCGCGAGTGCTACATCACGGTCGACCGCCGCTTCCTGCCGAGCGATGATGTGTATTTTCTAAAGGTGCGCGGCGAGAGCATGGCGGGGCGCGGCATTCTCGACGGCGACTACGTGATGATCACGCCGTCGGCGCGCGCGCAGGACGGCGACATCGTCGCGGCGCGGCTCGGCAGCGAGGCGACCGTGAAGACGCTCCGGCACCGCGGCGCGACGATCGTGCTCGAGCCGGCGAACGTGGGCGAGCGCACGATCGAGGTCGGGCCGCGCGACGACTTCGCGATCCTCGGCGTCATCTGCGGCGTCTTCCGCCCGTACTGGGAGCAGGAGCCGGTCCCGGTCATCATCGAGGGCGAGGCGAACGACTGACCGCGCGCGCGGCGGCCGTCGGCCCGCCGCTGTCCCGGATATACAGATGTTTAATTAGCGAACTAGTATTTGCGTTCGCTCACGCCGCGCGAAGCGCTGGCGTCAGGGCACGATCGGCGGCTGCGCCGCCTTCGGCTTCTCCTTCGCTTCCTCGGCCTCGCGATGCTCGCGGTCCTTGCGCTCGCGAATCCGCCGCACCGCCTCGCGGAAGTCCTCCTCGCTCAAGCCCTGCGCGTGCGAGTAGATGTCGTCGCGGATCCAGTTCGCGTTGCGCGCCTGGATGATGCGCGCCCCGTCGACGCCGCCGAAGTTGAACGGCAGCGCCGCCAGGATCGCCGACGGCAGCTTGAACTTGCCGAGATACACGTACTGCGAGTCGAGCCCGTACTTCTGGCCGCCCTTCTCGAACGTCCAGTCGCGCGGGCTGCGCCCGCGGTTCTCCTCCGAAGCGATCTCCGCCTCGCGATACGCGACGTAGATCGCCTTCACCGCGCTGTCGTTCCGCTCGGCCGCGGTGAGCGGGAGGCGCAGCGTGTTCGGGTGCAGCTCGATGCGCGGATCCGGCATCGTCGGCTCGACGCCGGTCGCCACGCCGACCGCCGCCGTGCCGGTGCCCGTCCCCGTCCCGCCAACGACGCCCGGCGTGGGCTGCGGCGGCGTGACCGGCGGCAGCGTCGTGGGAATCGTCGTGGGCGCGATGATCGGCGCCGGCGCGACGGGCTTCCGTGCCGGCCGCTTCTCGGCCGTCGGCGTCCCCGCCGCGGCGGCCTGCGCCGCCCGGGGCTGCGTGCGGACGTACGTGATGTGCTCCACGGGCACGCGCGTCGGCGACTCGAACAGCGCGGCGATCGGATACCGGAACGTGATCGACGCGATCAGCGCGATCGCGACGGCGTGGACGACGATCGAGAGCGCGATCGACCCTTTCTGCGATTTCCGCTGCTCGAAGATCGTCCGCGTGCTCATCAGACCTCCGCGCCCATCGACGCGAGCACGCGGCCGGCGCGTACCGCCGCCTCGGCGATCCGCTCCGGCGACGTGATGAACGAGATCCGGAAGAACCCTTCCCCGCCCGCGCCGAAGCCCGAGCCCGCCATCACCACCACGCCTTCCTCCTCGAGCAGCCGGTCGGCGAAGAGCGCGCTCGGAATCCCCTCGGGCAGCGGGATCCACAGATACATCGTCGCGCGCGGCGTCTCGCAGGCGAAGCCCGCGGCGCGGAACGCCGCGACCGCCGCGTCGCGGCGCGCCTTGAACGTCGCCACGTTGCCGGGCACGAAGTCATAGTAGCTCTCGATCGCCGCCACGCCCGCCGCCTGGACGGCGAGAAACTGCCCGGTGTCCAGGAACGATTTCACCTTGGCGAGCACCGAGGTGAACTTGGGCGCGCCCGCGGCCCAGCCGCAGCGCCAGCCCGTCATGTTGTACGTCTTGGACAGCGAGTGGAACTCGAGCGCGCAGTCCCGCGCGCCGTCGATTTCGAAGATGCTCGGCGGCACGTAGCCGTCGAACGCCAGCTCGGAGTACGCGTTGTCGTAGACGAGCAGGATGTCCAGCTCGCGGCAGCGCGCGACGACCTTTTCCAGATACTCGCGCGGCGCCGTCGCCGCCGTCGGGTTGTTCGGATAGTTTAAATAGAGAATGCTCGTGCGCCGCAGCACGTCCGCCGGGATCTCGTCGAGGTCGATCAGGAAGTTCGTGCGCGGGCGCAGCGCGTAGCGGTACGGCTCGCCGCTCGACAGGATCGTGCCGCCCTGGTAGGCGTTGTAGCCGGGCTCGGGGATGATTCCCACGCGCCCCGGCTCGAGGTACGCGAGCGCGAGGTGGGAGATGCCTTCCTTCGAGCCGATCAGCGGCACGACCTCCGTCATCGGGTCGAAGGTCTGCCCGAACCGCTTGGCCATCCACGCCGACACGGCCTCGCGATACGCCACGAGCCCCATCCCGAAGCCGTAGCGCTGCATCGCCGGCACGCGGGCGGCGGCCGTGAGCGCCTCGATCGCCTTGGGCGGCGGCGCGAGGTCCGCGTCGCCCGCGCCCAGATCGATCACGTCCACGCCCCGCGCGACGAGCTCCCGCTTCTTCTGCGGGATCGTCGCGAGCGGATATTCCGGCAGCGTCTGGAAACGCGCGCTGAGTTGCGGCACTAGGCGTCCTTCCGTACGGAGTTGCTGACTCGGCTGAGGCTTGCCTCGGCCGACGAACCAGACGGGCCGAGCACCTCCACTACTACCTCGTCCCCGGGCGAGAGGGTCCCGACGCCGGCCGGAGTGCCGGTGAGGACCAGGTCCCCAGGCTCGAGGGTCATGACCGTCGAGATGAAGGCGAGCACGTCCGGGATCGAGAAGACCATCTCCGATCCCTTGCCTCGCTGCCGCTCGACCCCATTGACACGAGTCACGACGGACAAGGTTTCCAGGTCGGACGGCGGGTTGGCCGGCTCGCCGACCGGGCAGAACGTATCGAACCCTTTGGCCCTCGTCCATTGGGAATCGGACCGCTGCAGGTCGCGCGCGGTCACGTCGTTCACCGCGATGACCTTGGCCACGGCGCCGCGCGCTTCCTGTGCAGTTACGCGCCGGAGCGTCTTTCCGATGACGACGCCGATCTCGCCCTCGTGCTCCACCTGCTTGCTCTGCGGGGGGAGGACGATCGCCTCACCGTCGCGGATCACGCTCGAGGGCGGCTTGAGGAAGATGAGCGGCTCGGCGGGCACGTCGTTTCCCAGCTCCTTGGCGTGCTCGCGGTAGTTGCGGCCAACGCACACGATCTTTCCGGGGCGGTTCATCGGTTCGGTAATCGGTGAAAGGTGGCTCAGGCGTAGAACGATCGAATCTCAGGGACCAGCTCGGTCCAGCGGCCCACGCGCCGAGCGGCGGGCGGGAGACCCTCCATCAACCCACGGCCATAGTTCTTCGTCACGACCCGCGGGTCCGCGATGACCACGACTCCGCGGTCGGTGCTCGTGCGCACGAGGCGACCGAACCCTTGCTTGAGGCGAAGCGCGGCGTGCGGCAGCATGTACTCCTTGAAGGCGTCGCCGCCGCGCGCCTCGATCGCCTCGCAATGCGCGGCGGTGATCGGCTCGGTCGGCACGCGGAACGGCAGCTTGGCGATGAGCAGCGCGCGGAGCGCGTCGCCCGGCACGTCGACGCCTTCCCAGAACGAGGCGGTCCCGAGGAGGATCGCGCGGCCCGCGTCGCGGAAGCGCTCGAGCAGCGCGTCGCGCGACTCGTCGCCGTGCACGAGCAGCGGCCACCGGCGCTCGATCCCGCGCGCGCGAAGCTCGCTCGCCATGGCCCGCACGTCGCGGTGGCTCGTGAACAGCACGAACATGCCGGCGTTGGAGGCTTCGGCGAGGTCGACCGCCACCCGCGCGATCGCCTCGAAGTGGCCCGTGGGGTTCACGTTCGGCGCGGGGACGTCGCTCGGCACCGCGAGGAGCGACTGCTCGCGATAGCGGAACGGCGACGGGAAGATGCCGGTCTTTGGCTCGAGCGTTGGCGTGTTCAGACCGAGTCGCGCGGCGAGGAACTGGAACTTGCCGTCCGTCGCGAGCGTCGCGCTCGTGACGACGGTCGTCGTCGCGCGCTCGAAGAGGTCCTCGCGCAGGATCGGCGCGAGGTCGAGCGGCACCGTGCTCACGCTCGCCGCCTTCTCGCGGCCCTTCAGCTCGATCCACCGCACGGTCGCTTCGCCGGGCTTCGCGTCGAGCGCGCGGCTCAGGCCGTCGCCGGCGAGCTGCAGCCGCCGCGTCACGGCGCGCATCTCGTTCAGGAGCGGCATCACCGCTTCGTCCACGCCCGAACCGCTCTCGATCCGTTCGCGCACGAGCTGCAATCCGTTCGACAGGAGCTGGATTTCCTCCAGCGTGTCGCCGAGCTCGAGCCGGAGCCCCGCGCGCCAGATCGGATGCGTGGCGAAGTCGTCGGTGAGCCGAAGCACGGCGCCGCCGCTCTCCTGCATCAGCGTTTCCAGCAGGTCGAAGAGCATGCTGCTCTTGTCACGCGCCGCCGCGACGGCCGGCGCGAGCCGCGCCTGCACCAGATCGAGACTGGCGGTGCTCAGCAGATCGTTGCCCGAGGCGAGTCGATTCGTGAGCGCCTGGAGCAATCCCTTGCCGCGGCGGTCCAGGCGATTGAACAGTCGCGTGAGCGCGCGACGCGAGACGGTCGAGCCCAGGTGCGCCGCCGCCGCGTCCTCGAGATGATGTCCTTCGTCGATCACGAGCCGCGTATACGCGGGCAGGACCGCCGCCTCGCCCCAGTTGCCCGTCGCGCGGCGCACCGCGAGATCGGAGAGCAGCAGGTGGTGGTTCACGACGATCACGTCGGCGTTCGCCGCCTCGCGCCGCGCCTTGAACACGAAGCACTTCTCGAACACGGGGCAGCGCGCGCGCTGGCAGAGATCCGGTTCCGCGGAAACCTCGTCCCACAGCTCGGGACGCGGCGCGATCGTGAGATCGCTCAGCGATCCCTCGCGCGTGCGCTCGGCCCAGGACTGAATGGCGTCGAGCTCCTGCTGCAGCCCGTCGTCGAACAACGCGTTGCCCGACGACCGCGCCTGCTCCAGCCGCACGAGACACAGGTAGTTGCGCCAGCCCTTGAGGAGGGCGAAGCGCACCTTCTGGTCGCTCAGCGCGCGCGCGAGGAACGGAAGATCCTTGCCGACGAGCTGCTCCTGGAGGTTGATCGTGTTCGTCGACACGACGGTGCGCTCGCCGTTGGCGTTCGCCCAACGCAGCGCGGGCACGAGATAGCCGAGCGACTTGCCGACGCCGGTGCCCGCCTCGAGGAGGCCGATGCCCCCGTCGTTGTACAATCGGGCGATCTCGGTGGCCATGGCGCGCTGGCTCGGCCGGTCCTCGTAGCGCGCGTGCTGCGCCGCGATCGGTCCGTCGGAACCGAGGTCGGCGTCGATGCCGGCGAGCTCGATCGTCGCAAACTCGGCGCGCCGCGGCACTTCGACGACGACGTAGAGCTCGGTCGCACCGTTGTTCACGATCGCGAACCCGATGCCGTCGTCGTGGACGCGCGAAGCCACCGCGAGGTCCGGCCCCGATGCCTCGAGCACGCCCGACGGATGGTTGTGGATCAGCATCTCGCCGCGTGCGGCGAAGCCGGGCAGCGCGAGGACGCTCGTCGCGTCGCCGCGCGCGACCACGCGCACGGTCTCGACGTTCCCGTCGGCGTCGAGCGTGCCCGCGAAGCAGACCTCGCGGCCGCCGGCCAGCCGAATGGCGGCGCGGATGGCGGTGGCCGCCCTGGCGCTCAGGCGACTCTTGGGGTCAGCGGCAACGCTCGGCATGCGTCGGAAATATACTGGCCGACGCGCACCATCGGCGCCGCGGCGCCGCTCAGGTTTTGAGCGGTTTCTTCTTCGCGGCCGGGAACAGCACGTTGTTCAGGATCAGCCGATATCCAGGCGAATTCTTGAACAGCGACAGGTCGGTCGGCGGGTTCCCGATCGCGTGGCGCGGGTCCTCGGGGTCGTGGCCGCCGTAGTAGGTCCACGTGCCCTTGCCGTAGTCGCCGTGGATGTACTTCACCCAGGGCGCACCCTCTTCCGTCGCGAGCACCGTGACGCCCGGCTTGAGCACCGACTTGTTGAAGCTCGTCGTCACGCCGTAGAAGTCGTTGATCACGGAACGATGATCCTGCACGAGCATGGACGGCACGGGATCGAACTTCGCCGAGAAGTTGAAGAGCGTGAACGTGCCGAGCGGCTGCTGGCGGCCGGGCACGTTGACCTGGTGCCCGTCGATGTCGCTCATCGAGCTCACGAACGGCGACTGCTCGAGGTGCACGTTCTGGAAGGCGAACGTCCGCGACCAGTCCATCTTCTTGTCGGCGTCGGGATCCATCGGCGTGCCGTCGACGAAACTCTGCGCGATGTCGACATTGCGACCGGCGATCGCGAGCTCGAGCGTTTCCGTGGCGCCGCACATCGCGAACAGGAATCCGCCGTTGGAAACGAACTCGCGGATCTTCTCGGCGACGTCCTTCTTGAGCGCCGGCACGTTGGCGAATCCGAGCCGCTTGGCCGCCGCGGTGTTCTTCTGCACCATGTCGATGAACCACGGCGCGTCGCGATAGCTCAGGTAGAACTTGTTGTATTGGCCGGTGAAGTCCTCGTGGTGCAGGTGCAGCCAGTCGTACTTGGACAGGTCACCGTGCTCCACCTCGTCATCGTAGATCGCGGTGTACGGGATGCCGGCGTAGTTGAGCGCGAGCGTCACCGCGTCGTCCCAGGGCTGGGCGTCGGCGGGCGTGTAGACGGCGATCTTCGGCGCTTTCTCGAGCGGCACCGACTCCATGTTGCTCGACGCGATCTCGGCGCGGATGTCGGCGAGCTTCCCATCGTCGATCGGCTCGATGGTGATGCCGTCGAGGCCGGCGCGGCGCCGCAGCTCCGGCGTGTCGGCGAGCAGGAACGAGCCGCCACGGTAGTTGAGCAGCCATTCGGCGGATGCGCCGTTCTTGATGGCGAAGTACGTGAGCCCGTACGCCTTGAGGTGGTTGGACTGCGCGTCGTCCATGGGGACGAGCAGCCGTTGCGCGCCAAGCGGACCAACGACTGCCACGAGCGCGAGCAGGGCGGCGGCCAGCGGCCGCGCGAATCGAGAGAGCATCGGCATTACGGACTGGGCGGGACCGAGCCACGCACCAGCTCGAGCTCGCGTCGCGCCTGCGGAAGCAGGGCGCTGTCGGGATAGGAGAGGATCATGTGCTCCAGGTGCTTGCGAGCTTCCACGGAATTACCGGAGGCGCGCAACGCGCGGGCCCAGGCGAGCTCCGCTTGCGGCGCTTCGGGGCTCGCCGAATCGGCCTGGACGATGCGCTGCCAGAGCGCGATCGCTTGCGGGCCGTGGCCGGTGGCGGCTTGCAGGCGCGCGGCCATCAAGAGAAGGACGGAACGCACCTGCGGCGTGTGCTCCGCGGCGGCCGTGAATTGCGCGGCCGCGCCGGCGCTGTCGCCGCGCGCCAGCGCGAGGAAGGCATGCCCGATCTCCGGTGCGGTGTCGGCCTTCAGCCGCGCGATCAATCCGAGTGCGGCGGCCAGCTCGGGCGTGCTCTCGCTTCCGCCGCGCAGGAGAGCGCGCGCGGTCTTGAGATTTCCGTCATAGAGCGCCAGCCAGCCGGCCGCGTCGCTCGAGTCGCCCTCGGCGCCCGTGCCGGCGAGTGCGACGCGCGCACGCGCCATGTCGCCGGTCCGCACCCAGCCCCACGCCACGGTGCGCGTGAGCGAGTTGTGCTCGGCGGGATTGAGAAAACGGTCATACGCGGCGAGCAATCGCTCGGCCTCCGACGGCCGCGCCAGCGCGGCGAGCGCGCGCACGTGCAGGGCGAGATACTGATGGGCGACGGTCGCGGAGTCGCCTTGCAGCGGCGGCGCGAGCCGCACCGCGGCGATCGGATCGCCCGCGTTGAGTGCGGCGGTGGCGGCGCGGACGGAGAGCTCGGGCGTCTTGCGCCAGCGCAGCGCCGACTCGAGCGCTTCGCGGGCAATGGACCAGCGCTCCTCGCTCTCGGCGCGTTGCGCGAAGTCCGACCACGCCGCGGCGGCGGCGCTGTCCGGCGGAAGATCCTTGAGTGCGTCCCAGCCGTCGGCGGGCGAGCCCCATGTGGATTCGAGATCGGCGAGCGCGCGTCGTGCGCCGACTTCGATCGGCGGCGCGAGGAACGTGTCGCGGATGGAGTCGCGCACCGGCGACGGCGTGGGCGCAAGCGCGTACGCGGCCGCCTGCTCGAGGTAATCGGCGGATGCCAATGCCACGCGCCAGGCCTGCGCGGACTTCACCCACTGCCCCTGCGCCGCGCGCGTCTGGGCCAGCTCGAGGCTGAGATCGCGCGTGGTGCCGAGCGACTGCTTCGCCCGCGCGAGCACGCTGTCGGCCGCGGCGGTCTGGTTGCGCTGCAGCAGCAGGCGCGCGTAGTCGCGGTAGGGGCTTGGGCTGTTGGGCACGTCGTGTGTCCACCGCTCGAACGCCCGCCGCAGATCCGCCTCGCGTCCCAAGCTCTGAAACGTGCGCAGTTGCACCGTGCGGTACGTCTCCTCGCGCGGGTTCTGCGTGACGAGCGTGTCGACGAGCGCGACGAGCGAATCGGACCAGCCAAGCTCCGCGTACACTCGCTCGAGCCCGAGCAGCGCGTTGACCGCGGCCGACGTGTGTACGGCGGTCCGGAAGAGCGGCGCCGCGTCGCGATACTTGCCGGCGGCCTCGAGATCGAGCGCCTTGTAGAAGGCCATCGTGTCGGCCGCGGGCGCCTGCGCACGCAGTACGGCGGCGGGTGACGCGGGTGCTGCCAACACCGCCGCGGCCGCGATCGCCACGAGACACCACAGCGAGGTCCCGCGCGACTCCAGCACTGCTCGCCCGCTACGGGTTCGGCGTCTGCGCATTGATCCGCTTGAAGTACTCGAGAATCGCGCGACGCTCGTCGGCGCTCAGGCCGCGGAGCTCGTCCCACGTGGGCTCACGAAACTTGAGGGCCGCGCGGCCGGTGGCGTTCGTGTTGGTGGGTGCGTACTCGTTGCCCGGCTTGGCGGACGTCGCCTCGCGCTTGCCAGTGTCCTCGCGCTCGTCCTTCTGGAGCGAACGCCCCGCGTCGAGCAGGCGGCGGAAGAGCTGCTGCTGCCGCGCGAGCGTGGTCGCGTCGAGCCGTCCGCCCTCGAGCGCTTCGGCGAGCTGCTTGGCTTCCTTGGCCATCTCGCCGGCACGATCTCCGCCGGCATTCTCGCTCAACTCGTCGAGCTGCTGCGCCACCTGCCGCTGTTCGCGCGCGAGCGCCCGCGCGGTCGCCTGCATCTGCGACGACATCGACTGGCCGAGTCCCGGCAGCAGTCCCTGCGCCTGCGCGTTGATTGACCCCTGCTTCTTCGCCATCTCCTGCATCTGCTGGAGCATCTCGGCGAAGCCGGTCGCGGAGCCAGACGTGTTCGCCCGCTCGCGATCGCGCGCGAGCGAGGCCGCCGCGCGATTGAGCGCGTCGGCCGCGTCGCCCATCGCGCTCGCGGACTGCTGCGAGCCGCGCGCGTCCGCGGTGCCCTGGATGGCCTCGGAGACCTTCTGCTGCGCCTCGGCGACGGCGCGCTGCGAGCGGCCGGAGAGCAGCGAGGTCTTCTGCCCCTCCTGCTGGAGCTTCTTGGCGGATTCGTCGAGGCCCTGCTTGATCGCGCTCTGCTGTCCGCGGAGCTCCTCGGGCTTGGACTGGCCGGAGCGCGCCTGCTGCTCGAGCTGCTGCTCCTGGCGCGCCATCTGGAGCATGTCCTGAATGGATTGGTCGAGCGCGTTGGTGAGCTCGGACTTCCACGCGCTCACCTGCGACGATCGCGCCTGCTGCATCGCGTCGGAGGCGCGCTGCATCTGGGCGGCGGCATCGCGCGCGTTCTGCTCGCTTGCGCCGGACTGCTGGCCCTGCTGGCCCTGCTGGCCCTGCTGGCCCTGCTGGCCTTGCTGGCCTTGCTGGCCTTGCTGGGCCCGTTGCGATTGTTGACCCTCACCGGGCTGAGGCTGCTGCCCTGGCTTTCCAGAATTCTGTTGAGAGTTCTGTTGTGCGCCAGATTGGGAGCGTTGCCCCGCGTTCTGCTGGGAATTCGCCTGGCCGTTCTGCTGGGCGTTCTGCTGGCCGTTCTGCTGGCTGTTCTGCGGCTGGCCGTCGTGCGGCGCGGAGGGCTGCCGGCCGGCAGCCTGCCGCATCGCTTCCTCGGCCGCGTTCGCGTGCTCGCGCGCCTGCTCGGTGGCCTTGGCGCCCGGGTCGGCGTTCTCCTTGTCAAGACGCTCTTTCAACTTCTTCAATTCGTCCTCGAATCGCTGCGAGCGGTCGGCG
>DASZUN010000119.1:0-22540 GCA_035547615.1 Gemmatimonadaceae bacterium | reverse complement strand
GAGAGATTCGAACTCTCGATACCGGGTTCACCGGTATGCCGGTTTTCGAGACCGGTGCCTTCAACCACTCGGCCACCTGTCCAGGACAGCCGGGTAAGTTAGACCGAGTTCAGGGGGGCGTCAACGCTCCCGCGCCGCGCTCGGAAGAATTCCGTGAGCAGCGCGCCGCACTCCGATTCGCACACTCCACCCAGCACCTCCGGTCGGTGGTTGAGCTTCGGGTGCCGCAGCAGATCGCCGATCGAGCCCGACATCCCCGCCTTCGCGTCCCACGCCCCGAAGACCACACGCTGGAGCCGCGCCAGCACGATCGCGCCCGCGCACATCGCGCACGGCTCGAGCGTCACGTAGAGCGTGCAGTCGTCGAGCCGCCAGCGGCCGAGCGCGGCGGCCGCCGCCCGGATCGCCAGCGTCTCGGCGTGCGCCGTGGGATCCTGATCGCGCAGCGTGCGATTGGCCGCGCGCACCAGCACGTCGTCGCCGCGCACGATCACGGCGCCGACCGGCACGTCGCCCTCGGGCGCCGCCGCGCGCGCCTCGACGATCGCGATCGCCATGAACCGGTCGTCGGCGCCACGGATCGACATGTCAGCTCGGCCGGATGAGGCGGAGCGTGTGCCGGCCGCTCCGGCGATAGATCCCGAAATCCGAGTCGAGCGTGACGATCGCGGCGCGCGGGCGCATCTCCGCCATGCGCACGAGGCACGCGTCCGCCAGCGACATCGGCACGGATGCGTACTTCGTGATGAGCGTTCTCAGCGCGAGCAGCTCGCTGTCGACGCGAAACGCCACCTCGAGCACGCCGCGCGTCACCAGATCGAGCACGGCGGCCGGACCGCCGTCCAGCCGCCGGACGATGTAGCTCGCCTCAGCGATCACCGGTTCACAGGTGAGCAGAGGCGGCGCCAGCCCATCCAGCGTCTCGCGCGCCCACTCGTGGTACGCGTCGCGCTGGTTGAGCAGCGCGACGATCGGCCCCGTGTCGACGATGATCTCGTTCACTCGCCGAAGCCGTCGAGGTGCCCGGACGAGGTGGACAGGTCCTTGGGCCCGCGCAGCGCGCCGACCAGCTCACCCGCCGCCGCCGTCGCCGAACGTTCCGGCGCCGCGAGATAGGCCTGCACCGCCTCCCGCACCACCGCGGAGAACGTCGTTCCGCGCTCGCGGGCAAGGCGGTCGATCAGCGCATCGAGCTGTGGTGGGAGTTTGAGCGAGCGCGGGCGCATACCGACCTCGAAAAGGAGTATTACAGTGATGTTCCAACGGTAATACCGCCTCCTCCGAATTCGCAAGTGCTCGTTCCCGCGCCTCTCCCTCCGTTACGCGCCGACCGTCTCCCGCGCCGGCGCGTTCGAGAACTCCAGTCCGCCCTTCCCGTCCGGACGCACCACGATCGTGTCGCCGTCCGCGAACCGGCCTTCGAGCACGGCGAGCGCGAGCGGGTTCTGAATGAGCCGCTGGATGGACCGCTTGAGCGGCCGCGCGCCGAACGCCGGATCATATCCCTCTTCCGCGAGCACGCGCTTCGCCTCCGGCGTGACGTCGAGCGTCATCTTCCGGTCGGCAAGCAGCTTCTGCAGCCGAACGAGCTGCAGATCGACGATGTGCTCGATCTCTTCCGTCCCGAGCGGATGGAAGATGATGATGTCGTCCACGCGGTTCAGGAACTCCGGCTTGAACTGCTGCCGCAACGCGAGCATCACCTGCGTCTCGACGAGCGCCCAGTCGCCGCGCGCGTGCTCGAGAATGAACGACGAGCCCACGTTCGACGTCATGATGATCACAGTATTCCGGAAGTCCACCGTGCGGCCCTGCGAGTCGGTGAGCCGGCCGTCGTCGAGAATCTGCAGCAGGATGTTGAACACGTCCGGGTGCGCCTTCTCGATCTCATCGAACAGGATCACCGAGTACGGCCGACGCCGCACCGCTTCCGTGAGCTGCCCGCCCTCCTCGTAGCCCACGTAGCCCGGCGGCGCGCCGATCAGCCGGGCGACGGCGTGCTTCTCCATGTACTCCGACATGTCGATGCGCACCATCGCGTGCTCGTCGTCGAACAAGAATTCCGCGAGCGCGCGCGCCGTCTCCGTCTTCCCCACGCCGGTGGGACCAAGGAAGATGAACGAGCCGATCGGCCGATTCGGATCCTGCAGGCCCGCGCGCGACCGCCGAACCGCGTTCGCCACCGCGTGCACCGCTTCCTCCTGGCCGATCACGCGCTTCGCCAGCTCCTGATCGAGCTTCGTCAGCCGCTCGCGCTCGCTCTCGAGCATTCTCGAAACCGGAATCCCCGTCCAGCGCGCCACGACTTCCGCGATGTCGTCCGCCGTCACCTCTTCCTTGAGGAACTGCGGGCGTCCATCGCTGCTCGCGAGCTTCTGCTCGGTCTCGCGCATGCGGCGCTCGAGCTCGGGGATGCGGCCGTACGTGATTTCGGCGGCCTTCGTGAGATCGCCGCGCCGCGTCGCCTGCTCCGCCTCGATGCGCGCCTGCTCGATCTCCTGCTTGATCTTGCCGACGCCGCCGAGCATCTCCTTTTCCTGCTGCCACTGCGCCTTCATGCCCGACGAGCGCTCGCGCAGCTCGGCGAGCTCGCGCTCGATCTCGTGCCGCCGCTCGACCGCGCCCGCGTCCTTTTCCTTCTGCAGTGCGGTGCGCTCGATCTCGAGCTGCATGATGCGCCGCTCGACCTCGTCGATCTCCTGCGGCATCGAATCGATCTCGATGCGGAGCCGTGACGCCGCCTCGTCCACGAGATCGATCGCCTTGTCCGGCAGGAAGCGATCGCCGATGTAGCGGTGCGAGAGCGTCGCCGCCGCGATGATCGCGTCGTCCGTGATGCGCACGCCGTGGTGCGCCTCGTAGCGCTCCTTGAGGCCGCGCAGGATCGCGATCGTGTTCTCGACACTCGGCTCGCCCACGTACACGGGCTGGAAGCGGCGCTCGAGCGCCGGATCCTTCTCCACGTGCTGGCGGTACTCGTCGAGCGTGGTCGCGCCGACCACGCGCAGCTCGCCGCGCGCGAGCATCGGCTTGAGCATGTTGCCGGCGTCCATCGAGCCCTCGGCCTTGCCGGCGCCCACGATCGTGTGCAGCTCGTCGATGAAGACGATGTACAGACCCTGTGCTTCGGTGATCTCCTTGAGCACTGCCTTGAGCCGCTCCTCGAATTCGCCGCGGAACTTGGCGCCGGCGATGAGCGCACCCATGTCCAGCGATACGAGGCGCTTGTTCTTGAGGCCCTCCGGGACGTCGCCGTTCACGATGCGCTGCGCGAGCCCCTCGACGATCGCCGTCTTGCCGACGCCGGGCTCGCCGATGAGCACGGGATTGTTCTTCGTCCGGCGCGACAGCACCTGAATCACGCGACGAATCTCCTCGTCCCGGCCGATGACGGGATCGAGCTTGCCCTTGCGCGCCGCGTCGGTGAGGTCGCGCGTGTAGCGCTGCAGCGCCTGGTACTGGTTTTCGGGGTTCTGATCCGTCACCCGATGCGCGCCGCGCACGTCCTCGAGCGCCTTGAGCAGCCCGTCATGCGAAGCGCCGGCCCCCGTCAGCAGGCCGCGGCTCTCGGTGCCCTTCGTGTCGCTGAGCGCGAGCAGCAGGTGCTCGGTCGAGACGTACTCGTCGCCAAGCTTCTTCGCGTCATCCTCGGCCTTGTCGAAGACCTGGTTGAGCTCGCGCGACATCGTGGGCTGCGCATCGGACTGTTTCGGATACCGGGCGATCTCGCGCGCGACCTGCTCGCGGAGCGCGGCGACACTCACGCCGAGCTTCTGCAGCACGGGAACGACGATGCTCTCGTCCTGCTCCAGCAGCGCGCCGAGCAGGTGGAGGTCGTACACGACGGGATTTCCATTACGTCGTGCGGCGGTGATCGCGTCGTTCAGCGCCTCGCCCGCTTTGACCGTGAGTTTTTCTGGATTGATCATGCTCGTTCGGGGAGCAACGTCGATGCCTTTCGAATGCGTCAAAGCGGCGCATTCGTGCTGCGTACGCGATCCGATGCATCGCGGCGGCTGCCGATCCGACCGGTGCGCCACTGCGAGATTCGCATGCTCGAAACGACGAAGCGCCGAGAGCGGTAAAGCCCTCGGCGCCTCGAACGTCGGCCATTACTTCGCGTTGAAGATCCGAATGATGCCGGCCGGTTGGCGGTCGACGAACAACTGCACCAGGTACGTGCCAGACGCAGCTTCCTTGTTCGTGCCCTGAACGTAGCCCTGCCACCAGGCCACAAAGACACCGCACGGCAGTTGGAGGTTGTCGATCAGTCCCTCCGACGACGTGCTGGTCGATACCCAGCCGCTCGCCGGACCGTTCAACACCGGCACCGCGACCTGCTGTGCCAGAATGTTGAGAATCCGGATCGTTACTACGTGCTGCTGACGGTCATTAATGCAGCCGTTGGCCGTGTCACCGACTGCGAAGTTAATGAACGTCTGAGGATTGAAGGGGTTCGGAGCAGCTCGACCGAGACTCCCCGCACTGTGCCCTCGGGGCGCTTGCTGTGTTGATTGCCCCGCCGCGTTCTTTGGCGTCATCGCACAAAGGGCGAGCACGAGCACCAGTGCTGCCCAGCGGTGGAACATATTTTCTCCGCGCTAACGAAACAGGACCGTTACAAGAGCTCCTGAATGGGTTGAACCGGATACTGCCACGTGACCAGAAGTTACGGTCAAAGCAATCGGCTTGTCAAGCGAACCGTGGCGTGGACATCCTTGCGCCGACGGAAGTTACGTGCCGCGCCAGACCCTTCCCGACGTATTCCGATTTGTATACCCCGCACGGTCGCAGTATTCCAAAAACGGGATCAGGTATTTCCGCGAGAGACCGAGCGCATCACGCAACTCCGATGGGCTCATCTCGCCCTTCCCTGACATCGCGCTCCTGAGCCGCTCGATAACCTGCGTGAGATTCGCAGTCGTATAGTACCGATTTTGCTCGACTTGCACGACGTCGCCGCGGCGCTCGAGATACTTGAGCAGCGGCTCGGCGTCCGCCCCGATCTCGACGCTCAACTCGGAAGTATCGGGCGGTTCGGCACCGGACCGCTCCAGGCTGGCAAAGATCGCGGCGAGGTGCCGCTCCTGCGCATCGGTTGGCGACGGTCGCCAGCCCGGCTCGGCCACCGCGCCGGCTGACACGGTCAACGCGCCGGCGCTCACCGAGCGCTCGAGCGCGAGCTCGATCACGGGCGCAGCCGCCCGCACCCGCGTGCGCAGAAGCTGCGCGGGCATCCCGAACTCCAACGGATGCTGGTCGTGATAGGCGCGGACTTCACCCTGCAGCACCTCGCACACTCCTTCGACCGCCGCCGCGGGCACGACGAACGCGCCTGCCATGGCGATGCTTCCGTCGAGTGCGCCGAGCAGATCATCAATTGCTGCCTCCGCCAAGCCGAGCCGCACGGGAAGCGTCGATCGTTCGAGGCCATGCGCGCCGGACTCGGCCAGGAGCAGCTGCAGCCGCTCGAGCGCCGACAGGCCTGGTCCCCACGGCCGAGCACGAGGCGGCGCATACGGGTCGGTGATGACCCCGCCGGCGATCGTGTTCAGCGGTGAGGTCGTGCGCAACACGAACCGATCGCCGGCGCGCAGCACCACGGGCTGGTCGAACACCACGCGCGCCCCGAACGGACCAGCCGCACCGCGCTGTCGCGCCACGACGCGAGCGCCGACCTCCGTCGTGCCCACGTGGAATCGCAGCCAGGCGCGCGGCCGCAGATCCGCGTCAACAACCATCGAGACGTCCGCGCGCGCGAACATCGTCGGGTGCCACGCCTTGTCGACGACGAGTGTGGAGCCGCGCGGCACATCACTCGTCTCGACTCCTGCGAGCGCGACCGCCGCGCGCGCGCCGGCCTGCGCCGCATCCTGCTGCCGACCGTGGCCCTGGATCCCGCGCACGCGCGCGCTCCGATCCGATGGAAGGATCCGCACGGTCTCGTCGCGCTGCAGATGGCCGGACCACACGGTGCCCGTAACCACGGTACCGGTCCCCTTGATGGTGAACGCGCGATCGACCGGGAGCCGGAAGAGATCGTCGTGCGCGCGGGGCGGCACCTGCCGAGCCACACGCTCGAGCGCCGACCTGAGCTCTTGAATCCCCTGTCCGCTCACGGCCGACGCGGCGATGATCGGTGCCTCGGGCAGCGCGCGCGCGGTGGCCTCGCGGACATCTTCCTCGACGAGGGCGAGCCACTCGTCGTCGACGAGATCCGCTTTCGTGAGCGCGACCACCCCGCGGGAGACGCCGAGCAGCTCGAGGATCGCGAGATGTTCGCGCGTCTGCGGCATCACGCCCTCGTCGGCGGCGATCACGACGAGCGCGAGGTCGATACCGGTCGCGCCCGCGACCATGGTGCGCACGAACGCCTCGTGCCCGGGAACGTCCACCACGCCCACCGTCCCGATCCCGTCGAAGACGAGCGGCGCGAATCCGAGCTCGATCGTGATGCCGCGGCGCTTCTCCTCCGGGAGTCGATCGGTGTCGACGCCCGTGAGCGCGCGCACGAGCGTCGTCTTGCCGTGATCGATGTGTCCCGCGGTGCCGAGGATCATGCGCCCGCTCCCGCGGTGGCCCAGGCGGCGTGCTCCCACACGTCGAACGCGGTGAGCGGCCGATCGTCGGCGAGGTGCTCGCGCAGGAACTCGCGCAGCAGTCGCTGATGCGCGCGAATCTCCGCCGGATCGCCGAGTGGATGCGCGACGCCGCCGAGCCATTCGCGAAGCGCCGACCGCGCCGACGCCGGAAGCGACCGTCCGCCGCGTGCGAGGTGGGCGCAGCGCGCGCACACCACGCCACCGGCCGGATGGCTGAACACCGCGTCATCGTCGACGTCGACCGCGGCGTGGCACTCCGCGCACGAATCGATCGTGGGCGCGAGCCCGAGCTCGCCAAGAATGCGCCACGCGCCGGCGAGCGTGGCGTCCGGCGCGCGTTCGGGCGCCGCCGCGGCGATGGCGTCGAGCGCGTCGGCGACCGCGTCGTAGAGGCCGGGATCCGCCACATCGCGCGCGAATCGCAGCGTCAGCTCGGCGATCGTGGCCGCGCCGGCGAAGCGCGCCAGGTGGCCGGCCAGCTGCGGCCGCGCGCGACTCACCTCGAAGCCGCTCAACGTGTCGAGATCGCGGCCGGGCTTGGCCTGCAGCTCGGCCGTCCCCTGCGCGAACAGATCGAGCGCGCTCCCGAAGCGGCGCTTCGAGTTGCGCGCGCCGCGGGCCAGCACCGAGCGCACCCCACCGTCGCGCGTCACGAGCTTGAGGATGCGCGAGGACTCGAGGTAGTCGAACGCGTGAAGGACGATCGCGTCGGTGACGAGCGGCGGTGCCATGCGCCGAAAGTTAGCGCGGCGCCACCGGTCAGAACGATACGCGCGCTCCGGCGAGCACGGTGCGCCGGGGCGACAGGAAGTTGAACACCGACTGGTAATTCACGTCGAACAGATTCTCCACGCGGAGCGTGAGCGCGGCGTCGCGCAACTCCGGCGAGAACGCGGCGAGTGGAAGATCCGCGCCGAGATCCGTGCGCGTGTACGCGGGATCGGTGACGGCGATCGCCGGATACGGCCGGAAATCGCGATCGGGCCGGGCGCCGACGTGCATCACGCGCAGATCGAAGCTGCCGCGGCGCGACGCGAACGCGCCGCCGAGGTTCCAACTCGTCGTCGGACGGCGGATGAGCTGCTCGTTTTCGTGATACAACCCGCCGCTCGTCGTATCGAAACCGGGCGTGAGCACTTTGGTCTCCAGATGCGTGAGGTTCGCATCGAGGGAGATGTGCCGCGAGGCCGCCAGGTGAATTTCGAATTCGCGCCCGTTCGACCGCGCGCGCGCCACGTTGCAGTAGCTGGCGCCGCACGCATCGGTCGATCCGGTGTAATCGATCATGTTACGAAACTGCTGATCGAACTGGGTGATCCCGAGCGTGAGGCGGCCGTCGAGGAGCGCCTGCGTGGCGCCGATCTCCCACGTGCGAGCGCGCTCCGGCGTGAGGTTGGGATTTCCCGTGACGTAACCCGTGGCGAAGTTCTCGAAGAAGGTCGGCTCGCGGAACGCGGTCGCGATCGACGATCGGATGCGCGTGCCGCCGATCGGCGCCCAGCTCGCGCCCACGCGATAGGTGCCGAATTTCCCGAACGCCTCGTTGTCGTCGAGCCGTGCGCCGGCGGTCACGACCACCGAATCGGAGAGGGTGGCGAGGAGTTGCGCGTACAGCGCGCGATTGCGACGAGCGGCGTGGAAGATCGACGTCGAGTTGTAGCTGCCAAACACCGATTGGCTCTCCGTGCGCTGATCCTCCTGCTCCAGCTGGGCGCCCAGCGTGAGCGTGCTCGACGACAGCGCGATGTCGGTGCGCGCGTCGGCTCCGCGGCGCCGGACGTGATCGAGCGACTCGAACCCCGCGGCGGTGGAATCGTCCGGCGGATCGTCCGTACCGCCCGTCGTCTCCTCGGACGTGAGCAGCAGGCGGCCGTCGACGCGCGCCGTGAAGAAGCGCGAGAGCTCGGCCGAGAGCACGGTCCGGTCCTGCGTCTGGTGCGCGTTGGTGTCGACGACGTCGCCCGCGCCGTCGGTGGGATATCGGAACAGCCCGTCCGTGTACCGCAGCGAGACGCGCAGGTTCGTCCGGGGGTCGATCGCAACGTTCGCCCCGCCGCTGAACACGGTGTTGTGATCGGCGCTGTTCACGCGATAGATGCCGCGCGTGTCGTGGCGCGCCAGCGAGAGCGAGAAGTCGCCGCCGCCGAGCGCGCCGAGGATGGTGCCATCCTCGTCGGCGGAGCCGTACGAGCCGCCGCGCGCCGAGAGCACGGTGTGCGTGGGACCGCGTCCCCGGCGCGTGAAGATCTGCACGACGCCGGTGACGGCGTCGGCGCCGTACAGCACGCTGGCCGGCCCGCGCACGATCTCGATGCGGTCGACGTTATCCGTGGTGAGCGTGGACAGGTCGATGTTGCCGCCCGGATCGTTCACCGGCACGCCGTCGACGAGCACTTTCACGTACTTGCTCTCGCCGCCGCGGAGGAAGAGCGACGTCGTGGCGCCGAACGACCCGTTGCGCGCGAGCGTGACGCCGGGAATGGTTTCGAGCGCATCGGCGACCGACGTGATACCGCGGAGCCGCAGCTCCGCACCGGTGATCACGGCCACGGTCGCGGGGGACGACGCCGCATCGATCGGCGTGCGCGTCGCCGTGACGACGACCGGGGCGATCCGGGCCGTGTCGGGCTGCTGGGCGGCCAGCGGGGCAGCGGCCAGCGCGGCGACACTGCATGATATCAGTTTATATATATACATACTAGTATACCATTTTCATGATCGCGCCCTGAGCGGCACGAGCGTCGGCGCCCCGACGGCGGGGTCGCGCGTGACGACCAGCGGCCACTCGTAGACGCGCTCCAGCACCTCGGCCCGCATGACGGCGGCCGGCGGGCCCGCCGCGGCGACCACGCCGCGGTGCAGCAGCACCATCTCGTCGGCAAACCGGGTGACGAGATTCAGTTGATGGCTCACCAGGAGGACCGCCTGCCCGCGGCGGGCCAGCCGGTACACCGTCTCGAAAACACCCATTTCGTGGCCGATGTCGAGGAACGCCGTCGGCTCGTCGAGCACGAGCGCGTCCCCGCCCTGCGCCAGCGCGCGCGCCAGGCGCACGCGCTGCCACTCGCCGCCCGAGAGCGTGTCCACGCGCCGCTCCTCGAGATGGGCCACCCCGGCTTGGTGCATCGACTGCGCGATCGCGTCGCGATCCGCGCGCGTGGCCGCGCGCCAGATCCCGAGATGCGGGAACCGGCCGAGCGCGACGTACTCCGCCACCGGGAGTGGAAACGCGAGGTCCTCCCGCTGCGTGACGATCGCCACGCGCCGCGCGAACGCCGCGCGATCCAGCTCGGCGACGGGCGTGCCCTCCACCGCGATGCGGCCCGCCGCGAGCGGCACCCGGCCGATCAGCGCGCGCACGAGCGTGCTCTTCCCGCTGCCGTTCGGGCCGACGACGGCGGTGATCCGCCCCGCACGCGCCTCGAGCGACACGCCCGCGAGCGCGTCGGCAGCGGCGCGCGCATACCGCACGACTACATCGACGAAGCGAATCATGCGAGCCGCCTCAACTTCGTGAGCAGGAACGGCACGCCGATGAGCGCCGTCACCGCCCCGAGCGGCAGCTCGGCCGGCGGCAGCAGGATGCGCCCGAGGAGATCGGAGAGCACGACGAGCATGCCGCCCACCAGCGCGCTCCCGACGATCAGCGCCCGGTGCTGTCGCACGCCGATCGCGCGCACGATGTGCGGCACCACGAGCCCGACGAACCCGACGAGTCCCGCCGCGGCCACCGTCGCCGCCGCGACGAACGAGGCGACGAGGAACACCGATCGAATCGACGCGTCCACCTCCACCCCGAGCCCGGCCGCGGCATCCTCGCCCAGCGCGAGCACGTCGATGCGCCGGCCGAGGAGCACGAGCAGTCCGCCGCCGGCGATCGTGTACGCCGCGAGCGCCACGACCTGCCGCCACGTCGCGGCGGACACGGAGCCCATCATCCACCACATCGCGTTGCGCACGGTGTTCGGCTCGGCGTTGGCGAGCATCACCATGATCGCGGCGTTGGCGAACGCGCCGACGACGACGCCGGCCATGAGCAGCGTGCGCGGGTCGCCGCGCGAGCCCGCCGCGTGCGCCACGAAGAACGCGATCACCACCGCCGCGACGGCCCCCGCGAACGCGGCGAACGGCAGCAGCGCGACCGCGAGCCCGAGCGCGGTCGCGATCACCGCGCCGACGGCCGCCCCGCCGGACACGCCGAGCAGATACGGTTCGGCGAGCGGATTGCGCATGGTCCCCTGCAGCGCCGCGCCGGACATGCCGAGCCCCGCGCCCACGAGCAGCGCGAGCACGACCCGCGGCAGCCGGAGCGCGCGAACGACGAACACCGTCGTGCGGTCGCCGGTGCCGAGCATCGCGTGCCAGACCGCCGGGAGCGGCAGATCGATCGTGCCGACCGCCACCGCGGCGAGCATCGCGGCGATCACGCAGGCCGCGAGGACGGTCCAACGCGTGGCGGACATGCTAGCGCACCGCGCCGGGGTGAATGAGCCCGGCGAGCGACACGGCCGCGGCGCCGAGTTCCACCGACGGTCGGCTCACCAGATCCATGTCGTACACTAGGATGTGTCCCGCGCGGACGGCGGGCACCGCGTGCCACTCGGCGCTCGCGCGCAGGCGCGCCGCCTCGTCCGCGCCGGCGAGAATGTAGTCGGGGTTGCGCTGCACGACGTCCTCGAGCGTGACCGTGAGCGAGGGCGCGCTCTTGTCGGCGTACGCGTTGCGCGCGCCCGCGATGTCGAGCAGCTCGCTCATGAAGCTGCCGCCGCCGAGCACGATGACCGGCTTGTCCCAGGCGTGCACCATGACGGTCGGATGCGGGAGCGACGCAGTCGCGCGGCGCACGCGCGCGAGCGTCGCCATGACCGTGTCGACCACGCGATCCGCGGCAAGCGAGTCGCCGACGATGCGCCCGAGCAGCCGCGTGTCGCGCGCGAACTGGGCGATACTATCGATCTTGAATGAGACCGTTGGTATGCCGGCGCGCCGGAGGCGGTCGGCGGCGCTCCGGTCGTCCGCGCTCGCGTAGAGCACCACCAGGTCGGGCTTCGCCGCGAGCACCGCCTCGACGTTGGGCCGCAGCGCGTCGCCGAGCGCCGGGACGTGCGTGGCGGCCGGCGGGAACGTGTCCCACCGGGACCGGCCCACGAGGCGCGGCCCCGCCCCGATGGCGAAGAGTATTTCCGTCGTCGTCGGATTGAGCGACACGATGCGCGCCGGCCGCGCGCCGACGGCGATCGGCGCGCCGAAGTCGTCCCGCGGCACTCCGGCGGGCGGCGTCTTGGCCGCGGGGCGCCCGCAGGCCGCGGCCGCGACGAACAGACTGATGAGAAAACGCTCAAAACGCACGAACGGGCATCCTGCTTCCGGAGAAGGAATGCCCGCAACGCGGAACGTGAACGGTCACGCTCGTGTCGCCACCAGTCCTCCCCCGAGGAGCTGTGTACATCGTGGCGCGAACGTGGGTCGTCTCCTGGCTCCGGGCCGCGTCGCTCACCTTCCCGATCGATCCCCGATCAGTGGTGTCTCGAGCTCGCGTGTGTGTGCCCGTTACAGTGGCGGGGCCGCACCGGCATTGCACCGGTTTCCGTGTCCCGCGCTCGCATTCGGTTGTGGCCGCGAATCTATGGCGACCGGCGCTCCGCGGCAAGCGCGTCGGCCAATTCGCGCTTGAGCGACGCGCGCCGTGCTTCGTAGTCGGCGCGCGTCGCCGCATCGGGCGCGGGCGTCTGCTCGAAGCTCTCGTCGAGCGTCGCCAGCGTGCGCACGAGCACCTGCGAGCGCGGCTCGGCCGGCGCGGGACGCACCGGGCGCGCGCGCAGGCGCGGCCGCCGCGCCGCGAACACCAGTGCGGCGAGCATGGCCGCGAGCACGGCGATCCCGACGCCCACGTACACCTTCTCGCGCTCCGGGCCGACGACGTGCGGTTCGGCGATCTGCAGCACCGTCGACGCGCCGAGATCCTGGCCGAGGAAGCGGCGAAATGTGCGGCCCTCCGCGCTCACCGGCGCCACCTCGCGGAGCTTGGCCCCGCTCACCTTGGCCGTCGGCTCCTGCACGAGCACTTCCATCACGCCGGTGTTCCGCTCCATCGGCACGGCGAGCGGAAAGGCGTCGGACGGCAGCTCGTAGGTGAATGCGAATTGTCTAATACCCGGGCTGAGTGGGGCGAACAGCCCCACCGCCGATCCGGCGTGGCGCACCGCGCCGGCCGCGATGTCGCCGCTCGTGTTGAGCTGGAAGTCCACCGCCTGCGCGGGAATGTGTACGCTCCACACGGGCGTGACGCTGTCGCGCGCGACCGCGGTGACCGTGCTGTCGTTCTGGAGATCGTACACCTCGCCCACGGGACGCCGGCCGTTGGGCTGCGGCGCACCGATCACGAGGTGGCGGCCGCCGACCTTGATCGCCACGGGGCCGCTCGTCGTGTCGAAGACGGTGATCGTGGCGTCGTCGCCGGACACAACGGGCGCGCGCAGCGGCGCCGTGAAGTACGCGATGCCGTCGAACGACGTCGACGCGAAGTAGATCGCCGTCGAGTCGCCGGTGACGGGATAGCGAATCGAGAAGCGGCCGGCCGCGTTGGTGCGCGTCGAATCCACGGGTCCCTGGCGATCCGGCCCGACCCGGTGCACGAGCACCCACTGGTTGGCCACGGGCTCCTGTCCGGCGCGAGTGCCGCGCACGACGCGCCCGTCGATCCGGCGCGTCTGCGTCGAATCCGCCGGCTGGTGCGGCTCGATCACGGATTGAATTTGCCGAAGTCCTCGGGGCGCAGATGCTCGAGGTACCGCTTGAGCTCCTCGGCGTTCAGCTCCTGCGGGTCGAGCCCCGCCGGTGGCGGCGTGAACGCGCCGCCGCCGGCCTCCTGCTCGTCTTCGTCTTCGTCCTCGGCCGTCACGAGCAGCGCTTCCGCGGCGAAGATCGGCGCCTCGAGCCGAAGCGCGATCGCGATCGCGTCCGACGGCCGCGAGTCGATCCGGATGACCGAGCCGTCGCGCTCCAGGTGCAGCTCGCCGTAATACGTGTTGTTCTCGACCCGGGTGATCTGCACACGCCGGAGCACGGCGCCGAGGCCCACGACGATGCTCTTGCAGAGATCGTGCGTCAGCGGCCGCGCGCGCTTCATGTTGTGCATGTGCATCACGATCGACTCCGCCTCGGGCTGCCCGATCCAGATCGGGAGCAGGCGCTGGCCGTCCTTCTCCTGCAGCACGATGACGTAGTTGTGCGTGCCGGGATCCATGCCGAGTCGAGAGACTGCGACTTCAATCATTCCACATCACTCTTCCGCGCGTGCCGCGCGCGCGAGCGCGGCCGCCCGATCGGTTCGTTCCCACGTGAACAGCGTCATGCCCGACTTGCCGCGTCCCACCTTTTTCGGCGCACGCCCGAAGTGGCCGTAGGCCGACGTCGCCGAGTAGATCGGCTTGCGCAGGTCGAGCGCAGTGATGATGCCGCGCGGCGTGAGGTCGAACACCTCGCGCACGGCGCGCATGATGTCGCGCTCGGGCACGATCGACGTGCCGAACGTGTCGACCATCACCGAGACCGGCTCCGCCACGCCGATCGCGTACGCCAGTTGTACCTCGCAGCGCCGAGCGAGTTTCGCCGCCACGATGTTCTTCGCCACCCAGCGCGCCGCGTAGCACGCCGAGCGGTCGACCTTGGAGGGATCCTTCCCGCTGAACGCACCGCCGCCGTGACGGCCCATGCCGCCGTACGTGTCGACGATGATCTTGCGCCCGGTGAGCCCGGCGTCTCCCTGCGGGCCGCCCACCACGAAGCGGCCCGTGGGATTGATGTGATAGCGGATCCGGCGCTCGCGGAGCTCGGCGGGAATCGCCGGCTCGACGACCTCGGCAATGATCGTGTCGCGGATCTTCTTCGACGACACGTCGTCGTCGTGCTGCGTCGAGACGACCACGGTGTCGACCGCCACGGGCTGCTTGTCCTCGTAGAGCACGGTGACCTGCGCCTTGCCGTCGGGACGCAGCCACCGGATGTCGCCGTCCTTGCGGCGCTTGGCGAGCAGCGCGGTCAGGCGATGCGCCAGCACGATCGGCATCGGCATCAGCTCGTCCGTCTCATCGGTGGCGTAGCCGAACATCATGCCCTGATCGCCCGCACCGCCGGTGTCGACGCCCATCGCGATGTCCGGCGACTGGCGATCGATCGTGCTGATCACCGCGCACGTCTTGCTGTCGAGCCCGAACGCCGCGTCGGTGTAGCCGATGCGCTCGATCGTCGAGCGCACGATGTCCGGGATGTGCACGTAGGTCGACGTCGTGATCTCGCCGGCGACGCACGCGAGGCCGGTCGTGACGAGCGTCTCGCACGCGACGCGCGCAGCGGGATCGTCGGCGAGAATCGCGTCGAGCACGGCATCGGAGATCGCGTCGGCCACCTTGTCCGGGTGACCTTCGGTGACCGACTCGGACGTGAAGAGATGGCGATCGTACATGCGAGTGCGTTGCGGGTGGTGGGTGACCGGCGGTGGTCCTTCTGAAAGGACGCTACGCGTCCGGGCAAACGCCAGCCCTCGCGCGCCTCGCCGGATGGCGGACGACTACACGGTCTCGGTGAGCCCGGCGCCCTCGAGGCGCCGGCGGAGCTCCGCCTCGGAGGCGGTGGCCGTATCCGCGGCCAACGCGGCGCTCGCCGCCTCCTCCGCCACGGACACGGAGATGCCGCGGACGATGCGCTTCACGAGCGGCACCGACCGCGGCGCAACGCTGAGCTGCCGCACGCCAAGGCCGATCAGCGCGAAGGCCATCAGCGGCTGCGACGCCATCTCGCCGCACACTGCCACCTCGAGGCCGTGATCCAGCGCCGTGTCGACCGTGCGCCGAATCAGCCGGAGCACCGCCGGGTGCAGTGGCGTGAAGCGCGTCGCGAGGTTCGCGTTGCCGCGATCCACGGCGAGCGTGTACTGCACGAGATCGTTGGTGCCGATGCTGAAGAACGCCACTTCGGCGACGAACGAGTCGGCCGACACGGCGGCGGCGGGCGTCTCGATCATCACGCCGAGCGGCACGTCGCGCCGGAAGCGCGCGCCGCGCGCGTCCAGCTCGCGTGCGGCCTCGTCGAGCAGCGCGCGGGCCTGTCGTACCTCATCGACGGTCACGACGAGCGGCAGCATGATGCGCACGTCGCCGTGCACCGCCGCCCGCAGCAGCGCGCGCAGCTGTACGCGGAAGAGCTCCGGCTGGTCGAGACACATCCGGATGGCGCGCCAGCCGAGGAATGGATTCGCCTCCGTGGCGTATCCCCCGACGGGCAGCTTGTCGCCGCCCACGTCGAACGTGCGGATCACGACGGGGCGGCCGCCGAACGCCTGCACCACGCGGCGGTACGCGCGATACTGCTCCTCCTCGTCGGGCATCGTCGCGCGGCCGACGACGAGGAACTCGGTGCGCATGAGCCCCACCCCCTCGGCGCCGCTGTTCGCCGCGAGCTCCGCTTCCTCCGGCAGATCGACGTTGGCCCGGAGCGTGATGCGCACGCCGTCGGTGGTCACCGACTCCAGCGTCGCCAGATGGCGCAGCTCCGCTTCCGCCAGCGCCTCCTGCCGCGCGCGCTCGCGGTACGACTCGATGTCCTGATGCGTGGGATTGATCGCCAGCAGACCGGTCGAGCCGTCGAGGATCGCCGTCTCGGTGCCCGCGAGCTCGCTCGTCGCCGTTCGCAGGCCGACGATCGCCGGCAGGCCGAGCGAGCGCGCGAGAATGGCGACGTGCGACGTGCGCGTGCCGGCGTCCGTCGCGATGCCCGCGATCGCCTGGCGATCGAGCTGCACGGTGAGACTCGGCGTCAGGTCGTGCGTGACGATGATCGCGTTGGCGCCGCGCATCACGTCGATCGGGTCGTGGTCGGGGAGGTCGAGGAGCAGCGTGAGCACGCGAATCTCGACGTCCTTCAGATCGCCGACGCGCTCGCGGAGCATCGGGTGCGGCGCGCGTGCGAACTTCTGGCTCCACTCGAGCATCACGATCTCGAACGCCTTCTCCGCACCGAGGTTCTGCCGGATGAGCGCCTCGACCGCCGAGATCAGCTCGCTGTCCTCGAGAATGGATCGCTGGACGTCGAAGATGGCCGCTTCCTGCGGCCCGGCGGTCTGCTCGACGCGGTCGCGCACCGCCCGCAGGCGCTCCTTGGCGCGCTCGAACGCGGTGTGCAGCCGGCGGATCTCGTCGGGGATTGCCTCGTCGGAGATGATGCGATGGCGCACCTCGGGAATCTCCCACTTGAGGAGATGCACGGGGCCCACCGCGATTCCGGGCGACGCGGGAATGCCGACGAGCTTGCGATCCACTCAGCGCTCTCCGAATCCGTTCGCGACGAGCCCGGCGAGCGCGTCGAGCGCCGCGTCGGCGTCAGGCCCGTCCGCGCGCAGCGCGATCGTCGACCCGCATTCGGCGGCCAGCATCATCACGCCCATGATACTCTTCCCGTTCACGTCGAGGTCGTCCTTCACGATCGTGATCTCACTCTGGAATTTCGACGCCAGCTTGACGATCTCCGCCGCGGGCCGGGCGTGCAAGCCGTTCTTGTTGACGATCTGTACGGTCCGTTCGGGCATGATCAAATCACCGAAAAGAGGACGACTGCGGCGAGCACGAACAGCGAGAGCCGCCATCCCTCGATGCGGCCCTGCAATCGCACGATGAGAAACGCGCCCAACGCGACGCCGACGAGCACGCCGCCCAGCAACCCTTCCCCCGGCCCGATCACGCGCCCGAGCGCCAACGGGATCGCGATCCCGGTCGCCAGCGCCGCGAGGCGGCCGATCTCCTGCGGCCCCTGCCGCAGCACGGGATTGCCGAGCGCCGAGGCTACGCGCAGCCCGTGTCTCCAACCGGTCTCAAGTCCCCAGATCCGGATGCCGAGGTGACCCGCGTTGTACAGCACCAGAAAGAACAGCACGACGGCCGCCGTGCTCGCGCCCGACCCGAACACCGCGAGCGCGGCGAGCGAACAGAATGGCAGCCACCCCGCCCAGACGAGGCGGTCGCCGACGCTGCCGAGCGGACCGCAGAGCGCGGTGCGAAATCGCTCGATGCGCTCCGGCGGCTCGCGATCCAGCTCGGCGCGGGCGAGCGCACCCACCGCGACCGAGGCGAGGTACGGATGCGCGTTGAAGTACCGGCTCTCGCGCGCGAGCGCTTCCTTGAACTCCGGAGAGTGGACGCCGCCCGGCAGCAGCCGCAGGGCGGGCTCCATGCAGAACCCGATGCCATTGCCGAGCATCGTCTCGTAGTTCCATGCGCCCTGAATCGCGAGGAGCCGGAGCATGATCGCGAAGCGGGTGCGCAGCGGAAGCGGGATCGCCGGCGCGGCGTGGGCGGTCGTCGTCATCGCGCGAACAGGAAGAAGAGGCCGCCCGCGAGCCCGCCGACGAAGAACCAGCGCGCGCCCGGCGTCGCATGGAACAGCTTCCACGCGGCGCCGCCCGCGACGCTCGCCGCGGTAGCGACGACGATGCCGCGCGAGATGCGCGCATCGATGGTCCACAGCTGGATGCACGCGTTCGCGATCGGCGCCAGTGCGGCGTACGCGATCGCGGTGAGGAGTGCGCCCCGCGCGAAGTCCGCGGTCATCCCGAGCAGCTGCAGCGAGACGACCGATCCGCGCGCGCCCGCCTCGAGCGCCGGCCGCCGCGCCGTCGCCCACGCGGCGTTGCGACGCCGCAGCTTGACCATCGTCCATCCGCCGATCCACGTCGTCGCCAACGCCGCGAGCACCGCGAGCAGCATCGAGCCCGGCGGATGCGCCGGATGCGACGCGAAGATCGCGCCGCCGACGACCGACGCCGAGCCCCACTCCGGATAGCGCGACGCGCCGAACGGCAGCGTCTCGAGCGCGATGAGCTCGAGCGCCGCGCCGACGAGCAGTCCGCTCGTCGCGTTCCCGATCAATGCGCCGGCCAGCGTGGACGCGACGAGCGGGCGCGAGATCATCGCCTGCGGAAAGCTCACCACGTCGAGCCCGAGCAGGCCGCCGAGCAGCGCGAGCGGAATGAGGTCGAGGACGATCATTCCTCGATGCCCGCGAGCAGATGGTCGAGCGACACCGGCCGCGCGCCCGGCACGTCCTGGGCGGTCACGCGCACGCCGCGCGCGGCGAGATCGCGCAGCTCCTGCTCCTCGTCGGGCGAGAGAAAGACGTAGCGCAGCCGTTGCACGCGTCCGGCGCGCGCGTGCAGGCCGCCCACGTTCACCGCGTCGATGCCGGCCTGCTCGGCAATGCGGCGCATCGTGTCCACGCTGCCGGTGAGCAGAATGCCGCGCCGCGGATCGCTGCGGTAGCGCGGCAGCTCGGGCACGACGTCGGCGGCCGTGTGGAAGTACACCTGCATGTTGGGCGGAACGCCCATCCGATACAGCTCCTGCTCCCAGTCGCTCGCCGCGACCGCATCGTCGACCAGCACGATGAAGCCGACGTCGAGCGGCTGTCCCCATCCCACGACGACCTGGCCGTGGATCAGGCGATCGTCGATGCGATAGAGCAGCAGCGTCACGCGCTGCCTCCGTGCGCGGTGATGGCCGCACGTCCGCGCTCGGCGGCGTGGCGCGCCGCGCCCACCGGGTCGACGCCGTCGGTGAACACGAAATCGAGGAGCATCGGCAGGTTGGCGCCGGCGATGAGCACCGCGTCCGGCATGCCCCGCAGGATCCGCCGCGAGGCCATCGTGCAGCTCCCCGCCTGGAGATCGGTGAAGATCACGCGCACGCCTTCCGCGGCCATGCGCTCGCGCAGCAGCTCCTCGATCGCTTCCACGCCGAGCTTGTGCACGGCGATCGGAATGAGCTGGGCGCCGCGCCCGGTGATCTGCTCGACTGCCGACACGAGGCCGGCGCCGAACTCGCCGTGCCCGGCGACGATCGCGCGCGGCTGCACGGGAGGATGGGTTGCGTCACTCATTGTCTTCTTGCAGGTATCGCCGCACGTCGCTCTTGCCGCGCAACTGCCGCATCAACCGCTCGTTGAAGCGCTCCGCGGGCTCGACGCCGCTGTACTTGAGGAGGTGTTGCATCGCGATGACCTCCGCGATGACCGTGATGTTCTTGCCCGGATTGAGCGGCACGCGAACCTTGGGGAGCTCGACGTCGAGAATCATCGTCGTCTCCGTGTCGAGCCCCGTCCGGTCGACCGGCGCGTCGTGATCCCATTCCTCGAGCTGGACGACCACCTCGAGCCGCTTCTGCTGGCGCACGGCGCGGATCCCGAAGATCGACGGGATGTCGACCAGCCCGACGCCGCGGATCTCCATGTAATGCCGCTGCAGCTCGTGTCCGCGCCCGATCAGCACGTCGCCGCCCCGCCGCTTCACGATCACGAGATCGTCCGCGACGAGCCGGTGCCCGCGCTCCACCAGGTCGAGCACGCATTCGGATTTTCCAATACCACTTCTGCCAACGAACAGCAGCCCCACGCCGAACACGTCGGCGAGCGAGCCGTGCAGGTTCGTCGTCGGCGAGAACTCGTCCTCGAGCCACGGCTTGATGCGCGTGTAGAACTCGTGCGTCTTGAGCGTCGACGTGAGGAGCGCGACCCCGGCCTGGGACGCGAAGCGCACGAGATCGGGCCCCGGCACCTGCCCCTTCGTGATCACGACGCACGGCATCGGGTACGAGAAGAACGCCGCCAGCCGCTCGCGGCGCGTCGCCGGATCCAGCGCCTTGAGATAGGTGATCTCCGTCTCGCCGAGCACCTGCACCCGCCGCGACGGAAACCGCTCCATGTAGCCGGCGAGCACGAGCCCGGGGCTCGAGGCGTTGGGGCTCTCGATCACGCGATCGAGGCCGTCGGTGCCGTCGACGTGCTGCAGCTCGAGCGGCCCCTGCATGCGCTCGAGCATGTGCCCCACGGTGAGCTTCTGCGTCACGCCGCGCCTCCGCCGATGATCCGCTCCAGATGGCGCTCGGTCTCGTCCGCCGCCCGCTCCCACGTGAACGTCTCGGCGAACTGCCGCGCCGCGCCCCCGAGCGTCGCGACGAGATCGCGCGAGGCGGCGATCCGCCGCATCGCGGCGGCCATCGCCGGCACGTCGCCGTGCGGCACGAGGTAGCCCGTCTTCCCGTCGAGCACCGACTCGCGGATCCCCGGCGAGTTCGACGCGACGACGGGCGTGGCACAGGCGGCCGCTTCGAGATTCGTGATGCCCCACCCCTCCTTGGGAGATGCGAAGACGAGCGCCCAGGCGCGCCGGAGCAGCGCGAGCTTCTCGGCTTCCGAGATGCGCCCAAGAAACCGCACGCTCTCGCCGAGGTCAAGCGACCGGGCGAGCGCTTCGAGGTCGGGGCGATAGTCCCCGGCGCCGGCGATCTCGAGCCTCGCGCCCGGCACCCGCATGGCGGCGAAGGCGCGAATCGCGAAGTGGACGCCCTTGTATTTCTTGAGGCGCCCCAGATAGGCGAAGACGGGCGCCGGCGCACGCTCGGCGCCGTTCGGGGTGTACGCGACCGTGTCGATGCCGGGGTAGATCACCTCGACGTTCCGGCGCGGGATCCCGCGGCCCCCGAGGTCCTCGGCGGTGCTCTCGCTGATCGCCTCGAAGGGCACGCGCCGGTAGAACCGGCCGAGCGGCCGCTCGGACAGCCAGACGATGGACGCGAGCGGCGCCGCGAGCTCCTGGAACACCGTCGAGCCGAACAGGTGCGGGACGAGCGCCATGGTGCGCCGGGCGCCCCACCGCGGCGTGTAGAGGGGGATCTTGTTGACGTCCTCGACGAGGACGTCGGCCCAGTTGTTTAGATGTTTCTTATAGTAGCTATGTGCTACTAATGGGAACGTGTGGCGCGTGCCCGCCCGGTGCACGTCGATCCCGTCCAGCGTGGCGCGCGGCGGGCAGCCGGGCCACCCGCCGCACAGCAGGCGGATCTCGTGCCCCTTGGCCGCGAGGCGGCCAAAGATCTCGTGCAAGTGAATTTCCGCGCCGCCCGCCAGCGGATTCTCCCGGTCCTGCCAGTTCACCAGGAGCACGCGCACTAGAGCCGTCCCATGCGCCGGGCCAGGGCGTCGAGCACGCCGTTCACGAACTTCGCGCTCTGCACCGTGCCGTAGCGTTCCGCGAGGTGCACCGCCTCCTGGATCACGACGCGCGGCGGCGTCTCGCCGCGCTCGAGCTCCGCGGCGGCGAGCCGCAGCACGCAGCGGTCGATCACGCCCAGGCGCTCGAGCCGCCAGTTCGTCGTGACCTCGGCGAGCTCCGCGTCGAGCGCCGCGCGGTGCGCGACGAGCGTGCGCACGAGCAGCCCCGCGAGCTTGCGCTCGTCCGGCGGGACGGAGAGGTCGTCCCAGATCTGGGTCGCCACGCGCTCGAGCGGCTCGTCGCCGCGCAGATCCCACGCGTACAGCGCCTGCAGCACGCGCGCGCGGGCGCGTGTCTCAACTCTCGTCCGCGGCATCCAGTCGATCGAAAAGGTCCACCAGCTCGAGCGCGGCGAGCGCGGCATCCCAGCCCTTGTTGCCGTGCGCGCCGCCGGCGCGCGCGCGCGCCTGCTCGTCGTTGTCACACGTGAGCACACCGAAACCGATCGGCGTGTCGAAGTCGGCGCTCGCCTGCGCGATCCCGCGCGAGGCTTCGCCCGCCACGTAGTCGAAGTGCGGTGTGTCGCCGCGGATCACCGCCCCGACGGCGACGAGCGCGTCGTAGCGCTCCGTGGCCAGGAGGCGGCGCGCCGTCAACGGGATCTCCCACGCGCCCGGCACCCACACGACGTCGATGTCGTCGACGGCGGCGCCGTGCCGCACGAGCGCGTCGAGCGCCCCGTCCACCAGCTTCTCGACGATCTCCTCGTTGAAGCGGCTCGCCACCACGGCGAACCGGCGCTCCGCTCCCGCCGGCGTTCCGGAAAATTCAGCCATTACGAGGCGAGCAGATGGCCGAGCTTCTCGCGCTTGGTGCGCATGTACTCCGCGTTCTCGTCGTGCGC
>DASZUN010000118.1:0-35381 GCA_035547615.1 Gemmatimonadaceae bacterium | reverse complement strand
GGGACGTGCACACCCTCCAGGACGCGCGCACCGCGGCGCTCGCGGAGCTCGATGCGTTCACGGACGCGCAGCTGCTGCTCCTCGCCGAGAGCTCGGCGCCGGCGCCCGTCGCGCCGGATCCGGCGCCGCCCGCGGTGATGGTTGAGCAGCTCGAGCAGGAAGCGCGCTACGCTGGCCCGCTCTACTGCCCCGCGTGCTGCGCGATGCTCGGACGCGGCGACGCGCCGCACGTCGGATACCTCGAGCGCTGCCCGCGCTGTCAGCGAAAGCTCATGGTTAAGTTCACGCCGGGCGCGGTGGCCATCGTCCTGTGGACCGAATAGGAGGTCTCGATGCAACTGCCTGACGTGACGACCAGCATTCAGGACGCAAAGCGGAATAATCTTTTCCACGTACGGGCGTATCGGACTCTGACCTACCCGGAGCTCGTTCTGCAACTCAAGCTCTTCTACAACCAGCGCGGGAATAAGAAGTACCTGAAACGCGGACGCGAGCAGAGAGAGTTTACAATCCTCTCGCTCATTGGCGCCAACGGTGACTGACATCACGCAGGCCGGCTCGGCGGCGCATACCGTCGGCAACGTGGAGTGCCAACAATGATCGATCCTCAGGTGCCCCGGGCGGTTGCGGACAGCGCCAGACGAGCTACAGAGCAGGCACTACGCGCCACCCTCGACAGTCTGCAGCGCGTGACGGAGCTACGCGCGCATTCGGCGTATGATCGGGCGCTGGCCAATTCGACCTCCCTCGCCGCGACGAGCGGTCAATGGACATCAATCGCGATCGCACTCCTTGCCGCGTTATTCGCGGTGCTCGCCATCTTCGCGGCGATCATGATCTTTCTGCAATCCCGAGACTTCAGCCAGCGCACCGAGAAGCTTTTCATTGATGCGGATGCGCGGATCCAGGACGTCATTGACGACCAACGCGCGCGAGGAGCCGCGCTACTCGCGGAGAAGGCGGAAGAACTCGAGGAAATCAAGCGCCGGGCGAGCGAGGCTGTCGAATCTGCGAAGAGTACTTCGCCGGCGGACGAGACTCGGCGCGTGCGCTCGGAGGCGGAGCTCGAGTCCCTGACGGATCAGCTCAGACGATTGGAAAGCACGCTCACCATCGCGACGCAGCCGATGTCGTCGGATGCCATGGCTCGCGCGTATGACGCATGGATGCGCTATCGCCTCAGCCGACCACGCTTGGCCGTTCGTGAAGGCGTGGACGAAGATGCTGCTACACAGGCGATCAGCAGTGAATTCGGCTTGTCACCCGGTCGGATTGCAATCCTGAAAGATCTGCTCTGTCTTATGGATCCTCGGCTCGTCGAATCAGGCAGTGACGAATCGATCAGAAGAGCCTTTGCCGCCACGCAGCGAGATCCGGCGACGGGAATCGGGCGCGGTGGGCTGCAGACGGGCCTTCGTAGCCGCAACATCACCGACAGCAATGACGAGCTTACCAACAAGGGAATCGCGGTGCTGCGCCGCCTTGCCAGTCTCTACGTGTTGACGCGCAACCGTTAGATGAGGCTCTAGCCGTGTTCGCAACCGAGCGCGTGCTCATCTTTGGAAAGACGTATCCCGAACTCAGTTCGCAATACACAGAAACCGTTTGCACGGGCGGCTTTCGCGAGGATGGCCGCCCGGTTCGACTCTTCCCGGTGCCGCTCCGGTACCTCGATGGCCCGCAGCAGTACAAGTTGTATCAATGGATCACCGTACCGATCGAGAAGAGCACGCGGGATCCACGACCCGAGAGCTTCAAGATCGACCCCGAGAGACTTGAGTGCGGCGACGTTGTCGACACTGACAAGGGGACGTGGCGTCGGCGCACCGAGGTCGTGTTCCGCGATCCGTCGTGGCACTTCGACAATATGGAGGCGCTGAAGCAGGCGCAAAGGGCCACGGGCCGGTCGATCGGCATGGTGAAGCCCGGCCGGATCGACGACGTCAGGCTCGTTGCGAAGCCCAAAGCGGAGCACGCGGCGTTCCGCGAGAAGAGCCGCGATTTGAAGGCGCTGAAGGAAGCGGACATGTTCGATCCGGAGTACAAGAAGCTCGCGTATCTCCCGAACGAGATTCGGCTCCTCTGGCGGTGCATCGAGGCGTGTAGCACGTGTCGGCGCGCACCGCACGCGATGAACATCCTCGATTGGGGCGTGCTCGAGCTGGCGCGCCGCGAGGGATGGGACAAGGCAATCGCGCGGATGCAGGCGATCGCAGATCTCTCCAAGAAGGACTTCCGCCTCTTTCTTGGGACCTTCAGGCTACACCCTCAGAACTTCGGCATCATCGGGCTCTGGTACCCGCCTCTGACACCTGCGCCCGATCAGCTCGAATTGCTTTAGCCGCTACGCCGGCACGGCGAGGCGCTCGCACCCGTTAACGGCAAGGTGCTCGACCCGCCGGCGGCCGCGCCGTCGCCATCGGTCGGCGAGTATGCTCCGGTGGCAGTCATCCGCGTGGCGTTCGAAGCATGTGATGCAGACGCGCTTGCCGGCATCGAGCAGATCCTCCATCAACGTCTCGAAGGCGTCGACGATGCCGACTTCTGCGTCGATGTGGTTCGCATACCACTCAAGGCACTTCGCGTGCGTTGGCGCTGTTGCGCGAAGCCGCTTCGGATTACCGGCGAATTTCGCATGGATATAGTCGATGTTGGCATTCCGAAGCGCCGCGACGAGCGGGCCCTTCGAGAATCCTGGCTTGTGGCTCCATGGCGTCTCGCGCACGTCGACCAGCACGTCGATGCGCGATTCCTGCAGGAGCTCGATGAACTCGTCGATGCTCCGCTGCTGATAGCCGAGTGTGTAAAGCGTCGCCATGCCACGTGCTGTCGTTGGATTCGACGGACAGACGCCGACACACGTGCTCACGTAACTCAAGCCCTCGCTTCGCGCGGGACGCGTCGACGCGCGGCGCGTCCTGCCGCCGTGTTGCTCGTGAGTGCCGCGCCGCCGGTGATGATCAGTTCACCCACGCGTTTTGCCGGCGCGTTCGCGATCGTGTAGGTGGTCTCGACCCGCTCGAGCGCGAACGTGCCAAACAGCTCACGTGCCTCGGGCACATCGTTGATCGACAGGATGAACGCGCCCTTCACGCCGGCGAGCACCGCGGCGAGGTGCTCGAAATCGTCGCGCGCGAACAATTCGCGGCCGTAGTCCGCCTCGCAGCCCCAGTACGGCGGGTCGCAGTACGTGAGCGTCGACGGTCGATCGTAGCGCCTGATGAATTGGTCAAACGGTAACCTCTCGATCACTACGCCGGCGAGCCGCGCATGCAATTGCTCCAGCTCGGGAATGAGACGCGTGATGTCGAAGCGCGCGCCTTCCAAGGTGACCCCGAACGTCCGCCCGCTCACCTTCCCGCCGAAGCACGTGCGTTGCAGGTAGTAGAACCGCGCCGCGCGCTCCAGATCCGTGAGCGTGTCCGGATTCGTCGCGGCGAGTCGCTCGAACTCTGCGCGCACCGTGAGCTGGAATCGGAGCATCTCCACGAACGCGACGTAGTGCCGCTGCAGCACGCGGAAGAACGTCGCGACGTCGTCGCTCCGATCGTTGATCACCTCGAGGCGCGGCGCCGATCGCCGCCGGAAGAAGACGCCGCCCATGCCGACGAACGGCTCGGCGTAGCACGAATGCGGGATCGCGTCGATCCGCTGGATGATGCGCTTCGCGAGGTTGCGCTTCCCGCCGATGTACGGCGCCGCGCCGGCGAGCGGCTGCACAGCGCGGCGGTCCGACGATACTGCCATGGTCGCTCCGGTGAAGGGTCGTCGACATGACCCGAACATTCACCGAAAGGTAACGATCGTGGATCGCCGGATCGGGCTGTTCGACTGCGCGGCGACGGGTCGTCCCCGTTGTCACACTTCGCAGCATCGGCCTAGCGTTGCCAGGAGCGTGACGCATATTGCCGGAATGCATACAAAATCCCACGATGCGCTGCGCCGGAGCGGGGTGGTCGCGAAGCGGTATAGCGCGACGATGGACGCCCGTACGTGCGCGGCGTGCCGCCGGCTCCATGGGACGATCGTTCCCCTCGAGGATGATCGCATCACGATCCCGAACCCCCACTGCAACGCCCCCTACGGCTGCGACTGCGGCTGGATTTATCTCTCCCGCGACGATCTCGCGGCCTTGCAGGCCGATGTCGACTCAGGTGATCCTCCCGATGCATGAACCGCGAGCCAAGCCGTTCGAATTCGATGACCTGGGCGCGGCCGTGTGCGCACTGCTCGAGGCGGAATGACACGCGGGAATTCCCCTCACGTCGCGGGGAATTCCCGACAGAACGCGCGGCGACGCGGCCCTTTGCTGTTGCGCCATGCACGCGCTCTGCGAACTGTGCGGCCGCGAGCCGAGCGACCGCTTTATCGCCCATGAGCATACGACGCTCGAGATCGTGGATTGCGAGCAGTGCGGCGTGTTCGCGATCGGCTACGCGATGAGCACCCTGGTCTCGGTGCTATGGAGCGACGCGCAGAAAGCCGAGGAGCGCGCGCGGGTTCAGCAGAGCAATCGCGCTGGATATGTCCACCACGTTGGGGCCGCCGACGCATTGGTCGACGGCTGGGGTCTCACCCCGGCGCCAAATCGGCTTGTCTGACGCGGCCGCCGACATTCGGCGACCTATGGCACCGGGATCGCGAACCGCACGCCCACGCGCCGATCGGTGGCCGCACCGCCAGCGTGCGACGCGTCGTGCACCGCCTTGATCACAACGGCCGTAATGACCGCGGCGCCGGCGGCCGCGCCGATCGCCACGACCGTGCGCGACGGGCACCCGAAGAAATGCAGCAGCCGGCACGGCGGATCGCTGTGCTGCACGACGTCGACGGCCTGAGCGAGCACGGAATCTGCGCGCGTCGCTCGTGCGTTATCGATCGAGTCCGCGCGCGCGAGCGAATCCCCGCGCGCCTTCTCTCGGTTGGTCGCGCTGTCGGACGCCGCGAGCGCCACCTGTAGCGAGTCGACTTCGGCGCTGCGCGCGCCGTACGCGGCCTCGAACCGCGCGGCGCTGTCCACGGCCGTCGTCGCCGCGGCGGCGATCGCCGCGAGGGAATCCGCCCGGCGATGTTCGACCATGGCCACGCGGCGCGCGCTGTCGCGCTCCACGGCGAACCGGCGCGCGGCCGCAGCGTCGACGGCGGCTGAGACAGTGAGACGGTGCGTCGCCGCGGTGTCAACGGCGGTCGCGATCATATGGTGCTCGAGCGCCGTGGCGAGCGGCGCGGGGACCGGCCGCGGCGCTGGCCGATTACAGAACGCGAATGCGCCGAGGATGAGCGTCGCGCCGGCGAGCACGACCGCGACGAGCCGCGCGACCAACACCAGAGACCAATTCATGCTGGCACCTCCCGGTGCTCGTTGGAGTGGTTCGCGGCCGCGCGCGGCGTGCGCTCGAATGCCCCGAGGCGCTGCAGCTGGTGCGCGCGCACGGCCGTGAGGAGTTGGACCTGCCGGCCCACGCGATCGGCGACGTCGTCCACGTCGGCCGCGAGCTGCGCGATCGCGCCCGCGCACCCGGCGCCGACGACGTCAACCGACGTTCGCATCAGACGGCCGCGAAACCGAACGTTTCGAGCAGCCCGCGATCGCGCATGATCGCCTCGAGCTTCGCGCCGTACTGCGGATCCGTCGCGTAGACGCCGGTGAGGGCGTGCGCGAACGCGATCGGATCATCCCCGTGCGTGCGCGCCTTCGCATACGCCGGTGCGTCGCAGAGTAGCTTCGCGTGTGCGGCGAAGCAGTCGGCCATCGAATCGAACCGGCGGAACTTGGCCGCGACAGTGACGTCCTGCCCGTGCACCACTTCGTGCGTCGGCAGCGTGATGGCAGGATCGCCGTCGCGCGCCTTCATGCCGAAGTAGTTGTTCGCCTTCTTCGAGAGCCCCGACTGGCCCCACCCCGACTCGAGAAGGAACTGTGCGACGGTGACGGGCCCGAGCGCCGGCGGCACGTCGCCGAGCTGCGCGGCCGCGATGACCGCGGCATCGACGGCTTGCTGCAGGATCGTCTGCTTCCACGCCTCGAGGTGGGCATTCTTCGCGACGCTGATCTTCATGGGATGCTCCGCTCTATGGGTGCTCGCCGGATCCGGCCGGCGTCTCCGTGCTGCTCGCGGGCAACCCCTCGGCCGCCCGCGTGAGAACCTGGTTGGCGAGCGCCGCCGCGCTGGCGGCGCTCCGGGTGCGCAACGCCATCGAGCCCACGCCGGTGCCGACGAGCACCGTGAGCACGCCGATCAGCTCGAGCACCGTTTCGTGCGCCGTCGGATTGACGAACGCGAACGACACGATCCGATGCGCCTCGAAGCAGGCCGTGGCGGCGAACATCACCATGCAGAGGCGCACCGAGGACTCCGGCGCGTGCTCGCGCAGGAAGCCCGCGGCGTACGTGACCGCGTGGCGTACGGCGGCCGCGACGCGCGCCTCCTGGCGTTCGAGCCACGGCCTGCGCATCACGACGTCGCCTTGGCGGGCGTCCCGCGCGGCGCGATCGTGAACCCCGGAGGCGGCGCCGCGGGCGGCTCGTCGCGGTACACGGTTGACTGGAGGTCGCGCACCTCATCGATGAGCGCGCCGCGGTCGAAGATCGCGGTCTGAATGCGGGTCTCGAATTTCCCGAACGCCTCGTGCGTGGCATCGCACTTCTCGCCGACGCGATCGAGCTTTTTGAGCACCCGCCGAATCATCTCGCCGACCAGCGCGAGCGCGAACGTTTCGATTACGGTCGCGGCACTCGGCAGCGGCACCGCGATCACATTCGCGCCCTCGGCCGCGGTGATCGCGACGAAGAGGAGCGTGGCCAGGAGCACCGAGCTCACCGAGAGAGCGCGCGCGGCGCGGCGCGTCACGGGGCCGGCTCCGCAGCCGCCGCGTCGCCCGCCGCCTGTGCAGGCGCCGGTGCGGGCGCCGGTGCCGGCGCCGCGGCGGCATCGTCCACGATCACCGCGTTCGTGATGCCGTACTCCGTGGCGAGATACACGAGGAGCTCGCGCTCGACCTCGGCATCGGCCCAGTAGCCGGCGCCGGATCCGGCTGGGGCGTGCGCCGCCAGCGCGGCCTGCGTCGGGTGGAAGGTTTCGGGCGCGAGCCAGTGGCCGGTGCGCTTCGAGCGCCGCTGAAACTGCACGACGACGTGCGGCGCCCCGGTCGTGTACTGCACCGTCGGGCGCGCAATCTCGATCGACGCGGCCGCGGGCGCCGCGGCGGCCGGTTCACTTCCGGGTGAGCTGGTGGGCGTCATGCGCCGGGACTCCGCGCGAGAGGGTGAGAGGAATGACGAGGCATCAGAAGCTCGGCCCGGCCTTGAAGGTCACCGAGCCGAACGCCGAGGCGAGCAGGTTGCTCGCGGCGTCGTACGCCCGGCAGTAGCCCTGGGCCGTGCGAATGAACGAGCCGGAGGAATCGGGATTGAGCGCGGTCGACGTGAACGTGTTCGTGCTCCCGAGCGCGTGCTCGGCGCCGCTGTCGACGTCGGGCGAGAGCCACGCGTACTCGAGGTGGTCGTACGTGCCGTAGATCGGGCCGACGTCAATCTCGAACGTGTCGCTCGCCTCGCTGGTCACGAGAATGGCGACGGAACTGATGATCACGCCGCTCGTGCCCGAGCTCCCGAGCGCCGGCACGAGCACTTGCTGCCGGACGGTCTGCCCGTCCGCGACCGCCTGAAAAGTGTACACATGGTCCGTGCTGTTCCGCGTCACGGTGATCGGCGAGGACGGCGGCGTCGCGAACGAGCCGCCGTCGATCGAGAGCGTGATCGTGCCGGTCCCGGTCCACGTGATGCTGTAGCTGCTCGTCGCGGGCGTCGCATTCACCTGCAGCGATGGCCCGAGATTGAGCTGCGGCGTGACGTCCACGACGATCGACTCCGTGCCGCCGCCGGTGACACTCGCGTCGAACTTGAGCTTCGCCTGCGTCGTCGTCGTAGAGCTCGGCCGGTTCGCTGTGACGATCGTGCTGCTCGTGATCGCCACGGTCGATCCGTCCGGGTACGTCGTCGCGCCGATCGTCATCGTGCAGCCGGTGTTCGTGGCGCTTAAGGTGTTCGCGGCGCCGCCGGTCTTGGGGTTCGACGCGAACACGGTATAGGGCTGCGTCGTTGCGGTGGGCGCGCCGGGCGTGACGGTGAGGTTCGGCGTGACCGTGTCCGCATCGATCGGCAACACGTCGACGCTGTCGGTGATCGTCTGGCCGCCGGCAACGAACGTGAACGTGTACGTGTACTTCGTGCCGCCGGCGGGTGGCCGCGTGACCGCGAACGGGCTCGCCGGCGGCGTCGCGCCGGCGCCGCCGTTGATCGAGAGCGTCGCGGTGCCGTTCGTGACGGACCAATAGATCGATGAGAACGTCGGCGCCTCGACGACGTGCACGTCGTACGCGGGCCCCTCGCTCACGTAGGCGTCGATCTCGACGGTGCTCTGGTTGCCCCACGCGCCGTCGAGCTTGTTCTTCGCCTGGACGATCAACGTCTGCTTGGTCGCGAGCCGCGCGATGTTGAACTGCGACAGGAGCGCCGCTGTGACCGTCACGGTCGACGTCCACGTGCTCCCGCCATCGAGCGAGTAGCGCGCGCCGTTCGCGCCGGTCTGCGTGTCCGTGTCCCAATCGACGGTGACGGTCGCGGTGGGGCCCTGATTCGCGACGGTGAGATTCGCGACGTCGGAGACCTTGTTGTAGTCGAACGTCCACGAGCCGAGCGGCTCGTGCGTGTCGTCGGTGAAGTGTCCGATCGCGACCACCATGATCGGGTGCAGCGGATCGAGCGTCACCGTCTTCGTATACGTCCCGGCGGTCCCGGTCCCGGGCTTCGTCGTCGAATCTTGGATCGTGGTGACACCGGCGACGGTCACGTGCCACGAGATCGCCGCGACAACGGTCCCATCGACCGCCGTGGTCTTGAAGACGTTCGATGGATCGGTCACGACGAGCGTGACGGTCCCGCTGTTCGCGCTCTCGGTGGGCGTGGCGATCACCGTGTACGGCGCGGAGACCACGAGCTCGCCCGGACCGCCGCGGAGCTGCACCGCGTCCGAGAGCCCGAGCATGTAGCCGCGGAATTGCCGGCCGCCGCCGGCGACGCTCACCACGACGAGCGGGAACGCCCACCAGCCGCGGATCGGGAGCTGCCGCGCCGGGTCGTAGTCGGTGTACTGATCCGTGATCACCACGACGCGATCGCCGACGACCACCTGCGGCTGGCGATCGACGGCGTTCCACGTCCAGACGCGGAGCCCGGTGCTCGCGGCGCGCACCACCTGCTGCGTGAGCATGCCAGCGAGATAGGCGCCCTGGTCGCTTGAGTTGTAGCACCAGCGCGCGATCGTGTCGGGCACCGCGGCCGCGGCGAGATCGTCGACGGGTTGCGCCTCGAGCCACGCGAGCGCGTCAGCGTCCGCAAACACGGTCGTGAGCGCAGGCGGCGTCGTGTCACCGACCGCGGTCGTGTTCACACCATAATCGCACGCTAGCGAGGGTATCCGCTGCTCGAGCCCGACCGGCGTGGCGAGTGCGCTCGTGTTGCGCACGTCGAACGTTGCGGCGATCGGCTCGGGCGCCACGACGATGTTGCCGTTCGGGTCGCGGAGCGGGTAGATCTGCCGAAAGCAGATCTGCCCCGCAATCTCGACCGTCGCGCCCCCCATGAGGAACGACAGCTGATCGATCAGCGTGTTCGCGTCCTCGGCGTCCTTGAGCTCGAGCGTGACCGTGAGCTTCGCCTGCGTCGCCGGATCCCCCGGCGCGCGATCGGCGACGTGCGGCGGCATGCCGCTCCGCGCGGCGCCCGCGAGATCGCTGCGGCCGATGCGCTCCGGCGGCACGGCGCAGTGTACGGTGAGGATCTCCCACCACACGTCGGCGGGATCGGCGTCCTGCCAGGTGAGCGGGATCTGCGCGAACTGCGCGCTGTGGACCTCGACGACGTCGCCGGCGGCGAGCGTGCCCGGCATCGCCTCGATGAACGTGACCGTGTCCGGCGCCGTGTTGTCGTCGATCGTCTGGAGATACCCGCTGCCCACGCCGGCTTGTGTCGACTGCCGGACGCGGAGGTAGTACCCCTGGCCCGAGTACGCGTGCGCCAGATTGCTCCCCTGGATCTCCGGCAGTTCCGGTGTGACGGTCACGCCGCTGGGCGTGGCCGCGGTCACCGTGTGCACCGTGTTCACCGTCTCCGTGCGCACGGGGATCTTCTGCTTGAGGATCTTGAGATAGCTCAGGAGGCCGAACTGCTCCGCGCTCGCACCAGGCGTACGATTGTTGACGAACGCGCGGTCGCCGAGGAGCCACGCCGCGCGCGGCACGAGCGGATGCCGGCTCCCGAGGCGCACGTCGACCTCGAGCTGGCTGGCGGCGTAGCGCGAGGCGAGGTCCGAGCCGGGATCCCGATGATCGCGCTGGCCCGTGCGCAGCACGGTGACGCTGCCCTCCCCGATGCCCGCCGCGAGAAACGGCACGTCGATCTGTTGGGCGATCGGGTCGACGATCGCCTCGGCGGACACGTCGATCGGCGTCCGGAACTCGACGCCGACGGCGCTCACACGCGGCGCGCGCCGGTGATCGGCACTCGCCGTCAACGTCACGCGCACGTGATAGGTCTGCTGCGCGATCGCGGGCGCGTCGCCGTCCGACACGGCGGTCCACGGGCCGCCGGATCCGGCGGTGGACAGCTCGAGCGTCGCACTCGTCCCGGTGGCCACGCCGCGCTCGAACACGACGCGGCCGACGCTCCCGACCTGGGGCGTGGCCCCGCAGTCGAGCGCGTACACCAGCTGCGTGCTGGCATCGAACGCCTTGAGCACGAGCGTACTGCACGGCGCGCCGGCGGCAACCGGCGTAACCGGCAACCAGTTCCCGTCGATCGACCCTTCCGGATGTGTGAACGCCGCCCAGGTGAAGGTGCCGATATTCGGCACCTGCGTGGCCGTCGTCTGATCCAGGAACCAGACGAACAGGTCGTCGTCCGTCGCGTTCGCCGGTGTGAGCACGAAGTAGTAGGTCTGCTCCTCACCGTACGCGTCACCGAGCGGCGGCAAGTTCTCCAGACCCAGCTCGATGTGCTGGTCGGTGAAATCGAACGTGACCGTCGCCGTGCGCCCGCTATCCGCGGTCCACGCGGCCTCGGTGTTCTTCCAGCGCGCCGCCGTGGCGAGGACGGGCACGAAGACACTGAGCACGCCGCGGGTTGCCGTGTTGCGCCGTCGATAGATCTGGAGCAGCAGATCATTGCGAACGTTCGTGCTCTTCCGCTGGACCGTGGCGCTGAACGACTGGAGCACGGCGCGCCCGAACGCGGGATCGACAGCCCACTGCATCCCGCGCGCGATGTCCTCATGGTTCGCGGTCGTCGCGGGAATCGGAAACGCGTGGCCGATCTGCACGGTCGTCGCGCTGCGCACCGCGAAGTTTGCGATCGTCGTCCCGGCGGGGTCGCTCGCGATCGTGATGGCGCCGGCCGGATCGGCGGCCAGCGATGCGGCGGGTGTCTCACTGACGAGGGGCGGGGTGAGCAAGAACTGATCGGCCGCGCGCCGCAGCACCTGGCCGACATCGACCGCATTCACCTCGACGACGTCGCAGACGTTCGGGTTCGCGCGATCGAGGACTTGCAGCAGGCGCGGGTCGAGTGTGCGCGGCATCGTCAGCCCAACACCGGATAGAGCTCACGCAGCGGAATGCGGCCGCCGCGATACACGCGTGACTTCGCCATCCCCCAGCTCGCGCCGTCATAGCGATAGAGCCAACCGCGCTCGGGATACGTGGCGTAGTCCATGAACAGCATCGCCGGCTGGTTCTTCGCGAAGAGGAGCGCGCGGAGCATGCGCATCGTGGCGTCGTACTCGGTCGCGCCGATCAGCTTGAGATCGAGCACCGCGGTGCGCCACGCATACGTGGTGTCGCTCGCGAGATAGCCCGCGGTCGATTGTTGGGTCGTCTGCGTGCGGCCGCCGGCGTCTTCGTCGTACACGCTGCTGTGGCCGAGCAGCTGCGTGCGAAGCCCGGCCATGACGCCCGGCACGATCGGAAGGAAGCCCGTCGACGCCGGAATGAGGATGCGCCACCAGAGTGCCGCCGGGAGCGCCGTGAAGAGGGTCCACGTGACGCCTTCCTCCGTATTCGCCATGGCGGGCGCCGTCGGTGTGCCGCCGATCGTGCCGGATGCCGGCACCGTCAGCTCCACGAATGTCCCGTCCGCAACCCAGCTCGCACCGTCGTTCGACGACTCAAGGTAGATCGTCAGTCCCGCGAGGTTGTGGCCGCGATCAAGCACGAGATAATCGACGGCGCGGGCGGTCGGGAGTTGTACAACCACGGAGTGGTAGCCGAGCACCCCGGCGTCGCTGGCCGGCTGCCACCACGTGCGCTCGCGGCGATAATCCGCGACCCGGAATGCCTCATGCCCCGTCTGTGCGTCGGACGCACTCAGCGTCGCGCCGAGGTACAGCACGGACGTGTCGAAGACGTTATCGAGCAGCAGCAGCGGCGTCGTCGGCGGCATGGCTACACTCCCGCCGGCATGAGGCCGGTCGTCGGGGGAACATATATTGGGCGGTTCAGCAGACCTTGCCGATTCAGGTAGTAGCTCGTCGTCGCAACGTTCTCACCCGTGTAGGGATTCGTCGTAAGGAGATTCACAATGACGGCCGCCCCGCCCTGCGGCGCATTGGGGGCGAACGTCGCACTGCCAGCGTTGGTGCTCGCCACCCCGCCGGATCCGGCGCCGCCACCGCCGCCCGCCCCGAGGGATTCCTGGGCGCCCAGCGCCGCGGCCTTCCCGAACTCGAGCGCGGCCGCGCCATGCAAAGCCGCCCCGCGAAAGTCACCCGCGGCGAGCGACGCGATGGCCTCGGCGCCTTCGTGCGCCGCCTTGACGAGCGCGCGCGCCGCATCCGCACCGATGACGATGCGCCGGAAACTCTCTCCGAAGGTCCCGACGGCCTTCAGCGTCTTCTCGTTGGAACTCCGTAACACATCGAAGATCGACTTCGCGGCATCGTTTGCCGCGGCCGCGGTATCCCGATAGAGCTGTCGCTTCTTCTGCTCCGCGTTCAGGTTCGCGTTGTAGACGTCACCGGTCTTCTGAATTTCCGCCTGGCGCTCGAGTTCGATCTCCTCGAGCCGGCCGCGCACGCGCTCGGCCGCGTTGTCGCTTCCCTCGAGACGCTGCGCCGTCGCCGTCTGCAGCGCGATCTGGTAGTCGTACTGGAGCTGCAGTCCCTTGGCGCGCGCGATCGCGTCGTTCTGCGCCAGCAGCTGATCGCGGAGCCGCACCTCCTCGGCGGTGAGGGCGACGATTTGACCATTCGCGTCGCGATGCCGGAACTGCTGCTCGATCTCGGCCGCCCGCTGACGGCGCTCCGTTTCGTTCTGCTCGAGCGAGAGCTGGTAATCGTTCTTCTTGTGCGCCGCGCGGTCCTGCTCCAGCTGCAGGAGCCGGCGATTGTTCGCGATCTCATCACGCGCACTCTGGGCGAGCTCGATCGCGCGGATGCGCTCCGCATGCTCGAGTTCGAGCACCCGCTTCGTCGCCTCTTCAACATTCCGCGCGAGCGTCTCATAGTGCTTCTCCGCTTCGTACGCCGCCGTGTGCGGGATCAGATCGAGGATCGTGCCGGTCGCCTTTTGCGCCGCCTCTTGCTGTGCTTGATCGCGCAGCTTGGTGTAGTTGGCGAGGTCCTTCTTTGCCTGCGTGAGCGTGTCGTGGCCGAGATGCGCAATGACCTCCGGGCTCGCGGCGCTGACGATCTCGTCCTTCGCGCGCTTGTACGTCTCGTAGAGCAGCACGCCGACGGTGATCAACGCACCGATGCCCGCCGCGCCCGCGGCGAGCTTCGCGTTGTCCGTCACGCCCGCGAGTCCCGTGGCCAAACCGCCGGCCGCCGTGGCCATTCCGGCGAGGCTTCCCTGCCCGGCCAGTGCCGCCTGCGTGAGGATCGCCAGCGAGTTCGCGCCGGTGCGGGCCTTCCCCGGGATCACCTCAAGGCGCTGCACATCCTCGGGTGGGATCGGAACGAGCGAGGCGCCCGCGGCGCGCTCAACGCGCGCGATCGACGTGCCAATGCGATTGATCTCGGCGTCTGTGGCGCCCAGCTTGGCGAGGTTTGCGGCCAGGGCATCACCCTGCTGTCGGTACGCCTGCACGGCGCGGAGACTCGTGACGTCGACTGCTTGTCCAAAGGCTTCGAACTCGCCGATCGCGATGTTCACGCTACTCGCGAGCGTCTGTGCATCGCCGGCCACACCCGCGAGTCCGGCCCCGGCGCGCGCACCGGCATCGGCGCCCGCCTTCCCCAGCGTGGTCAGGCTCGACGACGCTTTGTTCGCGCTCGCAGCGCCCGCATCGGCTTGGGCGCTCGCCTTGGCTGTCGCAGCCGCGAGCGTCTCCTGGCCCGCTGCCGCTTGCACCGCACCCTGAGCCATCTGCTCGGTCGCCGCCGTCGCCTCTTGGGCGAGCGCGGACACTTCGTGTCGCGCCGCCTGCGTTCCGGTGAGGTCCGCACTCGTCTCGACTGCGATCGCGATGTTGTCGCCAGTTGGTGCCGTCACGCGAACGGTGCCTCGGTCACTCGTCTTGGTTGGCCTTCGTGAGCTCGTCCCACTTCGCTTGCGCGCGTCGCCGGACGCCGCGCACGAGCCCAATGAGCTCGAGATAGCGCGCCGGCTGGTCCGCGATGCCGCCCGCGCCAAGGAGGTGGCCGTCCTCGTACGCGGGGTAGTACGTCTCGGTGTACCGCTCCACCTCGGCGGCCAGCGCTGGCCGGTCGTGCGCGGCGAGTTGCAGCGCGCGCACGGGACAGCGCTGCAAGGGCTCGCCGGTGATCAGGTTCTCCATCCAGAACTGCCCGGGCGGTCCATCGTGCCCGAGCATCATCTTCAGCTCGGGTCGTTGTGCGCAGACGCTGCAGTCGTAGAGCTCCCGACCGCCGAGGTGCCGCCCGAGCTCGATGTGCGCTCGGGCGGCCAGGAGTTTCCCACCGCGGGCTCCTCGGGGCCGAGCGTGCTCCGCGCCCAGATCTCGTCGCCGAGTTCGAGCACGTCGTCGTCCTCGAGCAGCTCGAGGTAGCGCTCGCGCGCTTCGCGATCCGAGGGCCACGGCTGCGCGGCGCTGACCGGGAAGTTCTCGATCGACGTGAGGTGGCCGAGGACCAGCTCTCGTGCATTCTGATGCGTGCGCGGCGCGACATCACGCGAGCCGTCCGGCGCGTAGCGCGTCCGTACCAAGTCGTCGCGCATCGCGGCGCGCTCGCCGTGCGAGAGTGGACTCAGTGTGAACCGCGACTGCTGATCGAACGGCAACGCGCGGTCCGCGCGCAGCACGTAGCTCCACGACTCTGGCGGGCGCTTTCTCATCTTCGCCATGATGCGAGTCCTCGGATTAGTTGAAGCGGAAACGGATCTCGCGGCCGCTATTCGTCTCGGAGGCGGCGGACAGCTTACCGGAGAGCGAATAGGTCGCGATCTGGTTGGCGTTGCCGGGCGTCGGCGCCTTGATCTGCCAGCGCCCGGTGTTGACGATGAGCCGGTTGTACTGCGTCGTCGTGCCGAGCTGGTATTGCATCGTCGGCTTCGACGTGCCGGCGCTCTTCGCGACGTTGAAGATGTCGAACGACGTGAGCGCGCCCGCGTTGAACTCGGCCGTCTGCGAGACGACACGGTCACTGATGACGTAGCCGGCGTGTCCGTCCGCCGCGCCCGCGCTCGGCAGCTCCGCCAGCGTGTTGCCGAGATCCCCCTCGACCTTGCGCAGAATGAGCGGATCGCTGCCCGCGGCCGACGACCAGCTGCCGATCGTGACCGTCGATCCGGCGAAGGCCGGACCGATCACGCTCGAAAACGCCAGCGTGCCGGGCACCCCGGCCTCGGTGATCGCTTCGACCTTGCCGGTGATCGAGAACGTCAACACGCCACGCTTCGCCGCCTCGAAGCTCCACTTCATCGTGGCGACGCAGCCCACGAGCTTGATCAACTTCCCCGCACTCGTGTAGCCCCACACGGTCGCGGTCTCCATGTTCGTGTCCGCGGTGGTGTAGTCGATCGACTCGGTGCCGACGGTCGTCGTGACGGTCCGCGCGAGGCCGCTCATGCGGAGGAGCGCGTCACACTCGGGCTTCGCGCTCGTGCTGTTGTACGCGACGCCGGCGCCGCGCACATGCACCGCGACATCGAGCTTGCCGTACTGCCCGACCGCGGGCGCGTCGTCCGGGATCCCGAGCACGCCGGTCTGCTCGTCGCTCCGGTCACCGTCGTCGAGGAAGCCCACCTGAATCGTGGGAATGCCGATGCACCGCACCGCGTCGACGGCCGGATCCGGCGTGGCGTCGACGCCGGACGTCGGCTCGACCTTCACGAGCACGGCGAAGAGTTTGGCGCGATACATGGTCAGGCCTCCTCGGCGTGGTCAGGGGCGGCGGCGGGCTCGTCGAACTCGCCGGTGTCATCGGCGATGGCCGGATCCGGCGGGAGCGCGGCCGCGAGTGCCTCGTCGGACTGGTGCGCGGTCGCGTTGCCGTGCTCCGCGTCGTTCGCGCCGGCGACGCGCGGATACGACTCGCGGGGCGGCTGCGGGGATTTCAGCTCGTCGCTCATGATTGTGCTTGCTCCTCGATCGAGAGAATGACGGTGAATCCGGCGCTCGTGCCGCCGGGGAATTGGCCGAACGCGTACTGCAGCGGATCGATCACGTCGACGACGGTGCCGCCGTGCGCGTCGGAGTAGGCGCGGAGTCCGTCGAGCACCTGCGCGAGCGCCGTCGCCGCGATCGCGAGCTCCTGCTCGAGCAGCTCCGCGTCCGCCTGGAACGACTCGTAGCCAATGCGGAGTTGCATGACCGCCTCGCGCACGTCCGCTTGGCGCCGCACTTCCGGCTGCCACCCTTCCGGCGTCACGTACACGTTCGCCGCGGTGGTGGGCTGCAGCATCGCCGCGCGTTTCCACGCGACGAAGTTGAGGGCGACGCTCGCGCCGCCGAGCCGCTCCATGGTGGCCGCGAGACCGAGCGCGTCATCCTGGAGCAGCGCACTCGTCAGATCGCGAACGTCGATGACGCTCACGAGGCCCCGCCCGTCCACGCCGCCCGGCGCGGCGCGTGCACGTCGCGCCCGGTGATGTAGAGCCGGATCGGATGCATCATCGCCGTGCGATCGTCGGCGGTGAGCAGCACCGGGGCACGTCGCGGCAGCCGCGTCCGCGGACGCGTGCTCTGGTGATACGTGAAATACCCGACTGCCGCGCCGAGCCGGTACTCCATGCGCGTCGGCTGCATCGAGACGTACGCGCCTTCGCCGATCGTGAGCGCGCGCGCGAGTGCGCCGGTGCGCTCGAGAATCGGGTGCGCCGGTGGGAAGCCGTGCCGCCGACGATCCGCTTGCGTGCGCGGCGCGAGCGGTGCCCAGGGTGCGCCCGTGCTCCCGCCCTCGGTGTCGAACGCGCGGCGCACGATGGTCTGGAACGCGCGCACCACGGCCGGCCACGCGGGCGCGACGTTTCGCGCGCGCGCTTCGATGCCCGCCAGCACGCGATCGATCACGATCTCGTTCTCCACCACCAGGCGCACGCGGAACATGGGCGGTCAGAACCTCCGCTCGCGGAAGGGCGTGCAGGGATCGAGATCGCGATCGCCGACGACGAGATCGCGCGGTGCGGTGGTGTACGGGACCTGAATGCGCGGCGAAGCTTCACCGAGCCCTTCGGCCTGCGCGCCCATCGCGGTGATCGCGTCCTTCGCTTCCTGCGCGAGATCTGCGTACGGCTTGGCGGCGGCCGCGACCTGCGCGGGATCCTGCGCCGCGTAGACGATGCGAATCACCTGCGCTTTCACCCAATCCACGATGAAGCGCTTCGCGACCGGCGCCGCGCGGTCCTGTATCGACGGCGCCTGCCCCGCGGCGTTCTGCACGTGCAGGGTGACGATCGTATCCGCCGTCGCGATCGCGCTCGTCACCTGCGCGAGCGTCGGCACCGTCGACACAGTGAAACCACCCGGGAATAAGCCGGGCAGCTCCGCCGCGACGTCCGCGGCCACGACGCCGTACGTGTCCATCGACTACTTCGCTCCGCTCGCCACGCGCGCCGCGGCGGCGCGAAGCTCCGCGGGCGTCGCGAACCGGATCACGCGCAGCGCCGTGAGTTCGTCGATCTCGGCGGCGGTGAGATCGGTCGCGCTCACGAGGCACCCGCCTTTCACGACGTGAAGCGTGGGCTTCTCGTTGGCATCGGGCCGATGCACGTGGACCGTGCTGTCGAGCCACAGGGGGACATTGCCCGCGGCGTCGGCGTCGGCCACGTTGCCGACGACGCCGGCGGCGCCGAGCGCCCGCAGGCGCGTCGCGGCTTCGGCGATCGCATCGCGCGTGTTCGCGGCGCCAGCGCGCTTCGCGATTTGCTCGAGGCGATCCGCCAACGTGGAGTTGTCGAGGAGCGCCGCGTTGACCGGGGCGTTGTCCTCGTCTGGCTTTGCGAGCGAGGCCCCGCCGGATCCGGCGGGGGCGTGCTTGGGGTCCATGAGACGTCCGGAAAGAGGAAAAGGCGAACCGCCGGCGGGCCGTCGTCAGCGCTCTACGCGTTGACGACGACGCGCCGCGGCGCGATTACATCGTCGAGAGGCAGTTCGTGATGAGGCCACCCGCGTCGGCGAAGCTCAGCTTCTCCGAGCGCGCTTCCTTGACCTCGATCCAGTCCTGCTCCGTGCCCTCGTCCGAATCGCGGTAGACGCGGGTCTGGCGGTCGGCGCCGCTCGTCTCGCCGTTCCAGCGGAACGTGCGCGCGAACCACGGCACGCCCTCGTTCTCGCCGGCGTTCACCAGGCCGACCCACATGCTGTCGCCCCAGAGGTACGTCGGCACGTACGCGCTGATGACGTCCGAATCGGCCGTCTCCGGGCCCGAGCCGGTGTACATCGCCTGCGCGATGATGACTTCCTTCACGTCGAGCAGGGCGCGCAGCAGGTCCGTCGTGACCACGCCGGTCTGCGTGTACTTGATGCGATCGAGGATCGCCGTGTTGTTCTTGACCGCGGCGTCGTACACGGGCTGCGGGATGACCACGCTCAGCATGCTCGACGGCACGATCGCGTCCTTCGCGATGGCCGAGGCGACCGTCTGTAGATCGAGGATGATCTGCGCGGTCGAGAGCACCGCCGCCTGGTCGTACTCCGAGCCGCCCGCCTTCGCGATCTTGTGCGACGCGGAGTAGTTGGCCGCCGTGGTGAACATGTCCGCCACGCGCTTCTCGCGGCCGACGTCGATCGCGTTGGTCACCTTCTCGGTGTACTTCGCCTCGAGGTCGAGATCGTTGTCGCTGTTGTTCCGCTCCGCATCGGTGAGCGCGATGCGCAGCTTCCGCAGCTCGCAGAAGTACGAGTCGGACGACCAGCGCGCCGTGATCGCGTTCGGCACGGTGCCCGGCGCCCAACGCGTTTCGTGCGTGCGGAGCGTGTCGCGGCCGAACACGCGATAGAGGTCCGACTGCTTGGCGACGCCGATGGTCGGGCAGATCCGCTCGGCGATGAGCAGCGGGTTGGAGAAGCCGATCGCGACGCTCTGCAGGAACGCCGGCTGATGGACGCGCGAGACGCGGTCCTGCGTCAGCTCCCGGCGGCGCGCGGTCGAGGGATTGCGGTACGTCATGTCAACTCCTGAATGGGGTCGAAGGGGTCGAAGAAGCTCGAGAGAGCGAAAACGTCGGGAGCTGCGGCGCGCCGATTACGGGGCGACCATGCCACGCGGCGCCGTCTCGGCCGCGATGAGCTGATCCGCGGCCGTCGCCGCTTCGCGCGCGATCGCCGTCACGTGCTGGCCCGTCGTCGCGGTGATCAGCTTGCCGTTCGCGTCGCTGGCGAGCAGCGCATCGAGCGCGACCGCGGCGCCGGTCCGCACCTCGCAGTTCGAGCCCGGGCCGTGGTACGAGAACGTGCGCCCGGCCGTGTCCTGATAGTCCGCGGCGATGCCGAGGTTGTCGCTGTTCGCGGTCGCCTGGACCGCGGTGTTCTGGTCTGCGCCGCGCTTGACCGCGGTGCCGCGGAGGATGACGCCGCCCGCGATCGCGGTGTTCAGATTGCGCGGGCCCTTGGGGCCCGTCGTCGTGGTGCTCATGAGCAGTCCTTGAAGGAGGAAGCGGTGAGGTGAACGTCAGTGCGCGCGCCGCCGGCTTACGCCGTCTTCGCGCCGAGCAGCTTGTCGGCCTTGGTGAGCGCGAGGCGGAACGCCTTGCTGAACCCTTCGCGTGCGTACATCGCCTTCACTTCGGGATCGCTCTGCATCAGCTCTTTCGCTTTCGCGTCGAGCTTCTCGTCGTCCTCGCTCGTCGCGCTCGAGGAGCCGTCGTCCGCGCCGGACGCGCGCTCGGTGATGCCGAGCGGCTTCAGCGACTTGAGGGTCTTGAGCGTCTCACTGTCCTCGAGCTTCTTGCCCGCTTCGAGCTCGCCGGTGAGCTGGCGCACCATCATCTCGCGGAGCGGGACGGTGAGCGCCTTCTCGTACTCCTTCACCGTGTTCTCGACGGTCGACTTGATCGCGGCCTTCTTTTGCTCGGCCGCGTCGCGTTGCGCCGTCTCCGCGGAGGTCCGGTACTCGCGGATCTTCGCGACGGCCTTCAGCGGGTCACTCTCGCCGAGTTCGGCGACGATGACCTGGTTGTACTCGCGCATTGACTTGAGCTGCGGCTGGAGCGCCTGCAGTTCGGTCAGGGCCTCGTCGTCAGTGCTCACGGCCTTTCCCAGCATGGCCGCGACCACCGAGAGGACGGTCAACTTCTGCGTCATAGTTCTCTCCGGAGCGTTGAGTGATCGCGGATCCGCCGCGGCGGGCTCCAATCGCGAAGCCGCGACCGGAAGCATGTCGTCGAGGAACGGCAGGTTCGTGAGCGCGACGGCGATGATCGTCGGCCCCTGCCCCGTGCCAGTGCTGTTGTCCGGCCAGTCGTCGTCGAACGTGATCGAGAGCTCGGAGTACTCGCCGTCCTTGATGCGCTGGAGCGCGCGCGACGTCGGCTTCCAGCGCATCCAGAGGCCGTAGTTCCGCGGATCGTCGAGGGCGCGGCCGGCCTTCGTCGCGAGCTGCTCCGCGGCGGTCTTGAGCGCACCCGTGAAGTCCGCCGCCGCGAACACGCCCTTGAGCTCGAGCACGTCGCCGGCTTTCGGCACCTGCCCCTGCGCGCGGAGCTTTCGGATCTCCGGATCCGGCGACGTCGAGGCGTGGTCGTAGTCGACGGGCACCTTCTGCGGATAGCCGCTCGAGAACACGTGCACGAAGTTCTCGACCGTCGCCTGATCGATCGTGAAGGGATCGCCTTTCACGCGCGTACCGAGCGTCGCGGCGTGACTCCAGAGTGTGCCGTCGGCCTGCAGAATCCCGTCGCCCGCGGAGAGACTCGTGAGCGCGGCGGCCACGTGCCGCCGTGCGTCCGGCGCGCTCGCCTCGAGAGCGATACGGCGGCGCATGCTCACAGCCCCTTCGGAAGGCTGATCGTGAGCGCCGAGATCGCGTTGTCCGCGTTGAGCTGCAGCTGCGCCGAGTTCCAGACCATGTCATACGTCGCGGTCTCGCCCGCGGCGATCGCATCGGCGAGCGCGGCGACGGTGACCGAAACAGCGCCCGCATTCGCGTCGGCGCCGACCGTTAGGACCTTGTTGCCGCCCACGAGGAAGCGGTCGCCTTGATACACCGGCGCGGCGAGGGCATTGACCGGCACCACGACGGCGCCCTTCGCCGCCCCCGGTGCGGCGACGGTCATCGTGCACGCGCCGAGGGTGAGATCCGCGACCACCGTCGCGCCGTCCGCCTTGAGCAATCGGATGAAACGCGCCGTTCCCGTCGCGGCGACGGCGACCGACGCGATCGCGTTCGCCACGATCTGTCGCAGCGCCGCAGCCCCGAACGCCCCGGCGGCGAAGCGATGCGTGACCAGCAACGTCTGTGTCCCGAGGGCGGTGTCAGCATCCGCCGGCGGCGCACCGTCCGTGCTGGCGCCGCCACTCGCGTGGCCATAGACCTTGAGATACCCGTTGTTCAAGGTCGCGCTCAGCGCATCCAGCATGGTATCGATCGACAACGTCGAGAGATTCATAATTCGCTCGCCTCGGCAGAGGTCATTGCGGTGGAGGAGTAAGGAGCGGCCACTGCGTCACGTCGAGATCACTATCGGTGGGTTCGTCGTCCCAGCGATGCGGCACGATCGCGGCGCGCTCGCTGTCGGTTAGCTCGAGCGCCACGTCGTTCCACGTCCACGCCGTTGTACCGTCGCGCAGCACTGTTGCGGTATCCGGCAGGTGGGTGCCTGGCTGGCCGTGATAGCAATCGCCGCCGACGTGGTGCTGCCTGGGATCCGCGATCTGCGCGCCGGTTCCATCGTTCATCGTCGGCTGCGCGGCGCAGCGATACAGCGTTGAGAATGCGCTCACGCGAAGCCCCTCATCTGCGCCAGCGTCTGCACGCCGCGCGCGACTTTGATCGCGCGGAGCGCCCAGATGCCGGCCGACGTCGCCGCGTATTTGCCGAAGGTGATCTGTGGCGCGCCGAACGTGCCGGTGAGGGCCGCGGCCGCACTCGTCGCCGACATCGCCTCCACGCCGCCGTTGATGGCGAGCCCCGTCGTGACGCTTCCGTCCGTGTTCAGCAGCGCGCGCATCTCGAAGTCGGCGCCGTCGATCGGCTTCGCGACCCCGGCGGCGACCTCGCCCGCTCCGGGGGCGAAGTGGTCCGTGGAGAGGTTGGTCGCCGTCTGAAACAGGACCAAGCTCTCGTGGGTGGAGCCGTTATAGCCACCGACATCGAGCAGCCCAGTATTGCTCTGGCTGTTACTGATCTGCTTGCCGCGCACATATGCCGTCATCACCTGCGGGACGCCGACAAAGGGCGCGCTGGCTGTCTCGGCGCTTCGGGTGACCGTGGCCGAGGTCGTGATGATCGGCGAGGAGGGAAAAGCGGCGTTGGCCTCGAACTGCTCGTGCACAACGATCATGCCCGTTGTCGGCGAGCCGCTCTGGCCGTTCGGGTAGAGATATGCCGCTCGGCCGTGGCCGTTCGCGCCGGTGCCCGCGGCAGTCCCGGTCGCGGTGATCCACACGCGGATGTAACCGTTCCCGAGATCGATGTAGCCGGCCGTGCCCGTCCCACTCAGCAGGCTGAAGGTCTTTGTGGACCAGGTGAATCGGACGAGGTAGACGAACGCGCTCGCGGTCGTGTCGTAGATGCCGATGTCCGACACGGCCGACGCATTCGATGCGGGCTTTTGGAGGATGACCGATCGGCAGTCCGTCTGTCCACTAACGAACGTTCCGATCGACTGCGTCCGGATCTGGTTGGTGCCGATGCCGCCATTGCCGGTGTGCAGGTATGCCGACTGCCCCGCGATGCAACTGGGCGCGGCCGTGATGGTGAATGCGGCGGCACCGCCCCAGTACGTGCCATCCGCGAACGCGCAGCTCCCGAGCGCGCTGTTCGTTCGAGTGATGCACTCGAGAAGCCATGCGGGCACATACGTGAGCGTGTTCGGATCGAACACGTAGCTCGAGGTAATCCGCGGCACGTTGGTGCCGAACGCCTGAAAGATCCCCGCCGCGTCCTGCGCGAGCCGACCCGCCCCGCCGGTGAAGCTGAGGCCCGCCGGCGTGTGCACCGCATCCGCGACCCAATCGACGAAGAGCCCGTTGTCCCCGCTCCCCGCGGTGGTGGTCCGCGCAGTCGCCGTCCCGCCGGATCCGGCGAACGCTTCCCGTCCGCCGCCGGTCGTGGCGAGCGCGGTGGCCACGCCCACGCCGTTTCCATCGAACGCGAGCGTGCCGGCACCGATGGCGCGGCTCGTCGGGCCGTGCAGCGTTCCGATACCATGGAATGTCTGCACACCGAGGCCACTGCCCTCGAGCAGCGCGCTGCGCCCACCGCCGATGCCGTAGCGCCCAATGCCCAGGGTGCAGTAGCCGGTGACGCCGTCGCAGGCCACCGCGATCGTCACGATCCCGGCGCCCGTCGCGGTCACGAGACCATCGCCATCGACCGTCGCGACGCCCGTGTTGAGCGAATTCCAAATCAGCGGCCGGCCGAGGACCGGCACCCCGTGTGCATCCACGACCTGCGCCGTCAGCGCGAACTGGCGATCGTCGCCGATGACGAGCGGCGGAATGATCGCGACCGCCGCGACCACACCGGTCGTCAGGGGTGGCGTGCTCGCCGTCGTCACGACCAGCGCCCCCTCGTCGAGCGTTTCCGTCCGCCCGAGCGTGTCGCGCACGACAATTTCGAAGGCCGCGGTGTCCGGGAGCAGGGCGGTGTCACTCGGCGAGAGCGCGAAATAGAGCGCGCCGGTACCGGTCGCGATCGCGTCGTCGGTGATCTGCCCCGCCGCGGGATTGTCGAGCGTCGTGATGCGCCGCGTGAGCAGCACGGTCGGCGCGGCATCGTCGAGGCTCGTGGTGATCACGAGGACGGCGTCGACCAAGCCGATGCTGGCCGTGCGATCCTCGCTCTCGAGCTCGACGGCGTAGCGGATCGCGGCGTCGCGGCCGCGCACGATCCCGGCAAGCGTCGAGAGCTTGCGCACCGTGGCGCGCTGGAGGCTCGTGCGCAGGAGCGTCACGGCACCCTCCGCGCCGACTCCGGCCCCTTCGCCGCGGGCACCAGCGGGACGCTTTCGAGATTCGTGATGTAGATCCACACGCAGCGGCATTGGTCGTAGCCGCCGGCGCAGCGCGGGTTCGGGCACTGCACGCCGGTGTGGTCCTGCGGATAGTCGATCGGGAACTCGGCGCCGTCCCACTTCGCGCACTCGTCGCACGTGCCGAGATCCATCACCGCGGAGTAGACCATCGCGACGATGTCGATCGGCTGCCCGCTCGCGTCGCGCAGGCCCGAGCGATTGTCGCGGCCGCCGGCGCCGTTGCCGCCGGTGGCGGCCTCGTGGATCGCGTCCGCTTCTTCGACGCGACCGATCCCGAAACCGACGTTGACGACCCCTTCGATGTTCTGCGCGGTGCGACCGGTGCTGAGACCAACGAGCGCCGACTTCGTGGCGGCCGAGGCGACCGACGCGAGGACAGAACCGGCAGCGCCAGCCGCTTGCGCGAGCACCGTGAGGGCTGCGTTCCGGGCGCTCTGTTCGCGTCGATCGATCTCGTCCGCCGCGGCGCCCTCGACTTCCGCGCGGAGCCGCTGTTCTTCGAGCGAGCCCGCCGGCGGCGCGTCGGTCGAGGCGAGTGCGCGCGTGAGGCGGCTGTAGCCGCGCTGCGGGCCGATGCCCTGCGGCGCGAGCTGCCGCTCGATCTCGTTGCGCACGGCCTGCGCGCCGTAGTCGCGCGCGCGCTGCGCGCCGGCCAGGAGCGCGGCGACGAGTTGCTGGTGCAGTGAGGCGGGGACCGCGATGGCCTTGACGCCGCCCGAGAGTGCGGCGCTCCCCGCGGCGGCGAGCGCCGTCACCTGGCGCGCGAGCTCGTCGTCGATCGCGCGCAGCACATCGTGTGCTTCGGCGGCAAGGCGCGACGTCTGCAGATCGAGATCGCGCGTGAGCACGTCGGGGCGCAGGATCGCGTACTCCCACGCGGTGAACGCGGCCGTGCGATACGACGTTTGCCCGGGCTGCGCCGGATCCGGCGTGCCGGCGGGCGCCGGATCCGTGCTGCTCAGCGCACGCGTCGCCGCGACCTTGGGGCGCGGTTCGGTCGCCGGCGCCGCCGGTGCACGATTCCCCGGATTCGTTCCACGATCTGCCGGGTTCGTTCCAGGATGCGCCGGGTTCGTGTCACCAGGCTTGGCGTTCGCGATCTGCGCGGCCTGCGCGTCGCGCTGCGCCTGGTCCTGGCGCAACGTCTCGATCGCGACCGCCGGCAGGCCCACGATGTCGCGGAGGAAGGCCTCGTCCTCGGGCCGCACGTGGATCGCGCCGGCGCTGATCAACTGCTGGATGATCTGACCCACCCCCGAGCCCGCGCGCACCCGCTGCGACGGCGCGAACATCGGGTAAGCATCCTGCGGCCCGAAGTTCCACAGCACCAACGGCACGATGAGGCCGTTGTTGACGATGTTCGCGAGGTCCTCGCAATCCGCCTGGACGATCCCCTCGAGGTGCTCGAAGAACGTCTGGACCGTCGCGCGCGAGCCGTGGACCTGCCCCGCGACCTGGTCCTGCTGCGTGAGGTACGCTGTCGCGATCGCGACGTTGTACGCCTTCACCCACTCGAGGCCGGACATCGTCATCTTGCCATCACCGGACAAGATCGAGATGCCGCCGCCGTTCGGGTGAATGACGTACGCGCTGTCGCCGGAGCGGAACGCCTTCAGGAACGCAGCGAGGCGCGTGCGCTCGGCATCCGTCCAGCCTTCGCCCTCCTCCGCGACCGGCACGCCGACGCCGAAGCGATCGAAGCTCAGGATGTTGAGCCGCTCGAGCTGCGTCTTGAAGGTCCACGCCTTGTAGCAGTGCCGCGTCGGCGGCACGCCCCAGTGGTCGTCACCCTGCTGGTTGTACGTCCACTTGAGGATCTTCTCGGCAGGGATCTTCACGCGCGCGAAGCGCACGCCGTTGTACACGTACTGCCAGATCTCGCGAAGATCGCCGGTCTCGCTGATGTTGAACGTCTCGACCGACCGCTGGCGGATGTGCGCGACCTTCGCGAGGTAGATGCGCCGCTGTCCGCTCTTGGCCGTTGCGCGCACCACCTTGCCGCGCGAGATCGACGCGACGAGCGGCGAGTCGCCCCACGCGTAGACTGGCTCGACCGCGCCGAAGCCGTACTGCAGCGCGCCGCCGCCGAGCCAGCGAATCAGGTTGTCGAGGTGCGGGTAGAGATTGTCCTCGACGAACTGCAGGATCTCCTGGCCGCGCGGGGTCTTGTCCTCGCTCGCGAGCGTCCAGTTGGCGGCGTTGATCATCTGCCGCCGCGAGTCGATCGCCGTGTGCACCGCGTCGTCCGAGGCGCCCATCTCCTCGAACTTCTCCATCCGCTTCAGCGGATTCCGGAGCTCGTTGACGTATTCGTCCGGGTGCGTGCGCCCGTCGGGCAGCCGCGGCGTGCCGCTATACGACTGCTGCGCCGTCGCGTTCGGCGGAGGCAGCGTTACGGCTTCGTTGTCGGCGGCGGTGGTCGCCATCGCGGGCCCGGTAACAAAACAGCGTCCCAAACGCAGATCGCCGTCACGCGTGGTGACAGGATCAGGAATGGGGCGCTGCGGCCCGCTGCTGGATTAACTCCGGCCCGCTCTACATCGACTCCGGGGCGCTGGCGACGACACTAAGCGGCCCGATCGTCGCTGTCAACTCATTCTGCGCCGACGATCGCTACGACTGGCCCTTTGCCACACCGCCCGAGCTGCCCACGTCGGGCGATTCTAAGCTCGAGGGCGCCGCCGGTTGGGCGAGGGGATCGACCAGGCCATTTGGAGTCATTCGAGCCGCTCCTATTTGTGCAAACGCCACGTGATCGCCGAACTCCGCGCGGAAGCCGGCACCGAACCCGGAGCGAGGTTGAGCGAGCCAACGAATTGCCCGCGTGACGTAAGCGCGATCAGACTGCTTTAGCGCATCGTCGAACATCAGCAGCCCTTCTCGAAGCGCCTCTCTCGCCATGTCAAAACGCTCAACCACTTTGCCGTCAGCGGCAGCCATGAACTCTCGACGCATGAACTCTGAGGTGCGAGACCGACCGCCTGCCATCGTCGCCGCAAGATTGTCGATAAGGCGAAACGCGCGCCGTGCGTCCTCGATCCGACCCATCGCAGCGACCCCCAGCACGGCAGAGGGGAATCCAAGCTTGCGCAGATCGTCGGCCAACTGCTGCGGGTTCTGGATGGTGAATGCGTCGATGCTCATCTGCCCTGCGACGAGTGTGGCAATCGCGTACTTCCCGTCGATCATGTAGTACTCGGCGACCAATCTGGACCACTCTGTCCACAAGGCGGCATAGGCTGCGTCCTCCGCCGCGGCCTTTTGTTGGAGTTCCAATTCGCGTCGTTCCTGCTGGTCCTTCTCCTGCAATTGCCGCTGTCGATCAGTCACCTTCCACTGAAGTCCGGCGAAAAGCGCGAGTGCAAGCGTGAGCGCAATAATTGCTACCGCGTTCACCGCCTGTAGATGGGCGTCCGGGATTGAGAATAACCAATTCCAGAAATTCATAAAGCGTGACATTTGACCAAGTTATTATCGCCTGAGCAACTTGCGCTAGAACGTGAGGCGTATCGCTTTCGCTGCCTCACTCGGCGCCGGATCCGGGTCGTCGAGCGCGCCGGTCTGCTCGAGCTGGACCTGGAATCGGCGCAACGCCTGCGTGAGCGCGTCGACGTCGTCGTCCTCCTTCCCGTAGGGGAACGCCATCAGCTGCAGCACCACCGCCGTAATCCAGGGCGCGATTTGCGGGTGTGGGAACCACACGTTGCCGGCTTCGAAGAGCGGTGTGATCGCGTACGCGCGCGCCACCTTGTCGCCCTCGGGCTCGATCGCGACGAGCCCCGCGATCTTCGAACGCAGCGTCGAGATCACGGCCGGACCGTTCGCCTTATCCTCGACGAGCTTGAGCAGCGCCTTCGGCCACTTCTGCGTCACTCGGAGTACTTCGTCGATCGTGGCCACGAAGTCGCGCGTCGCGTTCGTGCGATCGCGAAGGTAGCAATCGGCATTGAGCCGTGACCACACATGGCCCGCGACCTTGTCGCTGTCCTCGTTGCCCTTGAACGACATGTCCCACGACTGCAGCCACGAGCTCCACACCACGGGCAGCGTCGGCACGGCGTGGCCGTTCTCAACGATCGGGTGCTCGGCCGTCGTGTAGTAGCGGATCCACTCCCGCTTGAAGATCACGCCGCTCGCCGGCGCCGGCCGCTGCTGATACAGCGCGGAGAAACTTCGCTCGCCGATCACGCGGCGTATCTTCGCGAGCGCCTCCTCGTCGTAGCGATCCGGGCAGAGCGCCGCGCCAACGGGACGGCCCAGCGGATCATCCTCCTCCGCGAGCGCCGGCAACTCGATCACCGTCCAGTCGGACGCCGATTCGCTCGCGAGGATCCGGCCGACGAGATCGTCCTCGTGCCACCGCGTCATCGTCACGATCATCCGGCAGCCGGGCTCGCGCCGCGTGTAGAGATCGTCGGTGAACCAGTCCCACACGTGGTCGCGGAACGCTTGGCTCTCCGCCTCTTTGCGGCTCTTGACCGGGTCATCGACGATGATGAGATCCGCGCCCTGGCCAGTCACGCCCTCCCCGACGCCGACAGCGCGCACGCCACCGCCTTCGCCCGTTTCCCAGTCCTCGACGGCTTTGCGATCGTCGCTCAGCTCGACGCGGCCGCGGGCGATGCGCCGCGCCTTGCGCGAGAACTTCCGCGCGAGTGTCGAGTTGTACGCGGCGACGATCACGCGCTCGGCGGGATTGAGCTCGAGCGCATAGACCGGGAGGCGCACGGTCCCCTTCTCACTCTTGCCATGCCGCGGCGGGACCTGGAGGATGAGATGCTGTACCTCGCGGTGGATCACGCGATCGAGTTGCGCGTCGATGTAGCGCAGGTGCGCCCAATCCCAGTGCCACGCCGGCGTGACCATGCGGCAGTACTCGCCGATGCCGATCGGCGTGCCGTCCTCGTGCCGCACGGTCGCGCGCGCCGGCGCGGCCGCCGGATCCGGCCGGTAGCGCTGGACGGCGCGCCGCAGCTCCTCCGCGACGACCGCGGACGCGGTGCGCGGCGCGAACGCGGGGTGCCGCCTAAAGTCGAACGGCGCCGAGCCAGCCATCGGTGATCCGGTTGTAGAGCGTCGCCGCGAGCTCCTGGTCGGCGAGCCCGCTCGTGAGCACGACGTGCGTCGTGCGCGCCATCTCGTTCAGGATACGGAGCAGCTCGGGGCGACTCACGGCGTTCGAGGCGCGCGCCTGCTCGACGCGGTGGATCACCTTTGAGATCACGTCGACGTGGCGCACCGCGTCGGACACGTCGAGGATCGTCCGTGGCTTCGGCTGTTGCGGGGTCGCAAGGAATGCGATGGCCGCGCGGGCGAGTTCGAGCTGCCCGAGCTGGCGCTCGGTCGGGTCGTCGCGCTCGCGGAGCAGCTGCTCGTACTCGTCAATCGTCTCGAGGAGCGCGGTTTTCTCGGCGTTCGAGATCGGGAGGTACTTCCCTTCCCACGTGTCGTGCCACGCGATCAGCGCGGCCGCGAACGTGTCGTAGCGCTCGACGAAATCGTGCACGAGCGCGCGCGCGAGCGCGAGATCATCGAGCACGTTCAGCGGATCGACGTCGCGCTTGTAGTCCTCGAGCAGCGCACCGATCCGCGGGCTCCGCACGATGTATCGACTCGAGAGGCCGTGCTGCAGTTTCTGGTCGCCGCCGCCGTCGTGATGCTTGCAGCGGCCGACGCCCACGTGCTCGGTCTTCTGCCCCGCGCGTTGCCGGCAGTACTTCTTGCGCTTCGCGTTCCACGCACGGCAGTAGAAGTTCGCCTCGAGCTTGCCGACGAATTCGCTCGGCACCGCGCGATCGGCGGGCACCACCGCGGCGGCGGCGCCGGCGCTCATTCGCGGCTCGGCTCCGGCGTCGCGGGTGCGATCGCCTCGAAGATGTTCCACGTGCGGCAGTCGCGGCGCCCGCACTGCAGCCGGATCCGGCCGTCGACGGAATGCGACCGGCGCGCGGACGTGCCGACGAAGCGGACCGGCCCGGGCACGTCGCCCAGGACGGCGCCGCACGCGGCGCCGCGGCGCTTGGGATCGGGACTCGGCGCGTGGCAGGTGACGCGGACGGTGCGGTACGCCGAGGTCGGGAGCGCGGTGTCAGTCGGGATACAGCCTCCGTCAGGACGCGAGCGGGTGAGGCCCATCAATCGGCTCGAGCACGTCGCCGACGCGTACGGCGACGCGATGCTCGACGAGCCACGCGATCAAATCGTCATGCGTGCCGAGCACATAGTGCTCACCGCACGCTTCCACCATTTCCTGAAATAGCCGCTGGTCCGGCCGCTGACGGCCCGTGTCGCTCTTCGCTTCCCACCACAGGACGAGGGCCGGCACGATGTACTTCCCGTCGCGGCGCTCGACGACGCGTGGCCGACGGTAGTACCGGCGATCCGCGATGCCCGGCGTCTGCTTGGTCTTGCCCGGGTGCGAGAACCGCACGACCTCGAAGCCGAGGGCGAGCATCAGCTTATCGCCGGCGTGCTCGATCGCCTTCTCGGGCGCGCCCTCGTCGACGTCGGGCGCGCCGATCGCGGCCGGCGAGCGACCGAACTTCGCATCCGCGAACCGGCGCGCGGCGAGCTCGCCGACGTTCGCCGCGCGCAGCGCGTTGTAGAACGCGTCGTATTCAGCCGGGGCGCTCAATCCTCGTCCTCGTCGAAGCCGTCGAATTCCTCTTCGACGATCTCGGCGTCACTGGCTCCTGGCGCGGCGAGCTGGCGCTGCACTGGCATCGCGACCGGAATCGGATCGTTCCACTGCTCGAGGCGCTGTGCGGCCGCGCGGGCAACCTCCTCGGTGCACGGCGTGATGCAGTAGATCGATCCTGGGCCGATCAGCTTCGAGTACTCCTGCGTCGCGCCTTCGCCCTGTTGTGTCGCGGGCACGCCGACGCGGATCAGCGCCATCGACCCGATTGTATGCTCGGTCACGTACCCGGCGAACTTCTTGTGGCCCATCACCTCGACGATGGCCCACGTCTGCAGCGCCTGCGTGTGTTCAGGCATGCGTGTTCTCCTTTCGCTTGTTGATGGTGCGCCGGATCCGGCTGGCACACGCCTGCTTGTTCGAGCAGCGGCCGTGCGTGTCGTCCTTCGGATTCGCGACCGCGATGACGATCGGCGCCGGCGCGATGAGCCCGCACTCGGCGCACGTGTAGCGCGGCGCCGGCGGCGGCGGCGAGTTCGTCGCCCTCATGTGCCGAACTCGCGGTTGAGAACCGTCTGCAGGTTGCGGATCGCGGTGAGGTCCACCGGATCCGACGTGTACGACTGGTGAATCTCACGCGCCATCGCGGAGATCAGGCTGTGCGCCTGCGCGCCGAGCACGGCCGTGATCTGATCGAGCGACGCGTCGCGCAGCTGCACCGGCGGATAGAGAATCATCATCACGCCGCCGCGGTGGTCCCGATCAGCCGGCAAGCGTACCGCGCGCATCGCGAGCTTCGCCGGCGGCGTGCCCTCGCGATTGACGAGCACGTCGAGTTGTTTCGCGAGATCCGGCAGGCGCTCGAGCGCCCACTGCTCGTCCACGAAGTAGCCGCGGCGGCCGTCGCCCGCGTCTTCGACGAGCAGCACCTTCAGGGTGCTCATACCGTCACCGCCGCCGAGTCGCGGATCACGAACAGCGAGTCCAGGTGCGTGATCCGGAACAGGTTCACGAGATCCTCATTCAGGCCGCGGAGCTCGAGCGAGCCGCCGGCGTCGCGGATCTTCTTCGAGACGCTGACCAGCACGCCCTGGCCGGATCCGTCGATGTACGCGCACTGCGCGAGGTCGAGCACGAACCGGCGGTTCCCGGCCTCGAGCAGATCTAGCATGCGCTGCTTGAATTCTTGGCGATTCGAGACGAGCAGCTCGCCTTCGATCGCGACGCGCATCGCGCCCTCGAGCGTGAACGCGTTGAAGAATTGTGTGGACATGATGCGAGTGAGTTGTCGGTGGTGTGAGGCGGGACGCCGGCGGCAGCTGCCAGTCCGCCGCCGGCGTGGGGAATGCGTTGGACAGCGACCTACAGGTGCGCGCGAATCTCGGCCGCGAGCTGTTCGGCCTTGCTGACGACCTCGTGCACGCCGGCGCCGACGTACTGGCGGATCTCGCTCACGAGCCGCGTGAGCTCCGCGAGCGGACCGTGCGGCACGACGACCGCCGCGGTCGACGTGCCATCCGCGTGCGTGATGCTGACGTGATCGCCGAGCTGCGGCGCGCGCGGCGTCGCGTCGTCCTGGGCGAGCTCGCGCGGTTCGTGCGTCGGATCCGGCTCGGGGTCGGGCATCACCGTCGCGCCGCCACCCTGCGCCGCGGCCCCACGCGCGCCATCGCTCGCGTGCGCGGACGCGGACGCGGCGTTGATGTCATCGATCGGGTTGTCCTGCGGGATGGCGTACGCGCCCGTGATCGGGTCGATCGCCGGGTAGCTGCCGCCGTTCTCGTGGTCGGCCCAGTCGTTGAGCGCGCCGAGCCACGTCGAGATCGCCGCCGTTTCGGTCGTCGTGACGGCGAGGAACGCGGCCTTGTCCTCGGGGAACATGTCGGCCTCGGGATCGGCCGCGAGCATCGCGGCGAGCGCTTTGTAGTCCTCGTAGGCGCGGTCCTCGAAACCGCTGCCGCCGGCGAGGAAGCCGTAGCGCGCGGCGCCGGTCTCGCCGTCGCGGAGCGCCCACAGGGCGTCGAGCTGCGGCGTGTGCGGCCGCGGCGGGAGCGCGGCGTATTTGGGGTCCATCGATCACCTCGGGGAAGAGTTGGTGGTCCTGCGGGGAGTCGCCGTCAGGCGTGCGGCGAGTGGGAGGTCGGCCGGCGGCGCGCCGGATCCGGCGCGGGGGATCGCACGACCGACGGGGTGATGCGCGAGCAGCGCGCGCTCCGCGCACTCGAGGCGGAACGCGACGTCGGCCCAGCGCGCGCCGAGCCGTTGCTCGTCATAGCCGGTCCGCGCGGTTGCGATCGCGCGCTCGAGCTGCTCGCGCTCGACGGCGAGTGCGCTCCGCGTCATGGCCTGCGGTGCCGCGCGGCGGTTCATGAACTGCGTGTCACGAGGCATGCGCGAGCTCCGGGTGCTGCGCAGCGCGCCAGGCGGCGAGGAGCACGCCCGTCCGCGCGACGTTGCGGGTCACCTGCGCGAACACGTCGCCGGGATCCGCGCTGAAGCCGAGCGCGTCGAGCTGCGCGTTGATGTCGGCGTCACGCGCTGGATCGTCCGCGAGCCAGGCGTCGGCGTGCGCGAGCTCGGCCGCGGTGTCGAGTTCTTCGCGTTGGCGCGTGGTGCGATCGTGCTCGACCTGCTCGGCCGTGACGTCGGTCGTGTCGCCGAGTTTGACGAGGAGGTACGCGATCGCGGCGTTGTCGGCGTCAACGCGGCGAATCGCGCGACACGCGGTCACGAGGCGATCGACCGAGCCGGCGAGGATGCGCTGGCCCTTGTACTCGACGCCGTCGCCGTTCGCGAGCGCGAGCAGCTGCTCCGCGACGTCGCGCCGGCGGCGAGCCGTGGCGCGCCGGTAGAACCGCGCGCCGAAGGCGATCACGTCGGGCGGTAGCTCCGCGAACGAGGCAAACGAGCGGGGCGGCGCGGACGCTCTCTCCTGGTCGAGATCTCCGCTCCGCCTCGTGGAGCTTTCTTGGTGAGAGGAACTAGCGGATCCGTTCCGTTCCGTAACGTCCCGTTCCGTAGCGGCGGAATCGCGCGCGCTTTCCGTGGAACTTCCACGCGGTTTCCGTGGAACTTCCGTGGAATTTCCGCGCGGTTTCCCGTCCTTTCGCGCGCGGTCTTTGGCGCGGCGCTCGACTAACTGGCCCATCGCCTCATGCCAGTTGTCGTATTCGCCCTCGGCGTTCTGCAGCCCGTGGCGGAGCGCCGGCGCGAACGCGCCGCGTTTGCCCTTCCAGCGCGCCCACCGCTCGATCGTCGTGTCTGGGACGTCGGCGATGTTGCCGTCATCCGTGTGCTCCGCGACGGCGCCGCCGAGCGTGACGACGTAGCCGAGCGCGAGCACGACGTCGATGTCGAGCGCGTCGGCGAGCTCGCAGACTTCCGGCGAGTCGACCTTGTGCGCGTCGACGCGAATCCAGAGCGCCTTCATCGCGCACCCGCCTTCGTCGGCTGGTACTTCTTCCACCAATCGGGGTTCGCCTTCGCGCGCGCGGCGTTCTGCTGTCGCGTGTACGCGAGGCACTTGCGATCGGCCTCGGTCTGACACTCGGCGTGGACGCGCGGTGTGCGGCCGATCTGGCCAGGCGTGCGCTCGATCGGCTTGTGGCAGCGATCGCACACATGCGCACGCTTCGCCGGATCCGGGCGCGTCGTGCGCAGTTCGACCGCGTGGCCATTCGGGCAGCGCAGCGCGAGCTGCTGCTCGTCGACCTCGAGCTCGGCGCCGCACGTCGTGCACACGACCGCGCCGAGACTCTCCCGATACACAAACTGCTCGAGGTGGTCGCGCTCGAGCGCGGCGTCACCCGCGATCGCCATCGCGCGCGCGTGACAGCGTTCGCCCAGGCGAATACCGGCGATCATCAGCTCGGGCTTCGCGGCTTCGGCGAAGCAGAGCTGGCAGCTCTCGTCGTTCTCGCGGCCGCGGCTCACGCAGGCCGCCGTGCCATGGTGCCGCTCATGGTGCCGCACCATTTCGCGGCAGCGAAAACGACGAAGCGCGCCGATCGCGTATCCGTTTGACCGGATGCGACTTGCGCGCTTCTTCCTTCTATAGCAGGGGTGGGACTCGAACCCACGACCCCGGCATTATGAG
>DASZUN010000117.1:0-5524 GCA_035547615.1 Gemmatimonadaceae bacterium | reverse complement strand
CGGGCGGTCGAGGACGATGATCGGCAGGTGACGCCTGGCGGCGGCGCGCAGTGCGTACTCCATCGATCCCACGTACGTCCACGTCCGAGTGCCGATGTCCTGCAGATCGAACACGAGCGCATCGAGATCGACGAGCAGACTGTCCGGCGGCGCGATCGCCGTCACGGTGTAGAGCGAGTGCACCGGCAGCCCGCTCCGTTCGTCGATGCCGCTCGCGATCTGCGTGTGGTCCTCCGTCCCGCGGATCCCGTGCTCGGGCGAGAACAGGCTCACGAGACGCACCGACGCCGCCTTGGCCACCGGTCCGCGCAGCAAATCGATGTCCGACTCGCCGTGCTCGTCGATTCCGGTCTGATTGGTCAGCAGGCCGATGCGCTTCCCGCGGATGAGATCGAGACTGTCCGTGAGCAGAACCGTGATCCCAGGCCGCACGGCCGCGGCGCGCGCCGGACGCGGCGCACTGCCGGCACGCTGCGCCGGCTGCGCGTGACAGGCCGTCACGCCCGCAGCCATCCCTACCATCACCCATAACCAGCGAACTCGATGCGGCATCGTCGTCTCTCTCTCCCGTTCATCGTCGCCGGCGCGCTCGTCGCCGGATGTCATCCCGCCGTGCCCCAGCCGGCGCCCAGCGCGCCGGCGTCGAGTGCGCTCTCGGCGGCCCTGCAGACGGATCTGCAGACGATCCTCGACCGCGCGCGCGCCGACAGCGCGTTCCCGGGCGCGTTCGCCGTCGTCGGCACACACGCGGGGGTGCTTGCCGAATATGGCGTGGGCCAGCTCGATTGGGCACCCAGCCCGCGACCGGACGAGCACACGATGTGGGATCTGGCATCCCTGAGCAAAGTCATCGGCCTCACCACGGCGATGATGCAGCTCGTCGACCAGCATCGCGTGGACCTCGACACGCCGCTGCAGCATTACATCCCGACGTGGACCGGCCCGAACAAGGAGAAGGTCACGATCCGGCACCTGCTCACGCACACGTCCGGATTGCCTGCGTTCAAGGCGTACGACCAGATCACGCACGATCCGGACAGCATGGCGGTGCTGATGTTCAACACGCCGCTCGAACGGCTCCCCGGCGAGCGCATGGTGTACAGCGACATCGGCGCGTACATGCTCGGGCGGCTCGTCGAGCAGCTCACCAGCCAGTCGCTCGACCTGTGCGAGCACGATCACGTGTTCGAGCCGCTCAAGATGCACGAGACGATGTACCGGCCGCCGATTGCGCTCTGGGATCGCATCGCGCCGACCGAAGTCGATTCCGTGCAGCGGCACCGCAAGGTGCGCGGCATGGTACACGACGAGCGCGCGTACTACCTGGGCGGCGTGTCGGCCCACGCGGGGCTCTTCAGCTCCGGTCACGATCTCGCCCGATTCGCCGAGATGTACCTGAACGGCGGCACGCTCGACGGCGTGCACATCGTATCGCCCGACGTCATCAAGCAGTTCACCACGCTCCAGGTCGCGGATCGCGCGCTCGGCTGGCAAAAGCCGAACGGCACCAATTCCGCGGGCCACAAGATGTCGCCGGCCGCATTCGGCCACACCGGGTTCACGGGCACGTCGATCTGGATCGACCCGACGCGCGACTTCTATGAGATTCTGCTCACGAACCGCGTCGACCCCACGCGCAACAACATGAAGATCGGCCACGTGCGCGTGGTCCTCGCGGATTCGCTGCTCTCGACGTACGATCGGTTCGTGCACACTCCCGCCACCCGATAGCTCATGCACCTGACCGCGATCGACTGGGCGATCGTCGCCGCGTACTTCCTGCTCTCGGCGGGAATCGGCGTCGCGTACACGAAGAAGGGCGGCGAGAGCCTCAGCGAGTACTTCATCTCGGGGCGCCAGGTGCCGTGGTGGCTCGCCGGTGCCTCGATGGTCGCCACCACGTTCGCGGCCGACACGCCGCTCGTCGTGACGGGCATCGTGACGGCGAACGGCGTCGCCGGCAACTGGCTGTGGTGGGACTTCCTGATGAGCGGCATGCTCACGGTCTTCTTCTTCGCACGACTGTGGCGCCGCGCGCACGTGATGACCGACGTGGAATTCGCCGAGATCCGCTACGCCGGCAAGAGCGCCGCGACGCTGCGCGGCTTCCGCGCGTTATACCTGGCGATCCCCGTCAACCTGATCATCCTCGGCTGGGTCACGCGCGCGATGATCAAGATCCTCACGATCTCGCTCGGCTTGCGCGACGTACACGTGGGCGGCATCGCGATCTCCGGCGAGGTGATCGCGGTGGGCATCTGCTTCTGCGTCACGATGATGTACTCGGTCGCCGCCGGGATGTGGGCGGTGCTGTGGACCGATCTCGTGCAGTTCGTGATCAAGATGACCGCCGTGATCATCCTCGCCGTTTACGCCGTCGCGGCGGTCGGTGGCATGGCCAAGCTCAAGGCCGGCCTCGCCGCGCACTTCGGCAGCGAGACGGCCGCGCTGTCGGTCCTGCCGGTGAAGGTCACGCCGCACGGGATCGAGACCTACGCGTGGATGCCGCTCATGGCGCTGATGGTGTTCCTGGGCGTGCAGTGGTGGGCGGCCTGGTATCCGGGCGCCGAGCCGGGCGGCGGCGGCTACGTCGCGCAGCGCATCTTCTCGGCGAAGACCGAGCGCGACGGCGTGCTGGCGACGCTCTTCTTCAACGTGGCGCACTACGCCATGCGGCCGTGGCCGTGGATCGTGACCGGCCTCGCGACCGTGCTGCTCTACCCGAACGGCATCGGCCCGACGCACGACCACGAGGCGGCGTACGTGCAGGCGTTCGTCGACCTGCTGCCGACCCCGTGGCGCGGCGTGATGATGGCGGGCTTCGCCGCGGCCTACATGTCGACCGTGGGCACGCAGCTCAACTGGGGCGCCTCGTACCTCGTCAACGATTTCTATAAGCGTTTCCTCAATCGCGACGCGACCGAGAAGCACTACGTGTCCGTGTCGCGCTGGACGACGATCGGCCTGTTCCTCGCCTCGGCGGTCGTGGCGTGGCAGCTCTCGTCGATCGAGGGCGCGTGGAAGTTCCTGCTCGCGATGGGCGCCGGCACGGGTCTCGTGCTGATCCTCCGCTGGTACTGGTGGCGCATCAACGCCTGGTCGGAGATCAGCGCGATGATCGCGTCGCTCGTCATCTCGACGATCTGCTTCTTCACGGTGCCGGGCCGCTGGTACCCGATCGGCGACCCGCGGAACGACTCCATGACGATGCTCATCACCGTCGCGGGGAGTACCGTGGTGTGGGTCGCGGTGACCTACCTGACGCCCGCCGAGAACGACGCCGTGCTCGACTCGTTCTACCGCCGGGTTCGGCCCGGCGGCCCCGGGTGGGTGCGCATCTCGGAACGGCTCGGCTTCGGACGCGAGCAGATCCCGGGCGGCGCGCTCGCGTGGACGAATTGGATCGCGGGCATCGTGGCCGTGTATGCGTCGCTGTTCGGGGTGGGCAAGATCATCTTCGGCGAGCTCGGCACGGGCGTGATCCTGCTGGCGATCGCCGCGGTCGCGTTCGCCTGGATCGCGCGGTCGTTCCGGTCGGAGCCGAACCCGCCGGGCATGGCGCTCGAGCCGGAGCAGATGGCGGCTGACTGAGGGCGTTGTACCCCCTCGGCGGCGGCATTATCATTCGGATGTCTATGTTTCGTGGCCGGCGTGAGTTGGCCGCTTCAATCGGAGGCTCTCGATGAGCACAATGAATCAACCCGAGGTGATGGTGACGGTCACGCCCGTCGCGTCCGCCGAGGTCAAGAAGTTCATGGATCAGGAAGGCGTCGATCCGGCCAAGGGGGGCCTCCGCGTGAGCGTCCAGCCGGGCGGCTGCAGTGGTTTCAAGTACGGCCTGTTGATCGAAGACGAGGCCGCCGAAGACGACCTCGTGGTCGACCAGGGCGGCTGGAACGTGTTCGTCGATCCGTTCTCCGCGCAGTACATCAACGGCGTGACGATCGACTACGTGTCGTCCATGCAGGGCTCCGGCTTCACCTTCAAGAACCCGAATTCGACGGGCGGCTGCGGTTGCGGCAGCTCGTTCTCCGCGTAATCGCACACCAGGTCTGCGTATGGAACGGTCGGTCGCTGGCGCTCGCCGGGACGCGGTCGTGAGTGACGTCGAGGAAGCCCGCGGTCAAAGCGATCGCGGGCTTTCTCGCGTTTCCCACAACCCGAACGGGCTGGAGCGCATTCGCACAGTCGTCGTCGAGGATCACCCGGACATCGCGCGGCTCGTCGCGAACCGGATCGCCACGCTCGTTCGGGAGCGGAACGCCGCGGGCGAACGCGCGGTGCTCGGCCTCGCCACGGGCTCGACGCCCATCGGCGTCTATCGCGAGCTGATTCGCATGCACCGGCAGGAGGGGCTGAGCTTCGCCAACGTGGTGACGTTCAACCTGGACGAGTACTACCCGATGCCGAAGGAGAGCATCCACTCGTACCACCGGTTCATGTGGGAGAACCTGTTCTCGCACATCGACATCAAGCCCGAGAACGTACACATCCCGCCGGGCGACCTGCCGCGCGACCAGATCGAGGACGCGGCGCGGCGGTACGAGAGTGAGATCGTGCGCGCCGGCGGCATCGATTTCCAGATCCTCGGCATCGGCAAGACGGGGCACATCGGCTTCAACGAGCCCGGGTCGGGCGCCGAGAGCCGCACGCGCCTGGTGACGCTCGATGCGGTGACTCGCAAGGATGCGGCGGCCGACTTCTTCGGCGAGGAGTACGTCCCGCGCGAGGCCGTGACGATGGGCATCGCGACGATTCTCGAGGCGCGCGAGATCGCGATCATCGCGACCGGCGAACACAAGGCGAGCATCGTCCAGCGCGCGGTCGAGGGCGATATCGACGTCGAGGTCGCGGCGACCTTCCTGCAGCGCCATCCCAACACGACGTTCTACCTCGATCACGCGGCCGCCGCGGAGCTCACGCGCATCAAGACGCCGTGGCTGATCGACGAGGTGCACTGGACGCAGGAGCTGATCGTCCGTGCCGTCATCTGGTTGTCACAGAAGACGAATAAAGCAATTCTCAAGCTGACCCAGCGCGACTACGCCGACGCGCGGATGTCGTCGCTCGTCGCCAAGTTCGGCTCGCCCGGCGAGGTGAACGGCAAGGTCTTCAACCTGCTCGGCGCCAAGATCCGCGGGAAGTCGAAGCTGCCGATGGGGCGCAAGATCATCTGCTTCTCGCCGCATCCGGACGACGACGTGATCTCGATGGGCGGCATCCTCCGCAAGCTCGTCGAGAACGACAACGAGATCGTCGTCGCCTACATGACGAGCGGCAACATCGCCGTGTTCGACCATGACTTGCGCCGTTACGTCGACTTCCTCGAACGCATGGCGAACGAGGCGCACATCGACCGCGCGAAGGTCGACGCCCTCGCCGCCCGCGTGCACGACTGCCTCGACCAGAAGCGCCCCGGGGAGATCGACATCCCCGAGGTGCAGAACATCAAGCGCATCATCCGCGAGGCCGAAGCGGTGAGCGGCATCGAGACGGTGGGGCTGCCCCGCAGCGCCGCGCGCTT
>DASZUN010000116.1:0-18171 GCA_035547615.1 Gemmatimonadaceae bacterium | reverse complement strand
GCCCAGGCGTAGGCGCGGGCCTGCGCCGGAGAGAGCGCGTGAACATCGCGCGGTGCCTGCTGATGCGCGCTGAATTCGTACAACGCGCGCGCGTCGGCGAGCCGGCCGATGCGCGCGAGGTTGTCGGCGAGGACGAGGTCGAGTCCCGCGTGATCGCGCGTCGATTCGAGAATCGCCACGGCGCGCCGGAACTGGCCGCGCTCGCGTGCCAGCGTGACCTCGAGGTCCACCGCGCCGAGCGCCGCCGACGCGTCCCCGCGCCGCAGGACGCGTATCACGGAGTCCGCGTCGCTGAATCGGTGCGCGGCGATCATCATGCGGCCCAGACTCGCCACCGCGGCCGGGTCGCGCGCCAGCGAGGCGGTGCGTCGCTGCGCGTCGATCGCCAGATCGAGACGCCCCGAGAATTCGAGAGAGATCGCGAGCGCGGCCCACGCGCCCGCCACCGCCGGCTGCAACGACACCCACCGGCGCGCGGCCTGCTCCGCCGGCGCGAAGTCGCCGCGCCACAACCGCGCGAGCACGAGGCCCGAGTACGCGGTGCACGGCGCGCACGGACCATCGCCCGCGTCGATCGCGAGCGAATCGAGCGACAGCTCGTGTTGGAACACGGTGTCGGCCGCCGCGAATTGGCCGGCGTTCATCAAGATGTCCGCCCGAAGCTCGTACGCCCGCGGGTCGTTCGGGAAACGCGACACGAGCAGTTGTGACAACGCATCGGCGCGCGGCAGCGCCGCCTCGAATTCCGCCTGCTGTACCTGTTCGGTGAGACGATCCCACTCCGACGCGCGGTCGGGGTGGCGCGCGATCTCGGCCTCGAGCCGGTCGGCAAGCGATGCCTGGCCGTCGCCTCGCGCGATGTCCCGCCGCGCGGCGAGGGCCTCGACGAATCCGGAGTCCACCGCGATCGCGGCGTCCAACTCCCGCCGCGCCGTCGCGAACTGCCCCTCGCTCGCCGCTCGCAGCCCGACGACGAAGTGCCGGTACGCCTCCGGATCGGGCGTGCCGCCGGCGAATCGAGGCGGTTCGCCGCTCGCGGTGTGGTATCGGGCGGCGATGTCGAGCAGGCGTGCCGCGGCGAGTTGGCCGAGCTTGACCGGGTCGTCCGCCATGACCGTGAAGCTCTCGATCTCGCCGCCCTGGCGGACTTCGCGCACGTCGAGGTCGAGCACATACGCGCCGTTGCCGCCAGTGTAGCCGCCGCGCACCGCCCACGTCGCACCGACGCGACGCGCGACGTCCAGCGACTGCACGCTCGAGAGGCCGGTGTGCGGCGCGTTGCTGCGCGCGAGCACGTCGCGCACGCGCACCGGCGCGACGGGCTCCAGACCGCCCGCGGCGGAGAGGTTGTCGGTGATCAGTTGCGGCAGGCCGTCCTCCAGCCAGGCGAGCGAGCTGTCGGATCGGATGTTCGCGATACTGGTGATCGCGACGATGGTGCGCGATGCATCCGTGGCCTGTGCGCGCGGCGTACGATTCCAGCGCAGTGCCCCGACCACGACGACGATTCCGGCGAGGAGGATCGCCCCGGACATGCGTGCGCGTGAGAGGCGTCTGCGCCGTGGAGTGTCCGGGGCAGGCGGGAGACCGGCTCCGGTCGAATCGACCGGACCGGGCCGGGTCCCGGCGAGCGATTGGCCAGGCTTCTTCGTCGGGTCGAGGACCGGAATCTTGCCCAGCTCTTCGGATGCCGCCCTGGCCGCAAGCTCGTCCGCGACGGCGAGTACGACGGGATCCGGATGAACTCCGAACTGATCGCGCAGCTCGCGTGTCAGGCGCTCGAAGTCGGAGAGCGCCGCACGGTACGCCGCCACCGTGCCCGGGCCGCTGCGCGCGCGAAGCACCGACGTGAACGCAACCGTGCTGCGCGGCGACGTTCGCAGCCACTGCTCGGCGAGGGCGGCGGCTGATGCCCATTGCTGGGCGCGCAGGAGCATTGGAACGCGGCGGGCACAGAGCGCATCGAATGCACGCTCCAGTCGGCCGCGTTCTCGTGCGAGCCACGCGTCGAAATCAGGCGCACTCTGCACGAAGACGTCGCTCATCAGCGGACCGCGATACAAGTCGGCCGCGCGTGCGTCGTCGTGCGACTCGCACGATGCGGCAAACTCGATGGCATCGACCGCGAGCGGCAGATCCGCGGACAGCTCGAGGTGATCCCGACGGGCCGTGATCGCATCGCGACCGAGCACGGCACGGAGCGCCGACAGCGCGTTGCTCAGTGAATGGCGCGCCTTGGCGTCAGTCTCGTCGCCCCAGAACATGGCGGCGAGGGCGTCGCGGCGCACGGCGCGGCGCGAGAGCGCGAGTACGCACAGGATCGCGAGGTGCCGCGGGCGTACCGGCTCAGCGCTCGCGATCTCACCGTTGACAGTGTCCAGGGCAAGCGTGCCGAGCACTCGCAGCCGGAAGTGTTTGTGGGCGCGCACGTTGACTTGTTGACACCAGACGGAGACCGGTGCGGGAGCTTCCCCGCATGCGCAACCATCTTACTGGCTGGCCGCGTCGAGCAACAGGTTGGCTCCGCAGGCTGGCAATCGCACCGCTGGTCCTCGGGATGGGGTTTGGACCGACGCCGATGACCGTGACGTTCAGCATCGGCGGACGGACGATTGGCCCCGTCATGGCGGACGGGATGGCGCTGCCGAAGCTCGACGCGGCGGCAATGGGCGTCGGAACGGACTCCCGGTTCTTTTCGCCACCGAAGCCGACTGAGATTCAGGTCTTGCTCACGCCGTCGAGCGTCACCGAGAGCCTGGAACGGTTGGCCAGTTCGGGGCTGGCCGAAGCGCGTCGACCGCGGGGTACGTGCCAAATCGTGATCGGTCCGAAGGACAATCCAGTCCTTCGGATCGACATCGACGACTGCGTGGTGCGCAGTGTCGACGCCGTCGGCGGCGAGCGCAGGATCAGCCTCGCTTACCAGGCGGTGAGGTACACGCACGGCCAGCACACCACCACCGTCACGCCGGAGCACTGATGACCCGAATCCATCGACTGCGGGCGCTCCGCGCCGTCGTGATCGTCGCCGCGCTGACGGCACCGGCGCTCGCCAATGCGCAGGGCGGCATCTTCGGCCGCATCAAGGCCAAGGCCCAGGAAAAGATCGCGAAGAAGATCGACAGTACCGCCGACACGCTGACCGGCAAGGCGGTCGACAAGGCCGCGACCGCGGTTACGTGCGTGATCGACAACGCCGCCTGCATCGCGCAGGCGCAGCAGCAGGGGAAGCCGGTGGTCGTGACCGACGGCAGCGGCAAGAAAGTATCGACCGCCGACTCGGCGAAAGCGCTGACCAGCGCGGCGGGCGGTGAGGCAGCGCCGGCTGGCGGCACCGGGGCCTCGCTCAAGAGTTACCAGAACTATGATTTCGTTCCAGGCGACAGCATCGTGTTCGACGACGATTTTCGGGCGGATGACGATGGGGAATTTCCGGCCCATTGGAAGTTGCTGAAAGGGCAGGGCGTCGTGAACGTGGCCGGCGGCCAGCCGGCGTTCGTGCTGACGGACGGTCTCAATGCCGAGGTGACCCCGCGGATCACGCCGGCGGCGTACCTGGGCGCGACGTTCACGATCGAGTTCGACTACTACGCGGACAAGTCGGCGTGGACCGGGGTCGAGCTGCTGGCGCACTACGCCGACGACGGCAGTCCGACCACCGGTTCGATCGTGTTCGATCAACACGGGACGGTCACCGTGTGGCGATTCCCCGGCGGCCTGAATCTGAGCGGCTCGTATCCGAGCAGCGCCGGCGCGTTCGAGAACGCGTGGCACCACGCCGCGCTGGTCGTGAAGAACGGCCAGCTCAAGGCGTACCTCGACCAGTATCGTGTGCTCGTCGTGCCGCACTTTCCGGCCAAGGTCACCGCCGTGGATTTCAGCGGACGCGCGGATCAGAGCTCGCAGATCCGGTTCCGGAACGTTCGCATCGCCAACGGCGGCGGCATGAAGCTGATCGACGAACTCACGCGCGACGGCCGGATCGTCACGCACGGCATTCGCTTCGACGTGAACAAATCCGACGTGCGGCCGGAGTCGATGGGGACCATTCGTCAGATCGTGGCGATGCTTCAGGCCGATCCGGCGCTCAAGCTGGAGATCGACGGGCACACGGATTCCGATGGCGACGCGGCGAAGAACCTGGCGTTGTCGCAGGCGCGCGCCGACGCCGTGAAGCAGGTGCTCGTCGAGCAAGGCATCGAGGCCTCGCGGCTCACGACCAAAGGCTACGGCGCCACGAAGCCGATCGCGTCCAACGACACCCCCGAGGGCAAGGCCAACAACCGCCGGGTCGAGCTCGTGAAGCGGTGATCGCAGGCAGTCGACAATATCAAAACACTAATACCAATATAAATATGATCGCTTTCGGCAACAGGTTTCGGTGCGGGGCCGCGGTGCTCGTCGTGGCCTGCTGGCCCGCGGTGCTCTGCGCCCAGGGTGACGTGCAGATCGTCCGGTCGTTCGAGGACATCCCGATGCTCCCGAAGACGTCCGCCGAGGTCCGCCTGCGATATGGCACGGTGACGGCCCCCGACGGAAAGACGGTTGACGGCGACACGAAAGTGCAGCCCATCGACGATCGCATGGCGGCGTGGACGAAGTCCATGATGCAGGCGGCCATGGCCAACGCGATGAGTTCCGGCCCGCGCGGCGGTTCCGCGATCACCCCCGCCGCCGGCCAGGCGCTCGGCGCGATGCAGCAGACGTTCGGGAGATTGACGATGGGCTTGTCGGAGGAGGTGCGATCCTACGCCGCGACGACGCAGCCGATCGAGGATCGATACGACGCGCGCGTGGTGGATCTGGACACCACCTACTACCGCAAGCTCGAGCGCGGCGGCTGTATGGACCCGGTGCCGAAGAAGATCGACTGCGGCGCCGTCGCTGCCGAGCGGGACCAGGCGATTCTCAAGGCCGGAGACGCGTTCCTGGCAGAGATCGCCGGTCCGTACGAGGCACACAAGGCGAAGGTCAAAGGGCTGGCCGCCGACGCGCAGGGGACGCTCGATCAGGCGCACAAGGCGTTCGGCGGCGCGCCCCCCGCGTATGCGCGCGGGATCTATCAAGGGATGGCCGCGTCGGCGATGAACGCGCTGGCACAAGCGGTCGATGCGGAGAGCGACATCGTCGCGCTCGTCTACCACAAATCAGTGGAGCGGATCACGAAGCATTAGGAGGGTGGTGGTCTTCACGGGCGCTCAACCCCTTGTCGGCTTGTCTCTTAGGCCAGTTTGCCGTATATTTCTCGACTGGCTCAAAAACACCGGAGCGACACCGTCGAGGTGAACCGTTCCCACGACGCTCGCCCCCTGCATCCAAGAGGTTTCCCGTGAAGACCGACATCCATCCCGAATACGCCACGGCGACCGTGAAGTGCGCCTGCGGGAATACGTTCCAGACCCGTTCCACCCGCGCGGAGATCCACACCGACGTGTGCGCCGCGTGCCATCCGTTCTTCACGGGCAAGCAGCGTCTGGTCGACACCGCCGGCCGCGTCGAGCGCTTCCGCCAGAAGTTCGCGAAGTCGGCGAGCTGAGGCGCTGATCCTCTGGCGCTCCGCGATCGCCTAGCGGCCGCTCTCGCGCGCGCCGACGAAGTCGAGCGCGCGCTCGCCAATCCCACCGGACTCCGCGACGCGAATCAGTTCGCGGAGCTCGGTCGGGAGCACCGGCGGCTCCTGCCCGTCGTCGAGCTGGCGGCCCGCCTGCACAAGTCCGAAGACGAGCTCGCGCAGGCGCGCGAGCTCGTTTCCATTGACGACCCGGAGTTCGCCGCCGAGGCGCGCGCCGAAGTCGAGCGGCTCGAGGCGGAGATCGCCGACCTCGAGCGGCGGCTCACGCCCATGCTCCTGCCGCGCGACCCGCTCGACGACCGGAACGCCATCGTCGAGATCCGCGCCGGCACCGGCGGCGACGAGGCCGCGCTGTTCGCGTCGGACCTCTTCCGCATGTACGCCCGGTACTGCGAGCGCAACGCGCTCCGCATCGAGATCGTCTCGATGGCCGAGGGGACGCTGGGCGGCATCAAAGAAGTGATATTCAAGGTTACGGGTGACTCGCCGTACGGCCAGCTCAAGTGGGAGTCCGGCGTCCACCGCGTGCAGCGCGTGCCGGCGACCGAGTCGCAGGGGCGGATCCACACCTCGGCGGCCACGGTCGCCGTGCTGCCCGAGGCCGAAGAGGTCGACATCCGGATCGAGGACAAGGATCTCCGGATCGACGTCTTCCGGTCCTCCGGCCCCGGCGGCCAGAGCGTGAACACGACCGACTCCGCGGTGCGCATCACGCACCTGCCGACCGGCCTCGTGGTGAGCCAGCAGGATCAGAAGTCCCAGCTCCAGAACAAGATCAAGGCGATGGAAGTGCTGCGCGCGCGCCTGCTCGACCTCAAGGTGCAGGAGCAGCAGCAGCAGCGCGCGCGGATGCGCCGCTCGCAGGTCGGGAGCGGCGACCGCTCGGAGAAGATCCGCACGTACAACTATCCGCAGAGCCGCGTCACCGACCACCGCATCGGCTTCACGACGCACGATCTCCAGGGCTTCATCGACGGCGACATCGGCCCGGTGATCGAGGCGCTCAAGCTCGCCGACGTCGAGGAGCAGCTCGGGGAGCCCGTATGACCGCCGAGCGGGTCGCCGCCGCGGTCACGGTGAGCCGCCTGCTCGAGGACCTGGCGCGCGAGCTCAACGCGCGCGCCATCGCCGAGCCGTTCTCCGAGGCGCGGGAGATCGTCGCCGCGCTGTACGACGTGCCGCGCTTCTGGCCGCTGATGAACGGCGCGGTCGAAGTCGACGCGCCCACGCTCGAGCGCGCCCGCGCCGCGGTCGACCTGCGCGCGCGCGGCGCGCCGCTCGCCTACGCGGTGGGACGCGCGGCGTTCCGGCACCTCACGCTCGACGTCGATGAGCGTGTGCTCATACCACGACCGGAAACGGAGCAGCTCGTCGATCTGGTGCTCGACGAGGTCGCGGGCACCGCGGGCGGCGTCGCGATCGACGTCGGCACGGGGTCGGGCGCCATCGCACTCGCGCTGGCCGCCGAGGGCGCGTTCTCGCGCGTGTACGGCACCGACATCTCGCGCGACGCCATCGCCGTCGCGCGGCGCAACGCCGAGCTCTCGGCGCAGGCGCTCCGCGCGCCCGTCGCGTTCCTGCACGGCTCGCTGCTCGCGCCGCTGCGCGACGTCCGCGCGCGCGTCGTGGTGTCGAACCCGCCGTACATCACGCTCGGCGAGGCCGCGGCGCTGCCGGCGAGCGTTCGCGACTGGGAGCCGGCGGTCGCGCTGTATTCGGGCGCCGACGGGATGACGGCCACGGCCCGACTCGTGCGCGAAGCGGCTGAGGTCCTCGAGCCCGGCGGATTGCTGGCGATCGAGGTCGACGTGCGGCGCGCATCGCTCGCCGCGGAGCTGGTCAGCCGCGAACGGCGCTTCCACGCCATTCGCGTGGAGTTGGATCTCACGGGACGCGAGCGCTTCGTGCTCGCCCGACGACATGGGTCTTCAGACGGGGAACGGGGATGATCGAGGACAAAGCGAAGGAACTGGGGCGGCTCATCGGGCAGAGCACCGAGTACAAGGAAGTGAAGCGCGCCGGTGACGCGCTGAACGAAGACAAGGACACTGTGGCGCTGCTCCAGCGCATGGAGCAGCTCCGTGTCGACGCGCAGCGCATGATGGCTGGCGGGCAGCGTCCCACCGAGGAGATGGAGCGCGAGCTCGACACGCTGCTCGGGCAGATCCAGGGGCGCACGGCGTATCAGCGGCTGCTCGTGGCGCAGGAGAACTTCGACAAGACCATGGGCCGCGTGAACGACTGGATCCTCGAGGGCATCGAGAAGGGTGCGGCGAGCCCGATCATCACGCTCAGCTAGTCGCTCATGCCGCGCGGCCGGTTGATCGTGTTCGAGGGCGCGGAGGGGGCGGGGAAGAGCACGCAGCTCCGCCGCCTCGCCGACTGGCTCGGCGCGCGCGGCCACGACGTGGTCGCGGTGCGCGAGCCCGGCGGCACGATCGTCGGCGACGAGATCCGCCGCATGCTGCTCGATCCGGCGTCGGACATCGTACCGCGCACGGAAGCGCTGCTGTTCATGGCGTCGCGCGCGCAGCTCGTCGAGCGCCAGATTCGTCCCGCGCTCGACGCGGGCGCCACCGTGCTCGTCGACCGCTTCTTCCTGTCGACGTACGCGTACCAGGGCGTGGGGCGCGGGCTGCCGGAGGAGGAGCTGCGCACCGCGAACGCGATGGCGACGGGCGGGCTCGTGCCCGACCTCACGCTGCTCCTCACCCTGCCGGTCGACGAAGGGCTCGCGCGCGCACTGAAACGGGGCGAGCACGACCGCATGGAACGCGCCGAGCTCGCGTTTCACGAACGCGTCGCGCGGGCGTTCGAGACGTTCGCGACGGAGGCGTGGCAGCGCGCGCACGCCGAGTGCGGGCCGATCGTGCTCGTCGATGCGCGCGGCGCGGCGGACGACGTGTTCGCGCGCGTGCTGCACGTGCTCGGCGACCGGTGGCCCGGAACTTTCCCTGCCTAGCGACACACTGACGATCACGGGGACGGAGTGCGGTCACGAGCGGTGTTTGCCGGCGCGCTGCTGAGCAGTGCGCTGGTTTCCGGTGGGTGGTTCGTGGAGCGCGGGCTGACGGCGGGATCGCCGTCCAGCGCCGACGGGGCACGACTGTTCGATCAGGTGTTCGACTACGTGTCGAAGCTCTACGTCGACACGCTCTCGGACTCGACGCTCTACGTCGACGCGGCGCAGGGCGTGGTAGACGAGCTGCACGATCCGCACAGCGAGTATCTGTCACCGACGCTCTACGCGCGCCTCAACGAGAGCACGTCCGGTCGCTACGTCGGCATCGGCACGCAGGTGGACGATCGCGACGGCTGGGTGACCGTCGTCGCGCCGCTGCCCGGCGGTCCCGCGCTCGCCGCGGGGATCCGGCCCGGCGACCGCATCGTGGACGTGAACGGCGAGTCGATGCGCGGCCAACCGATCGACGTCGTGCAGAAGGCGCTGCGCGGCGCGCCGGGATCCACCGTGCGGCTCACCGTGGAGCGCGCGAGCGCGCCGGCGCCGCTCACGTTCACGCTCCAGCGCCGCGAGATCCACGTGCAGTCCGTGCAGCACGCCACGCTGCTGCCCAACGGCGTGGGCTACGTGGCATTCATGATCTTCAGCGAGAGCTCGGCGCAGGAGCTCGAGCACGCGATCGATTCGCTGTCGCGCGCCGGGATGCACGCGCTCGTGCTGGATCTGCGGGAAAACCCGGGCGGCCTGCTCGAGCAGGGCGTCGGCGTCGCGGATCTCTTTCTCAATCCCGGCCAGCGGATCGTGACGATGCGCGGCCGCTCGGCGGATCTCACGCACACGTTCACGGATCGCGCGGCGCAGCGCTGGCCGGCGCTCCCGATCGCGGTGCTCGTGGACAGCAACACGGCGAGCGCGGCGGAGATCGTGTCCGGTGCGCTGCAGGACCATGACCGCGCCGTGCTCCTCGGCACGACGACGTACGGGAAGGGAAGCGCGCAGAGCGTGTTCCCGCTGCCCGCGGGCGGCGCGGTCAAGCTCACGACGGCGCTCTGGTACACGCCGTCGGGCCGGAGCCTCAACCGGCCGCGACCGGGCGAGGATCCGTTCGGCGCGGACACGACCGCGTCGCACGCCAAGCCCACGTACAAGACCGACGCGGGACGCACGGTGCTCGGGGGCGGCGGCATCACGCCCGATGCCGTGGTGCCCGTGAACGGCGACTCGGTGACGGTGCGGCTGTTGTCGACCGTGCCGCCGCAGGAGCTGCTCGCCGATTCGGCGATCGCGATCGCGGCCCGGCTCGAAGCCGGCGTGACGTCGCAGAAGGAGCTGTTCGATCGCGTGGCTCGTCTCCAGCGTCCGGCCGCGCGCCGGGACAGCGCTCCGTAAGCGAGCCGAGTTCTCAACAGCGGGGAACTACAATCGAACGGAACGATGCCAATCGAGCGAATGTGCCGGACAGGCGCCATTCGCTCGATTCGTTCTTCATCAGTTGAATTGTCGTTCCCCGCTGTTGCGCGGCGGGATTACTCCGGCCGCTCGCCCTCGACGACGGTGACGCCTTTCGGCACACTGAAGCGGAACACGTCGGCGGCGACCGACGCGTTCGGCTCGATCGACGTGAGGTGCACGCGCCGGGTGACGCCGCTGGTCTCGGTCGTTTCGAATTCTCTGATTAAAGAATCATCGTCATCGACCCAGACGACGGCGCGGGTGAACGGGGCGTCGTGGCCCGCCTTGGGCGTGAGCACGAGGCCGTGTGCCGCGTGGCCGTCCACGGGATGCGTGCCGGCGTCGGCGATCGTGTACTTCGCCCGCGGCGACTCGAGGAACTGGCCCGTGAGGTCGATCGGCATGGACGCGTGATCCGTGGCCGGCCGCTTGATCACGCGGCCCGGCGCGCTGTTCGGCAGGTAGATCCAGAGCGCCTCGCCGTCGGAGACGATCGCGCCCTCGGCGCCCTGCGTGAAGCGGATGGCGAGCCGGTTCGGCCGCGCCTGCTGGTATACGCCGGAGGCCGACGCGCTCGAGCCGGTGAGCGGGTTGGTGACCGTCTGCTCGAACGTGCCGCGCACGGTCTTGATCTTCGACCACGCCGACACGGCGCGATCGATCGTCGCGTCGACGGACTGCGCCCCGAGCGGGGCCGCCGCGGCGCTGAGGCAGAGAGCGAACGTGAGAAGGCGCATGCGTGTCCTACCCGCGCGCCGCGGCGACCGTTCCAGGCGTGGGCGCCACCGAGCGGCCGATCGCGGCCGTGATCGCGCGGAGCTCGGTCACGAGCCGGGCGAACTGATCCGGGTACAGCGACTGGCCGCCGTCGGAGAGCGCCCGATCAGGATTCGGGTGCACCTCGACCAGCACGCCGTCGGCGCCCGCGGCGACCGCGGCGCGGGCCATCGGAATCACCTTGTCGCGCAGCCCCGTGCCGTGGCTCGGGTCGGCGATCATCGGCAGGTGCGAGAGACGCTGCACGAGCGGGACGGCCGTGAGGTCGAACAGATTGCGCGTCATCGTATCGAAGCTGCGGATGCCGCGCTCGCAGAGGATCACCTGCGTGTTGCCCTCGGCGAGGATGTACTCCGCGCTCATCAGGAGATCGGTGATCGTCGCCGCCATGCCGCGCTTGAGCAGCACGGGGCGGTTGAGCTTTCCGACGGTGCGGAGCAGCGAGTAGTTCTGCATGTTGCGCGCGCCGATCTGGATGCAATCGGCGTACTCGGCGACGAGGTGCGCGCCTTCGTCGTCGAGCGCTTCGGTCACGATCGGGAGTCCGGTTTCCTGGCGCGCGAGCGCGAGCAGCTCGAGCCCTCGCTTGCCGAGGCCCTGGAAGGAGTACGGCGAGCTGCGCGGCTTGAAGGCGCCGCCGCGGAGCGCGGTCGCGCCGGCGTCGCGCACCATGCGCGCGGCGGTGACGATCTGCTCCTCGGACTCCACCGAGCACGGCCCGGCGATGATGACGACCTCCGATCCGCCGAACGATACGCCCGGCGCGATCGTGACGATCGTGTTCTCCTGCTTCCACTCGCGCGAGACCTGCTTGTACGGCTTGGTCACGTGAATCACTTCCGCCACGCCGGGGAGCGCCTCGATCCGCGAGCCGTCGACGCGCCCGTCGTTGCCGACGAGGCCGACGGTGGTGCGCGTCTCGCCGGGCATCGGCCGCGCCTGATATCCCATGTCTTCTATCGCCTTCACGACCCGGTCGATCTGCTCCGGAGTCGCGGTGTTTTCCATGACGACCAGCATTACGCGTCCTCGATCTCGATGTACCACCCGTCGCTCGCGATCGTGACGGGCCCGTGGAACCGCTCGCCGACGATCGTGCGGATGTCGACGTCCTCGACGGGTGGATAGAAATGCGTGAGCGCCAGGTGCGCGGGCGCCGCCGCGGCGGCGAGCTCGCCGCACTGCTCCGGCGTGAGGTGCTCCGGGATGCTCATGCTCGCGGGGAGCGAGCACTCGCAGACGAGGAGGTCGCACCCCCGCGCCCACTGCGCGAGCGCCTCGGACGGTCCGGTATCACCCGTATAGACGATCCGCCGCGCGCCGCGCTCCATGGAATATGCCACGCTCTCCGGCGTGTGTGGTACCGGGTGGCAGGTGAGCCGCCCGCCGCCCGGGAGGTCCACGACATCGCTCGGGCCGATCTCGCGCACCGTGAGCGGAAAACCCGGCGCCGTGACCCATTCTCCGTACGCCGCGGCGATCCGGTCCAGCAGCGCCTGCGTTCCAACGGGGCCGATGATTTCCAGCGGCTCCGCGCGCGGGGGCAGATCGCCGTACTTCCAGGCGAAGATCACGCTCGGCAGGTCGCCGTGGTGATCGATGTGAAAATGCGTGAGCGCGACGTGCGTGATCTGCCGCCAGCGCACGCCCAGCTCGGCGAGTCGGCGCGTGATGCCCGGGCCGCAGTCGAGGAGCAGCCGCAGCGGCCCCGCCTCGAGCAGATGACCGGCACAGCTCCGATGCGCGGGCAGCGAGATGGTGCCGGTGCCGAGGGTCGTGAATCGCATCGTCACGGGCCCTTGTAGAGAATGGTCTTGGACGAGTGGATGCCGTCGGCGTCGAAGATCGCCTTGTAGACGCCCGGCGGCACCGGGCGCCCCATGTCGTCCGTGCCGTCCCACGCGAATCCCGGGGTGCAGCCGGTCTGCGTGACGTCGGGCTGGCGACCGTAGGGGCCCGCTTTGAGATTGCCGTCTCCCACGGTGCCCGGGATGATCTGTCGCACGTGGTGCAGGCGAATGTCGTAGATCGCCAGGCGCACGCGGGCGCCGCGCGCGAGATCGAACCAGAAGCAGGTCTCGCGGGCGCCCGTCGGGCCGCCGAACGGATTTGGAAAATTCTGATAAAAAATCGTCGCCGTCGGGCAGTCGGGCGACTGGATCACGAACGTGCCGGGACTCTTCGCCGTGACCACCGTGTGGCCCGTGCTGTTGGACCCCTGCGCGCTCACCTGCCAGGTGTACGACGTACACGCGTCGAGCGGGAACGGCGGATCGAGGTTGAGGTCGTTCGTCGTGGCGGTGAACGCCGGCGTCGCGTCGCCCGTCTTGAACACCGCCACGTCGAACTGCCACAGGCCCGGCGGAAAGGTGATCGGCGGGCTGCTCCACTCGAACGTGGGCGTGCGCGTGAAGATGACGTCGTTCGTGCCGCGCGCCGGGCTGACGAGGCGCACCCAGCTGCGAACCGGATGGTGCTGCACCTCGGTCGCCACGGCGTCGCCGAAGCGGTCGAGCAGGGTGGACTTGAAGTAGATCACCGTCTGCTGCGGGAGCAGCGAGTCGAGCGTGAACGTGACGTTCTCGGCGGGCGCGGCGTGCACGAGGAATGGCGTGCGAAAATCGCCCTCGAGCGAGAGCGCCACCTGCACCGTGTAGGGGCCGAGCTCGGGCTGGGACTCGATGCTCGACACGGTCATGACCGGTGCCGGCGAGAGGCTGTCGCCCGTGGACGCGGAGAAGGTCAGATGGATGTTCTGCGCTGTCGCGCGGCGGCCGGCCGCCAGCGCGACTGCCCAGACCGCGAGCGCCGGCCAGCGGCGCCACGCGCTCATACCGTGGTCGGGACCGCGCCGGCGATCGCGTCGTCGACCGCGGCGCCGCGCATCCGGACGCTCACGAGCGACGAGACCCCCGGTTCCTGCATCGTGACGCCGTACACCGCGTCGGCGGCTTCCGTCGTCGTCCGCGGGTTGTGCGTGATGACGATGAACTGCGTGCGCGTCTTGAACTGGTTGAGCATGCGCACGAAGCGGCCGACGTTCGCGTCGTCGAGCGGCGCGTCGACTTCGTCGAGCAGACAGAAGGGGCTCGGCTTGGTGAGGAAGATGCCGAACAGCAGCGACAGCGCGACGAGCGCCCGTTCGCCGCTCGACAGCAGGTGGATGCGCTGCGTGCGCTTGCCGCGCGGCGACGCGTGGATCTCGATGTCGCAGTCGAGCGGGGCATCGGGATTCTCGAGGCGCAGGTCGCACTCGCCGCCGCCGAACAGCGACATGAAGATCTGGCGGAAGTTCTCGCGGACCTGCGTGAACGTTCCCAGAAACAACTCGCGCGCGGTGCTGTCGATTTCGCGGATCGCCTGCTGGAGCTGGTTCTTGGCGTCGGCCAGATCGGCGCGCTGCGTGGTGAGGAAGTCGGCACGCTTGAGCGTTTCCTCATGCTCCTCGATCGCCAGCACGTTGACCGGACCGAGCCGCTCGAGCTCCTGGCGGAGCTGGTCGGCCTCGGCGCGCCGCGCGTCGTCGTCGAGCTCCACCGGCTGCGCGTCGGCCAGCATCTCGTCGAGCGGACGGCGCCATTCCGTCTCGAGCCGCTCGCGGATCGCCGCGCGGCGGCCGCCGAGCTCCGTGTGGCGGAGTTCGGCGTGGTGCAGCTCCTCGGCGAGCGTGTGCGCGGCGCGGCGCGCCTCGTCCAGCGTGCGGTCCGCCGACTCGAGCTCCTCGTTCGCGGTGCGGACCGCGGCTTCGGCGGCCTGCAGCCGCTCCTCGCCGTCGGCGAGCGTCGCCTCGCGCGTCTCCAGGTCGAGCTGCCACTCGGCCATCTGCTCGGCGAGCGCCGAGTCGGCCTGCGACAGGTCGGTGAGCTCCGCGCGGAGCGCCTCGAGGCGCGCGACGGCGGACTGCTGCTCCTCGGCGAGGCGCCGCTCCCGGTCGTGCGCCACCTGCACGCGCGCCTGGGACTGGGCCTCGTCGACCTGGGCGCGCGTGCGCGCCTCGCGTGCTTCCTCGTGCGCGCGCTCGGCCACGGCGAGCTGCTCTCGCGACGCGTCCATCGACTCGGCGCGTGTGAGCAAAACTTCATTCAAGGACTTTGATTCCGCGTCGAGTCGCGTGATCTGCTCGACCAGCGAATCGCGGCGCTCGGTGAGCCGGCCGGCGAGCGCGTCCGCCTCCTGCACCTCGCGCTCGGCGCGCTGGCGGCGGCGTTCCAGCTCGCCGTGGCGCTCGGCGGCCCGGCGGCCGTCGACCTGCGCCGCCTCGAGGGCGGCCGACGCTTCCGTCACCCGCTGCTCGGATTCCTGCACGGCGGTCCGCAGCGTGTCCGCGGCGATCATCGCCTCCTGGCGCGCCTGCTCGGTGGCCGAGAGCTCCGCGCGCAGCGCGAACAGCTCGGCGCGACGGCGCAGCGGACCGGGGCCCGCGGCGCTGCCAGGCAGCCAGACGGCGCCGCGCGCGTCCACGAACGCGGTGCCGCTGTCCACGGCGTGCGCGTGGCCGAGCAGCGCGCGCACCCAGGCGCGCCCGGCGCCCGTCGCGTCCACCTGGTGCGAGAGCGCGTCGGGGAGCACGTCGCCAATCTGCTCTTCCGAAAGCGCGTCGAGCGGGAGGAGCAGCAGCGGACCGGGGTTGGCCGTGGCGTGCCAAGCGCGCACCTCGTCGGCGACCTGGCGGTCGCGCACGAGCACGGCGTGCACCGTCGCCCCGAGGAACCGCTCCACGAGGAGCGCCGAGGCCTGGCCGGCGCTGATGAAATCGCTCAACGGCCCGAGCACCGCGCCCTCGCCGAACTGCTCGCGCTCCTTGAGCAGGCGCGCAGCGGCCGGCGCGAGCCCCACGCGCTCGCGCTCGAGCGCGTCGAGCGCGTTGACCTTGCCCTGCAGCGACGTGTGCGCCTCGTCGGCGCGGAACAGCTCCGCGCGCGCCGCGGCTTCCTGCTCGCGCGTCTCGCGGTCCGCGGCGCGCGCGGCCTCGAGCGTCTCCGCGGCTTGCCCGGCGCGCATGCGCGCTTCCTCGACGGCGACGGCCGCCTCCTCCAGCTCGCGGAGGATCGTCGCGAGCGCGTCCGCGAGCTGCGCGCGCTCGAGCGCGATCTGGTCGAGCCGCTGCGCGAGCTCGTCGCTCTCGCGGTGCGCGCGCTCGCGGTCGATCTCCATGCGGCGGGCGCGGTCCTGGAGCTCGCGGTGATGCCGCTCGGCCTCGTCCACGGCGGCGCGCGCATCGGCGACGCGCTCGCGCGTCTCCTCCTCCTCGCGCTGCCGCACGCTCAGCGTCTCGCGCGCCTGCGCGAGCGCCTGCTCGAGCGCGGCGCGATCGGTTGCCGCCTGCTCGCGATCGCCCGCGACGCGCTCGCCGTACGCCGCGCCCTCGTTCGCCTCGAGCTCGGCCCGCTGCCGGCGCGCCAGCGCATTGCGCTGCCGCTCCTCAGCCACCGCCATTTCGCCACGGATCTGCTGCACCTGCTCGCGCTGCGAGGACACGAGGCGGAGCAGCTCCGTGCGCTGCGCTTCGGTCGCGGCGCGCCTGCCCTGGGCCGTGTCGCGCGCCTGCTCCGCGAACACGACCGCTTCCTCGCTCGCCGGCACCGATTCGCGCAGCGTGCGCACGCGCTCGTCGAGCTGCTGCAGCTCCTCGTGCCACGCGGTCATCTCGCGCTTGGCGAGCGCGATCTCGATCGTGAACCGGCGCGACATGAGCTCGGCGTGGCGTTCGGCGCGCTTGCGCTGGCGCGCGAGCGAGCGCACCTGGCTCTGCACTTCCGAGATGAGATCGTCGAGGCGCTGGAGGTCGACGGTCGTCTCCTCGAGCCGGCGCTCCGTGGTGCGGCGGCGATCGCGATACAGCCCGACGCCGGCGGCCTCCTCGAACAGCTCGCGGCGGTCGTCCGGGCGGTCGGAGAGCAGCGCGTCGATCATCTTGCTCTCGATCACCACGCCGGTATCGGCGCCCAGGCCGGTGCCGCGCAGGAGATCGGAGATGTCGCGCAGTCGGCAGGGCGCGCGGTTGAGGAAATACTCGCTTTCTCCGGAGCGCGAGAGGCGGCGCGTGATCACGACCTCCTGAAACGCGACCGGGAGAATGCCTTCCTCGTTCGAGAAGTGCAGCGAGACTTCGGCCACGTTCACCGCGCGCCGCGCCGACGAGCCCTGGAAGATGACCTCTTCCATCTTGGCGCCGCGCAGCAGGCGCGCGCGCTGCTCGCCGAGCACCCAGCGCACCGCGTCGGACACGTTGGATTTTCCGCAGCCGTTCGGCCCGACGATCGCGGTCACACCCGGGTTGAACAGCATCTCGGTGTCGTCCGCGAACGATTTGAAGCCTTGAAGCTCGAGCTTGGTCAGCCGCACTAGAACGTTCTCCCTTTGCGATACACGAGCACCGGGGTGGTCCCCGATGAGCGAAGCGATTCGGCGTACAGCGTGGCCTGATCCGGAGTTTCGAATGCCCCGGCGAGCAGCCACGCGGATCCATTGGCTTGACGCAGCGCGTACACCGGCTGGCCCCGGGTCACGTACGCGCCGACCATTCCGGGAACCGCCGTCGCCGGCACCCCGGAGTCAATCAGGAAGGCGAACGGCAAGCGGACCACCTGTCCACTCGCGGAATCGAGCATCTTCCGCCGCCGGAGGCCGGCCAGGAGGGTGTCCGCGTCCGCACGAGTGGGTAGGGCGCCGGCCATCACCTTGAACCAGCGCGCCCCCTGGATCTCCACCGGCGCGAACGTGGCCGCCGGCAGATGCTTGCCGTCTTTTTGCAGCTTCAAAATAGCGCCTGCCTCGGTATTCGCAGCTAGCAATTCGATCGCGAATGCCGCGGCTTGCGCCGAATCGGCGGGGTTGGCCGGAACCGGAGCCGCCACGACCGGTCCGGCGGCTGACTGCGAGTCGCTCGCGGCCATCTGCCCGTTCGCGGCGGCAGCCGAATCGCCCGCCAGGGCAACCGGCGCTGGCACCTTGGGACGGCCCGACGTGGTATCCTGCTTTCGACCGAGAAGATGTTCGGCGCCGGCGAGCGGGCGGTATGCGAGCCACGCGGCAATTCCGGCGAGTGCGAGCGTGAGCACGATTCCCGCCGCCGCGGCGACCCTGCGGCGCCGGCGCGGCGCGCGAGGCGGCCCCGCGGTCGCCTCGGTCGGCTCCGCCTCGGGCCGCGGCTCGCGAACCGTGCCGATCACGCGCGCGACCGGCAGCTTTCGCGGCACCGCCTCGCCGACCAGGATCGCGCCGTCCGTGGCCTCCACCAGTTGCTCGATGCGCTCCGCGTTCGCAGGCGCGGCGAGCACGAGGAGCGCGCCGACCTCACGAAAGCCGGCGGCGAGCCGGTGCCAGCGCGGGTTCGGCAGGATCTCGTCGTACGACGGCGGCTCGGTGCCGCTCGGCATCACGTAAAGCTGACCGGCGTCGGGCACCT
>DASZUN010000115.1:0-19923 GCA_035547615.1 Gemmatimonadaceae bacterium | reverse complement strand
GTTCATCGCGAGGCCGTGCTCGAGCGCCGCGCGCGCGGCTTCCAGCGTGCCGCCCGCGGCGCGGTACGAGCGCTCGACCAGCGCCTCGGACCAGGGAAAGCCCATCCGCCGGACTTCGTCGCGGTCCAGCGTCCCGTTCGTGAATCGGTCGACGTACTCCGCCGTGTGCACGAGCAGGAGGTCGTCGCGCGACACGCGCGCGGGGTCGTGCATCCGCTCCGGCGGCACGATTCCGTCCGCGAGTACGCGCTCGCGCAGGAGCGCGTACTTCGCGATGGGAAAGCGGTGGCCGTCGGGCAGCGGAAACGTGTAGCGCGCGCTCGACCAGGTGTGCATGCGGCTGCCCCGCGCTGCGCGCCGCTATCGCGAGGTCAGCGTCGCCTTGAACGTCATCCGCTGCCCGTTCCTGAGGGCGACGATCGTCACCTCGTCACCCGGCTTGTGCGCATAGAGCGCGTCCGAATACGAGTAGAGGTCCTTGACCGCCACGCCGCCGAACTCCACGATCACGTCGTCGGCCTTGAGCCCGGCGAGATCGGCCGGGCTTCCCGGGCGCACGCCGGTGATGCGCAGGCCCACGACGTCACCGCCCGCCATGTCGGGGATGGAGCCGAAGTAGACGTTGGTCGGCTCACGACCCGTGTTCTGCGCCGCCGGCGCCGCCACGCGCACGAAGGTCACGCGCGCCGGCCCATCGGCGACGTCGCGCAGCACGCGCGCGGCGAGCGCGATCACCCGCGCCTCGCCGGCGCCGTTGATCTTGTCCGGCGTGTCCGACGCGCGGTGATAGTCCTCGTGCAGGTCGGTGAAGAAGTGCAGCACGGGGATGTTCTTCGCGTAGAACGAGCTCTGGTCCGACGGCCCGAACCCGTCGCCCTGCGCGGCTAGCGCGAAGTGCGCCGCGGCGTTGGCGCTGTCGAGCATCGCCGCGAACTCCGTCGCCGTGGCGACCCCGTACACGATCAGCCGATCGTTCTTGAGCCGGCCGACCATGTCGAAGTTGAGCATCGCGTCGATGCTGTCGAGCGGCACCGGCGCGTGCTCGACGAAATACTGCGAGCCGAGGAGCCCCTCTTCTTCGCCGGAGAAGTTGGCGAAGATGATCGAGCGCCTCGCCGGCTGGTGCGCGAAGAGGCGCGCCAGCTCCAGCACCGCCGCCGTGCCCGATGCGTTGTCGTCGGCGCCGCGGCGCACCGCGGACTTGTCGTCGGGGTCGAGCGCGCCGTCCGTGGAGGTGCCGAGGTGGTCGAAGTGCGCGCCGACCACGACGTACTCGCCGCGCAGCGCCGGATCCGTCCCCGGCAGGAGCGCGAACACGTTCTGCGTCGGGAGCGACGGCGACGGCCCGTCCTTCACGACCGGACGCGCGACGAAGCGCTGGAGATACCGCGGCGCCATGGGCCGCAGGCCGAGCGCGGAATACCGCCGTGCGATGTAGTCCGCCGCGGAGTCGTTGCCCGGCGTTCCCGTCAGGCGGCCGGCGAGCGCCGGCCCGGCGAGATAGTCGATGTCCCGGCGTACGGCGAGCGAGTCGGGGGCGAGCGTGGCGCGCGGCGCGCCGGCGGGCACCCGGCACGACGCGACGAATGCCGCCGCGGCGGCCAGCACCACGCGGCGGATTAAGAGATTTGACATACCAGTATGGGAAAAAGAAACACGGCGCGCCTCAGCGCGCCGTGAAGTCCGTCTTGCCGTTCACTTCTCGACATACCTCGGCGAGGAGTGTCGATGTTCGATCGACGTCGTCGAGACTCACCAGCTCGTTCGGCGAGTGCATGTACCGGTTGGGAATCGAGACGAGTCCCGTCGCGACGCCTTCGCGGGCGATGTGAATCGCGTCGGCGTTGGTCGACGTGTCGCGCCCGGCCGCGTGCAGCGAATACTTGATCCCCTGCCGCTCGGCCGTGCCGCGCAGCAGATCGAAGACCACGGGCGAGATCACGCCGCCGCGGCTCAGCACCGGGCCGTTGCCGACGCGGTGATCGCCGATCTCCTTCTTCTCCATGCCCGGGTGATCCGTCGCGAACGTCACGTCGACGACGATCGCCATCTGCGGGTTGATGCAGTTGGTGCAGACGAGGGCGCCGCCGCCGTGCCAGGCGATCTCTTCCTGCGTCGTCGCCGCGGCCACCACCCGCGCCTGGCCGGGGTTCTGCGCGTAGCGGCGCAGCGCCTCGAGCACGACGAACGCGCCGATGCGATCGTCGATCGAGCGCGAGACGATGCGGTTGTTCGGGAAGTCGACCGTCTTGGAGTCGATCACGCCGGGATCGCCGATGCTGAGGCGACCTTCGGCCTCGGCCCGGCTGGTGGCGCCGATGTCGACCCAGAGGTCGGTGAGCTTGGAGGCGTTCTCGCGGTCCGCGGGCTTCATCAGGTGGATCGGCTTCTTTCCGACCACACCCAGCACGTCGCCCCCGCGGCCGAGGAAGCGGATCCGCTGGCCCACCAGCACCTGCGTGTCCCAGCCGCCGATGGCGCCGGGATAGACGTAGCCGTCGTCATCGATGTACTGCACGATGAGCCCGATCTCGTCGATGTGGCCATCGAGCATGATCGTCGGCGAGCCGCCCGGGTTGATCTCGGCCATGCTGTTGCCGGCGACGTCGGTCGTGACGCGGTCGGCGAAGGAGGAAGCCTCCTCCCGCCAGACACGTGCGGCCGGGCCTTCATACCCGGAGGGAGCGGGCGTATCGAGCAGGCGCTTCAGGAACGCGAGCGAAGACGGACTCAACATGTCGGTGTGGAACGGGTCAGAGCGAACCGCAATGAGGAAATGCTAGTCCGTCCCGAAACCGGACGGAAGCCCGTCGTCGCCCATGCTATTCCCGCCTCCGGATCGGAAACGCGAGAAAGCTGATCCCGAGCAGGAACAGGCCGGCCACGTACCAGCGGACGTCTTCCGTGAGGCCGTAGTAAAGAATGCCGTACCAGGCGAGCATCTGCCCCAACAGCCACCCGTGCAGGCTGTCGGGAATGCCGGTCGACGTGCGGCGGCGCTGGGTCCAGCGGCTGTTGTAGAAGCGCAGGTCGATCATCTGGACGAGGGCGTAGATCCAGGTCAGCACCCCCATGCCTCGCAGCTTCCGCACGAGGGTGGGGTCGATCGCGCGCGCGGCGCCCAGCGAGTGAAACACGTACACGGCGAGCCCCAGGAACAGCGACAGGGCGAGCAGGATCGCGCGTACGCGGGTCAGGCGCTCCGGCGTCAGCCAGCGCAGTCTCGCGTCGACGCCCTCGGCAGACCCGAGACCAGCGACCGGTGGCACCATACAGCCTCACAGCGGGAGGACTTCGGCGCGAGCGACGCAGCGACGCTGCTGCCAGGACCGGCCGTCCCGAAATATACGTGACGGTCACGCGCCTGCCGAGCAGTTCGCTCGGGGCCGCACGCCCCGCCGTTCGCCGCGCCGCTGGCGGTGCCGCTGGCGGTGCAGCCGCCGCTCAGTCGCCGGGCAGTCGCGTCCAGATGAGCACGACGCCGCAGATGGTGTTGCCGCGCGACCGGTTGTACTGCGGCGGCAAACCGGCCGGTCCCGAGTAGAACTCCACGCCCTCGACGTCGCTGGGCACGATGTCGTCGATGTTGAAGCCGGTGACCATCACGCCGTCCACCCAGTACTGCGGCGGGCAGCTCTGGTGCGGCGCGCCGGCGAAGTAGAGCGTGGACTGGCCGGCGCGGTTGGGCAGGAGCACGGTTCCGGGGATCTGGCGTGCCATTTCGCTCATGAGCAGCGGACGACGCGCCTCGATCTGTGCGCGCGTGATGAAATGCCCGAATCCGCGGCGCCGGCGGTCCTCGAAGTCGGCGAGCTGCATGATCTTCGCGGCGTCCTCCTGCACGATCACGCCCTTGAGCTGCTGCGCGACCACCGTGAGCGTGACGTCGACGTCGGTGGTGTCGCCCGAGGGCACCTGCGCCATGAGCACCACGGGCTCGAAGCCCAGTCGACGGAAGCGCAGTGCGGCGGAGCCTGGAAAGAGCCCGGTGAGCGCGAACCGGCCGGCGGTATCCGTACGCGCCGCGGCGCTGCCGTTCACGACCGAGACTTCGACCTGTTCGATCGGCTGCTTGGCGCCATCGGTCACGGTGCCGGTCACGACACCCGTCGTCGCCATCGCATGGGATTGCGCGCCCGCGGTCGCCACGGCGATCAGTCCGGCGGCCGCGACCACGTACGTGATTCCTGGCATGTCACCTCCCGCCCGTGACGGATCTCGATCGCAATATGCGGTGCCGCACGGACCCGGGACAGCCGAAAACCGATCGCCGGATGCAAGCGAGTTGTTCGGCTCATTCGTGGATCCGGACGGGAATGCGCCGGGCGACGCCCGACGCGGGCACCGTCGCAGTAGCTTCCAGCCGTTCGCGTGTGTCCAAGAGGAATCTCATGTTTCGATCGTTCATTCCGGCGGCCCTGCTCGTGCTCGCCGGCTCGGGCGTTGCCGGCGCGCAGGTCTCGCCCGCTTCCGACACGGTGTCCGCGCCCATTCACGACGTGCGGTACGAGGTCACGTTCACGCGAGACAACGCGGAGCAGCGTTCGGTCGACGTGGCGATGACGTTCACCACGGCCGGGAACGCGCCGGTGCTGCTCTCGCTTCCCGCGTGGACGCCGGGTGCGTACGAGCTGAGCTTCTTCTCGCGGTGGGTGACCGGGTTCGATGCGACGGGCGACGGCCGCGCGCTCGCGTGGGACAAGCTCGACTACGATACGTGGCGCGTGCGTCCGAACGGTGCCAAGTCGCTGCGCGTGCACCTGCGCTACGCCGCCGATTCGCTCGACAACGCGATGACGTGGGCGGGCACGGACTTTCTGCTGTTCAACGGGACGAACCTCTTCCTGTATCCCGAGGGGCAGTCGCTCGACTTCTCATCCGTGGTGACGGTACACACGGAATCCGACTGGCGGATCGCGACGTCGATGCCGCGCGGCGCCCGGCCGCGCACGTACACGGCCGGCACGTATCACGATCTCGTCGACATGCCATTCTTCGTCGGACGATTCGACGTGGACAGCACGCGAATCGTGAATCGGTGGGTGCGGCTGGCGACCTACCCGGCGGGCGCGGTGAGCGGGGCGACGCGCCAGACTGCGTGGGAGCAACTCCGGCGCGTCATTCCACAGGAGTCGGCGGTGTTCGGCGAGACGCCGTGGGAGAGCTACTCGGTGCTGGAGATCGTCGACTCCACGTACGGCGGCGCGAGCGGCCTCGAGCACCAGAGCTCCCACGTCGACGTGCTCGCGCCGTCGTACGTGGGGAGCGAGTTCCAGCCGTCGCTCTTCGCGCACGAGATCTTTCATTCATGGAATGTGAAACGCCTCCGTCCGGCTCAGATGTGGCCGTACCGGTACGCGCACGCTCAGCCCACGCCCTGGCTGTGGGTGTCGGAGGGGATCACCGACTACTACGCCGATCTGGCGGAGGTGCGCGGCGGGGTGGTGGACGCGGCCGGGTTCTACGCGCTCACGGCGGCAAAGATCAACGAGGTGATGACCACCGTGCCGACGTCGCTCCAGGACGCCTCGCTCGACACGTGGGTGCACCCGGTGGACGGGTCGGAGTATCTGTATTACCCCAAGGGCTCGCTCGCGGGCTTCGCGCTCGATCTCCTGATCCGCGACGCGAGCGACGACGCGCATTCGCTCGACGACGTGATGCGGAATTTGTATCAAAGTGTATATAAACACGGCCGCGGCTTCACCAGCGCGGACTGGTGGGGCGCCGTGCGCGCCGCGGCGAACGGGCGCTCGTTCGAGTCGTTCGACGCGCGCTACGTGGACGGACGCGCGCCGTTCCCGTGGGACAGCCTGCTGGCGATCGCCGGGCTTCGCATGCGCCAGGAGCAGGTGCCGCGACTGGGCGTGCTCACGCAGCCCGATTCCGCCGGCATCGTCGTGGTCGACGTGGAGGAGGGAAGCGCCGCGGCGGCCGCGGGGGTACGACCGGGCGACCGGCTCGTCTCGGTGGGGACCATCCCCGTGGAAGACCAGCAGTTCGGCGCGCGGCTCCGCGCCAAGTACGGCGCCTCGGAGCCGGGCTCGCCGCTTCCGATCGTCGTCCAGCGCGGTGGCGCGCAGCTCACGCTCGCCGGCACGCTGCAGTTCGCGCCGGGCGACGTGACGATAGAAGAAGATCCGCACGCCTCGGCGAAGGCGGTGCGGATCAGAGAGAGCCTGCTGAAGGGAAAGGGCTGAGCGCCGCCTGGGCGATCGGCTCAGGGCGGGAAGTCCGTCGCGTATCCGGCCCACTGGCCGGTGATGTGGTTCGTCTCGCGAATCAGCTTCGTCACCGTGTTGAGCGCGTCGTCATCGTCGATCGGGATCGACAGCCCGGAGACGCGGTGCGCGAGCGCATCGTACGAGAGCGGCTGCGGCGTCGCGAACAGCAGCAGATATCCGTGCTGGTTGAAGCCGAGCGAGGGGAGCGAATCACGCCCGATGGTTCCCGACCGGCGCTGTCCGGACGAGCGCTGCTGGGTGGGGCGACGCGCGAGCCGCATCGAGTCGCTCAGCATGAGCTTCGCCTGCGACGTCGTGATCTCGTGCGAGCCCGCCTCCATGTGCATGCTGTCCGTGGAGTCCGCGGGATAGAGCAGCAGGCTGCCGCTCCCGGGAATCACGAGGAACACGGCCACGTTCGCGGGCTCCGTGAGCGACACCGTGAGGTGCACCGGCCGCCGTTCACCCTTGGTCGCCGCGATCTTCGGCGACAGCGGTGGATACTGCCCGAACATGTGCGGCGCGCTGGCCGCGCACCCGGACGCCGCGACAGCCGCCATGGCGGCCAGCGCCACAAACCTTATTCTACGTGATTGCACTGAACCCTCACGACGCGTTGAGAAATCCCGACATGATCCCTACCCCCCACAGGACACGGGCTTGGCTCGCGTCCCTCATCCTTCTCGCGGGTCCGGCCAGCCTTGCCGCACAGGCGGCGCCGGCTGGCGTGTCGACCTCGATCGCCTCGCGTACCGCGGGGCTCGAGCGCCGCGACGGCTTCCTTCCAATCTATCTCGACTCGCACCAGGGCCGCATCCTGCTCGAGCTGCCGCACGATTCCACGCGCGCGCTGCTCATGGTTACCCAGGCCACCGGTCTTGGTTCGAATCCGATCGGCATCGATCGCGGGTCGAGCGGCGAGACGTACGTGTCGCGCTTCGATCGCGACGGGAACCGCGTGCTGCTCGTGCTGGAGAACTGGGCGTACCGGAGCACGTCGGGCGATCCCGATCACGCGCGCACGGTGGCCGAGGCGTTCCCGCCGAGCACCGTCGCGTCGCTGCCGCTGCTCGCCGACGAGAATGGCAAGCTGCTCGTGGACGCGACCGACATGGCGATGCGGGACTGGAACGACGTGGCGCTCACGCTCGCGCGCAGCCGCCAGGGGACGTACACCGTGGCGCGCGACCGGTCGAGCATCTACCAGCCGTACACCAAGGCGTTCCCCGAAAACACCGAGATCGACGTCGCGCTCACCTTCGCGACGACGCAGGCGCCCGGCGGCATCGTGCGTTCGATCGTGCCCGACGGGCGCGCGTTCACGCTGCGACAGCATCTGACCTTCCTGAAGTTGCCGGATGACGGATTCAAGCCTCGCGCTCTGGATCCGCGAGTCGGCTATTTCGGCGTCTCATTCAAGGACTATGCGCGGCCGGTGCAGGAGCCGCTGGTCGTCCGCTGGGCGTCGCGCCATCGGCTGGAGCGCGTCGATCCCAACGACCCCAACTCGCCGGTCAAGAACCCGATCCACTACTACGTGGATCGCGGCATCCCCGAGCCGATCCGCACGGCTGTGCTCCAGGGCGTCCGGTGGTGGGAGCAGGCGTTCGATCGCGCCGGGCTCAAGGGCGGGTTCAAGGCGGATCTGCTCCCCGAGGGCGTGGATCCGATGGACGCCCGCTACAACGTGGTGCAGTGGGAGAACCGGAACGAGCGCGGCTGGTCGGTGGGCGGCGCGCTCACCGATCCGCGGACGGGCGAGATGATCAAGGGCATGGCGCGCCTGGATTCGCACCGTGCCCGCACGGACTACAACATCTATGCGGCGCTGATGGGGGCGTCGTCGAGCGCGGCGGACACGGCATTCGTGCTCGCCCGCGTGCGCCAGGTGGCGTCGCACGAGACCGGGCACACGCTCGGGCTCTCGCACAACTACATCGCGTCGACGTACGACCGCGGCTCCGTGATGGACTACCCGCCGCCGCGCGTGCTGCTCGACAAGAACGGAAAGATCGATCTATCGCAGGCGTACGCGTCGGGCCCCGGACCGTACGACGTGTGGGCGATTCACTGGGGCTACGGCATCTTCCCGCCGGGCACGGAGCAGGACTCGCTGCACGCGATCGTCGCCGACGGATTGAAGCACGGCTACCTGTATCTCTCCGACGCCGACGCGCGCCCCGAGTACGGCTCCGATCCGCGCGTGAGCCTGTGGGACGATCAGGCGTCATCGGTCGACTTCCTCCAGACGCAGATGGCGGTGCGCCGCGTCGCGATCAGGAACTTCGGTGAGCGGAACATCCGGCCCGGCCAGCCGATCACGATGCTGCAGGAGCGGTTCGTTCCGCTCTACTTCTTCCATCGCTTCGCGCTGAACGGCGCGTCGAAGGCGATCGGCGGCTTGGAGTACAGCAATGCGGTGAGCGGCGACGGCGAGCAGGCGACGCGGCCCGTGCCATACCAGCAGCAGGTTGACGCGCTGCGGCTGATGCTCGACGCACTCGCGCCGAGCGAGCTGGCGATCCCGGATACGGTGATCGCGCTCCTCTCGCCGGGTGCGAACACGGTGACGCCGCCCGTCGAGCTGTTCGGCAGCCGGACGCGTCCCGCGTTCGACGAGCTGGGCGCGGCGCAGACGCTCGCGCAGATGGTGGTCGACATGATCCTGCAGCCGGATCGCGCCGAGCGGCTGGTGGAATTCGCGACGCGCGGCAGCGGCCCGCATCTCACGCTGGGCGGCACGATCGATCAGCTCGTGCGCGCCACGTGGCAGGCCCCCGTGCCGGCGACGGCGAAGCTCGCGGCGCTGCAGCGTGTCACGCAGCGTGTGGTGGCGAACAAGCTGTTGCTGCTCGCGGCCGACACGTCGGTCGCGCCGGAGGTTCGGGCGATGGCCGAGCTGAAGATCACGGACCTGCGGACCGCGGCGCGCGCCAAGCTCGCGGCGTCGCGGGGCGACGACGAGCGCGCGCACTGGCTGTCGATCGTGAACGACTTCTCGTACTGGCTCGACAAGCACGAGTTGCCGAAGCTCTCGCTCGCTCCGGTCGCGCCGCCTGGGGATCCGTTCTGAGTCGTTGGCCGTTGAGCGTCTGAGCTGGGGCTTGGGGCGGGGGCGTCTTCCGGCGACGAGGCAGTACTGACACTGGTCGTGTCAGTACTGCCATCCGCTCGCCTCCAGACGCCCCCGCCGCTGCGCGCGCGGGGCTGGCCGCTCGACACCCTCGGGCTGGCGTCCAGCGCGCGCGAAAGTCTCTGGGAGCGCGCGGGCGTGCGAATGTGCGGAACGTTGCCCCGTCACGCCGTTCTCGATGTCCGCCCGGCGAGCAACTGCGCTCCGCGCACCGGGGCGCCGCGCGCGTCGACGGTCTCCCCGAAACGAAGAACGGCGGCCCGAAAGCCGCCGTTCTTCACATCTCACATCGCAAAACGCGCGATCACCAGGACGCCAGGTTGTCCATCCACGAGTTCGGGATCGCGACATACTTGCGCATCTTCGTCGTCGCCTTCGACACGCTGCACGAGTTGTAGACGTACGTCTTCTGACCATTGGCCGTCGCGTCGTCCGTGATGTTGCTCGTGACCGGAGCGCCGCCGATGAGGTAGTTCAGGCCGCTCAACGTCGCGCCGTAGGTGGTGTTGTTGCCGTTCGACGTGAGCTGCCCGCCGACGAGTACGATGCCGCTCCACATGTTGCTGCCGGAGATCGTGAAGTTGCTGTCGGCGATGATGATGCCGCGGCCCTTGTTCGGCAGCGAATAGTTGTTGGTGTGAATGCGGATCACCGGCCAGTAATTCGTGTCGGAGAATGCCGTCGACGACGGAAACGAGCCGGACGGAATCTCGATGTCCGCTGGGATCGCGTTCTCGTTGACGATCGAGTTCCAGTCGATGCCGACCTTCGCCTCGAGTTGCGACAGCGAGTTGGACGTGTCGACGGGAGGGGTGCCGAGGAAGGTCGAGGCGCCGCCGTTGTTGACGAAGTCACCCTGCGGCTCCATCGCGCCGGCGACGTTCGGCTGCTGGCCGCACGCGTCGACCCCGCTGATCGTCCCGGCGCCGTTCTTCACGAGACCGGACAAGCTCACCCAGGCGGCGTTGACCTTCATCGTGGCGGTCTGCCACTTGGCGAAGATGCCGACCGTGTGCTCGGCGTTCACGCCGGCGCCGCCGCTCAGCGCCACCGACGTGTCCGTGCCCTTGGAGCGGATGAAGTAGACCGCCGGCGTGGTCGAGTCCAGCGCGGGGCGCACCTTCACCGCCACGACGTCGGCGTAGCCGCCGGGCAGCGTCACGCGCGTCCACTCGGAGTCGACCTGGATCGGGTCGCCGCAGTTCGTACACCAGCCCGTCTGGCTTCGCAGCACCATGAACTGCTCGAGCCCCGTTTCGGCCAGATTGTACGCGCGCGCCTGGGCGCGCTCCGCGGCGTTGGTCGTGTACTCCGCCGACGTCGACGCGAAGGACGCGGCGAGCGCCGCCGTCAGCACCGCGATGATCAGGATCGCCATCGGCAGCGCGAAGCCTTTACGGTTTTCTAAACGCCCCATGGGGTGCTCCGGCTCAGTACGAGCGAACGTTCTTGAAGAAGACCGACGTCACGATGCGCGAAGGCGAATGCGTCGTGGCGTCGTTCGAGACCGTCTTCGGGCTCAGGGCGTCGAGGACGAGCGCGATCCCGCGGATGTCCGACAGCGCCGGGACCGTGGTCCGCGACGTGTCGTCGCCCGCGACGAAGAAGCGGAACCGCGCCGTGGAATCGAACGGCGCGAGCAATTCTTCGTTCGTGCCGCCCTGCACGTTCCGATACAGACCGTAGTAGCCCGGGTAGGAGCTGGAGGCCTTGAACGAGTACGTGACGTGCTCCCACATGAACGCCGGGGCCAACGCGGGCGCGCCGCTCGGCGCGTTGTTCTTGAGGTCGAGCACGGTGCTCGAGCGGCCGTTCAACGTCACGGTCCGGAGTTGCTGCTGTCCGGACGAGCTGCCGGTGCACGTGCTGGCGCTGCTGCTGTTCGCCGGCTTGTCGTCGTCCTTCGGCTCGGGCGGCGTGATGATCGTGTAGCGGCCCGCGCTCGCGCCGGTCGAGTTGCGGTACGCGAAGCCCGCGTACTGCGACATCGCGTCCGTCGCCGAATCGATCGGGAGCATCATGACGATGGTCGTGTTGCTGTTCGTGCCGCACACGAGGCCGAACCGGTAGGGCACGATCACGCGGATCGTCTTGCCGTCGCTCGAGGCGGAATCGATCCCGCCGGAGTCCTGCACCATGCGCAGGTCGTAGAACAGCACGTTGGTCGATGCCCGCGCCACGCTTCGCGCGGCGCGCAGGTTCGTCATCTTGTCGAAGTAGCGGGACTGCGAGGCGAGCAGCTTGGTGAACGCCGCCCCGATGATCCCCACCAGGACGAGCGCGATGAGCACTTCGTTCAGCGTGAAGCCGCGCGGCTGGCGTCGTGGCATGATCAGCACCCCGTGCAGAGCGCGGTCGTCGTCGCCGGCGCGGTTCGGTCCATCGTGACGGAATCCTTGAGCGACGGTGCCGTCGACGGGCTGATGACGATCTTCACCGTGTAGCGCGTGGAGCTCTGCTTCGTGACGGTGAGCGTGCGCGTGTAGGTGAAATCGCCGAGCGTGAACGACTTGCTGCCGGTCGTCCAGAGCGCGATCGCGGAGTCCGTCGTCGCGCCGAACTTGTTCTCCTCCAACTGCAGCGCCGCGGTGCGCTTGGCGATCAGGTCGGTATCGCGGCCCCGCACGGCGACGATCGTCGACAGCTTGGCCAGCGACATGAGCACGATCGAGAGCATGGTCATCGCGACCATCACCTCGATGAGCGAGAAGCCTTCGCGGGCGCGGGTCATTGGAGGTTCACCAAGCCGGCGCGTGAAACCCGGATCTTCTTCGTCACGGAATTGCTCGTGAGCGTGATGAGGAGCGTGTCGTTCGCGAGCCCGTTGGGGTACACCTCGAGCGGCGAACGCGAGAACGTCACCGTTCCCGATGTGAGGCCGTACGGGTCCTGCCCGAGTCCGACCTTCCGATAGAGCGTCGTGCCGGCACGGTCCGTGACGTCGAGCTGCATCGCCGAGGAGTTCCAGGTGATGCGGATCGGCCGGCGGTTGCGCGAGGCGATCGCGAACGCCGCTTCGGTATTGGTCTGGATCACCGTGGCCGCGCGCGCGAGGCGCTGCTGGACCATCAGATCGCGAATCCGGCCAGCCGAAATCGACGTGATGACGCCGACGACGACGATGACGGTCAGCAGCTCGAGAATGGTGAATCCGGTTCGAGCCGCCGGCCGGGAAGCCCGGTTCTTGAAGTTCATGACTGCATCCAAGTGAAAGCGGTCCAGCTTATTACGTGGACGGCAGGGAACATCACTAAGTAACTATGTTATCCTGGTCTGTAATGCCCGTCACGCAGGCGAGCACAAGGGATCTTTGTGCCGCCGCTGCCAGGCGGCGCAAGCGATTGTCCTCGTTCGCCTTACGATTGGTCGGCGCTTGGCTGCGTCCGCCAGCTTCCGCGACCGACTATCTCTCAGAATCGGCGCGATGCGCGGCGCGATATCCATCGCGCAACGGATCGCGCCGCGTGCGCCGTTCCCGGAGGCGGAGGACGTGATGCGGATTCGCAGACTTGGAGTGGTTGGCGCGGGCACCATGGGCAGCGGCATCGCCGCGCTCGCCGCGTCCGCGGGCATACCGGTCGTGCTGCTCGACATTCCCGGAACCGGCACCGGAACCGGCGCCGACCGCGACGCGCCGGCACGCGGCGGACTGGAACGGGCCAAGAAGGCGCGACCGGCCGCGTTCATGGACGTGGACCGCGCGTCGGCGATCCAGATCGGCAACACCGAGGACGATCTCGAGCAGCTCGCGAGCTGCGATCTGGTGGTCGAGGCGATCATCGAGCAGCTCGAGCCCAAGCGGGCGCTCTACGAACGGCTCGAGCGGATCCTGCCGTCGCACGCGATCGTGGCGTCGAACACCTCCGGCATTCCCATGCACCTGCTCACGGAGGGGCGAGGCGCTGGATTCCGGCAGCGGTTTCTCGGCATGCACTTCTTCAATCCGCCGCGCTACCTGCACCTGCTGGAGATCATACCCGCGCCGGAGACCTCGAAGGAAACGATCGACGCCGCGCGGCGGTTCAGCGATCGCATCCTCGGCAAGGGGATCGTCGTCGCGAAGGACGTCCCGGGCTTCGTCGCCAATCGCCTGGGCGTGTTCGGCATGGTGCTCGCCATCCGGATGATGGAGAAGCACGACCTCACGATCGACGAGGCGGACGTGCTCACGGGCGTGCTCACGGGCCGGTCGAAGTCGGCGACGTATCGCACCGCCGACCTCTCGGGCATCGACGTGATCGCGCACGTGACCAGGGGCTTGAGCGAGACCACGGGCGAGGACTTCTCGCTCTCGCCGTGGGTGCTGGACCTCGTGCAGGCCGGGCGGGTCGGCGAGAAGAGCGGCGCCGGCTTCTACAAGCGCGTGGGGAAGGAGATCCACACGCTCGACTGGAAGACGGGCGAGTACGCGCCGCAGCGCAAGCTGGAGAACGCCGACGTCGCGCGGCTCACGAAGCTGCCGCTCGCCGAGCGCTTCGCGGCGTTCCGGGACTGGACGGGCCGCGAGGCGGCGTTCGTCAAAGAATACATATTACGATTCTCACATTACGTGCTCGCCACCACGCCGACGATCGCCTACGACATCCCGGCGGTCGACCACGCGATGGCGTGGGGCTACGCGTGGGACGCCGGCCCGTTCGAGCAGATGGATCTGCTCGGGGCCGACTGGCTGCGGCGCGGCTTCGCCGAGCTGGGACTCGACGAGCCCGGGCTGCTGCCGCCCAAGGGGGAGACGTTCTACTCGCCCGACGGCACCAGCGTGCGCGCGCTCGACGGCACGTACGAGCCGATCCCGCGCGAGGAGGACGAGATCCGGCTGGCGACGTTCCACCTGCCGGAGTTCACGCAGCACGTGCTCGACGATTCGCGCGACGCCTCGCTGCTGCTCGTGGGGCGCGGCGTGGCGGTGCTCGAGTTCCACAGCAAGATGAACACGCTGGGCGAGGGCGTGATCACGGCGCTCCACCGCGCGCTGGACCGCGTGGAGCGCGACGGATTGGCGGGGCTCGTGATCGGGAACGAGGACCCGCGCACGTTCACGGCGGGCGCGGATCTCTCGATGATCCTCAAGCTGCTCGGCGACGGGGACTGGAAGCGGCTCGACGACGCGGTGCGCCAGTTCCAGCACACGTCGCTCCGCATTCGCGAGGCGCCGTTCCCTGTCGTGGCCGCGCCGTTCGGCCTGACGCTCGGCGGCGGGTGCGAGTTCTCGCTCCACGCCGATCGCGTGCAGGCGCACGCCGAGCTGTACATGGGGCTCGTGGAGGTCGGCGTCGGGCTGATCCCGGCCGGCGGCGGCACCACGGAACTGTTATTCAGGTTCTCTACTGCCCTCGGGCCGTACGCCGAGGCCGATCCGTTCGAGGCGGTGCGGCGCGCGTTCCAGCTCATCGCCATGGCGACGACGAGCACGAGCGCGCTCGAGGCGCGGAAGCTCGGGTTCCTGCGCGACGCCGACCGGATCACGATGAACCGCGACCGGTTGATCGCCGACGCGGTGGCGCGGGTGATCGATCTCGCGCCGGACTACGTGCCGCCGCTGCCGCGGACGATCACGGCGATCGGCAACGAGGCGCTGGGCAACCTGCGCTACGCCGCGTGGGCCATGCGCGAGGCGGGACAGATCACGGAGCACGAGGTGCGCATCGCGCACGAGCTGGCGTACGTGCTCTCGGGCGGCGACGGCCCGCCGCGGCAGGTCACGGAGCGGGACATCTTCGATCTCGAGCGCGAGGCGTTCCTGCGCTTGCTCGGCACCAAGGAGACGCAGGAGCGCATGCAGTACATGCTGAAGACGGGGAAGCCGTTGAGGAATTGATGTCCGTGGTCCGTGGACGCTGGTCCGTGGTCGGTCGTCCACGGTGCACGGTTCACAGACCACAGACCACAGACCACAGACTACGGACCACGGACCAGTGAGGTCCCAATGAAGGAAGTCGTACTCGTATCGGCCGTGCGCAGCGCGGTGGGGAAGGGGAAGAGAGACGGCGCGCTGGCCGACGTGCACGCGGTGGACGTGTCCGCGCACCTGATGCGCGCGGCGATCGAGCGTGCGGGCGTGGACCCCGCCGTCATCGACGACGTGTACTGGGGCTGCGCGATGCCGGAGTCGACGCAGGGGCTCAACGTGTCGCGGCTCGCGTGGCTGCGCGCGGGGCTGCCCGTCGAGGTCCCCGCGGCGACCATCAATCGCTTCTGTTCGTCGGGGCTGCAGACGATCGCGCTCGGCGCGCAGGAGATCATGAGCGACATGGCCGACGTGGTGCTCGCGGGCGGCGTCGAGATGATGAGTCAGGTGCCGATGTCCGGCTATCACACGCGGCTCGATCCCGAGCTCACGGAGTCGTACATCGGTATGGGCTTCACCGCCGAGCGCGTCGCCTCGCGCTGGAACGTCACGCGCGAGGATCAGGACCGGTGGGCGCTGCGCAGCCAGCAGAACGCGGCACGCGCGTGGAACGAGGGCGCATTCGACGGGCAGATCGCTCCGATCCCCGTGGAGCGCGTGACGTGGACCGGCGCGAAGAAGGAGACGGCGACGACGGAGTTCGCGCGCGACGAATTGCCGCGGCCCGACACGACGATCGAAGCACTCGCCAAACTGAAACCGGCGTTCAAGGTGAACGGCACGGTCACGGCCGGCAACGCGAGCCCGTACTCGGACGGCGCGGCGGCCGTGCTGCTCATGTCGGCGGAAAAAGCGAAAGAGCTCGGCCTCGAGCCGCTGGCGCGCTTCATCACGTTCGCCGCGGCGGGCGTGGACCCGGACGTCATGGGCGTGGGGCCGATCAGGGCCGTGCCGAAGGCCCTCAAGCGCGCCGGGATCGCGCTCGGCGACGTGAAGCTGATCGAGTTCAATGAAGCGTTCGCCGCGCAGGTCGTCGCGGTGATCAAGGACCTCGGCATGGACGAAACCCGGGTCAACGTGAATGGCGGCGCGATTGCGCTCGGGCATCCGCTCGGCGCCACGGGCGCGAAGCTGACGACGCAGCTCGTGCACGAGCTGCGGAAGCGCGGTGGCGGCATCGGGATGGTGACGATGTGCATCGGCGGCGGCATGGGCGCGGCGGGGCTGTTCGAGGTGTATCCCGCGTAGCCGATCGTCGCCGGCGCGGCGTCAAGTCGGACCGCGAGTCCGCCGATACTGATTCCTGGGCAGGCTGCAGGCGACCAATGACCCAGATCGATCAGACGAAACATGGTAAGGCTCGCGGATGTGTACGACGGTCACGACGACGTGCCGTCGCGTTCCAGCGAACCGGGGCGACTCTTTCTGTGGTTCCCCGTTGGCTTGGCGCTACAGAAAGTTCGCCGCTATCTGCGGCGGCTCGATCGCGCCGTTGAGACGACGGCGACGGGCGCGCTCGCCGTCGACGCGCCGGAGGGATATCCCGAAGAGCTCCTGATGGAGCTCTGCGACCTGCTCACGCACGATGAAGGCGCCGACACGCGGTGCGTGTTCAAGATCGGCGGCGACGATCTCGACGTGCACGACATCCGCCGCGTGCGCACGATCCACGAGCTGCGGGAGATCCAGCGCTCGGAGTGGTTCATCGACATCCTGCGGCGTGACCGGCTGACGAGCGTCTTTCAGCCGATCGTCCACGCGAGCGAGACGAGCCGCGTCCTGGGGCACGAGGCGTTCGTGCGCGCGATCGCGCACGACGGCCGGACGATGTCGCCGGGCCCGCTGCTCGATGCGGCGCGTGGATGCGGCATGTTGCCGGAGCTCGACCGGGCCGCACACCGGTCGGCGATCCGCGCGGCGATCACGCACGACGAGCGGCGGCCGCTCTTCCTCAACTTCACGGCGGAAGCGATCCGCGATGGGGCCACGGTGCTGCGTCCGACGATCGCCGCGATCGAGGCCGCAGAGATTCCGCGTGAACGTGTCGTCTTCGAGGTGATCGAGGCCGAACGTGCGGCGGATCTGCGAGAGCTCTGCTCGGTCGTGGACTCCGTGCGCACGGCCGGGTTTCGCGTGGCGCTCGACGACATCGGGTGCGAGGAGCATTCCCGCCGGCTCGTGCACGAGGTGCGGCCGGACTACGTGAAGCTCGACATGGAGCGCGTGCGCCGCTCGGCGGCGCCGCACCTGGGCGGAGCGGAGCGCCTGATGGACCTGGCGCAGACGCTCAAGATCGAGACGATCGCCGAAGGGGTGGAAACGAGCGAAGAGCTCGCGTGGAATCGCGAGCGCGGCGCGACGTACGTGCAGGGGTACTTCATCGCGAAGCCGAGCGCGATCCCGGCGTAGGCGTTGCGCGGCGGGAGGCTGGGTTGGTGCTACGGCTTCCTGGGCGGGGCGGATTGCGTACGCGCGAATCGTGGTCAAAGACATTGGCTACGGATTTGACGAATAACACGAATTGAACGAATGGCTCCGTGGTGCGCTCCGGATGCCGTGCGCCACGAGCCATGATTTTTTTCTGACAGCCGCTCGGGATGCCACGAGTAGCGTCCTGAGCGGCTGTCGGAAAAATTCGCCCCGGCTCGTGGAGAACGGAGTCCTCGCGCCCCACGGAGCAGTTCGCGGCAGTTCAGGCAGCGTTCGCGAGTTCGCTGTGCCGCGAAGCGGTACAGCGAACCAGCGTCGAAAATTGTTCCAAGCCGATTTGGCGCGGCGGAGCTGATGCGCGCAACGAGCCGAGATCCCTCGACTCCCTCGCTGCGCTCGGTCGCTCGGGATGACATAGGGAGGGTTTGCTGCGCTCGGTCGCTCGGGATGACACAGGGAGGGTTTGCTGCGCGGCTCGTTGCGCGTGAGTGGCGGCGGCGGTAAGCTCTCGCGTCGCCATCCCGGAATGCTCATGCGCTCGCTGCTCCTGCTGCTCGCCGCCACGCCTCTTCTCGCGCAGAGTCGCACCATGACCACGCAACAGACCGCAGGACCGATCGTCATCCGCGCCGACCGGATCATCGACGGACGCGGGAAGGTGATTCCCGGCGGCGCGGTGGTCGTGAACGGCGACAGGATCACGGCGGTCGAGACGGCGCCGACGGGCGTGCCGACGTACGATCTCAAAGGCATGACGCTGCTGCCGGGGCTGATCGACGCGCACTCGCATCTCACCTGGTACTTCAATCGGCAGGGGCGCTACCACACGCGCGGCGACGGCGATACGCCGGTCGAGTCGATGCTCTCCGCCGCGGGCAACGCGTACGCCACGCTGATGGCGGGCTTCACGACGATCCAGAGCCCGGGCGATCCGGCAGACAAGGATCTGCGGGACTGGATCGCGATGGGCCAGATCGCGGGGCCGCGCGTGCTCACGTCGTTGCAGCCGTTCAGCAGCACGCGCCCCTCGCCGGACTCGCTCCGCGCGCTCGTGCGCCAGCGCAAGGCGCAGGGGGCCGACGTCATCAAGATCTTCGCGTCGGCGAGCATTCGCGACGGCGGCGCGCAGACGCTGAGCGACGAGCAGCTTGCGGCGATCTGCGGCGAAGCCAGGGCGCTCGGCATGCGGACGATGGTCCACGCGCACAGCATTGCGAGCATCAAGGCGTCGGTGAACGCCGGCTGCGATCAGATCGAGCACGGCGTGTTCGCCGATCAGGAAACACTCACGCTCATGGCGGATCACGGCGTGTACTTCGATCCGCAGGTCTGCCTCGTCTTCCGGAACTATCTCGACAACCGCGCGAAGTACGAGGGGATCGGCAACTACAACGAAGAGGGCTTCGCCGCGATGGAGAAGGCGCTCCCCATCGCCGCGGCGATGTACAACAAGGCGATCCACACGCCGGGCCTGAAGGTCATCTTCGGGACCGATGCGGTCGCCGGTGCGCACGGGCGCAACGCCGAGGAGCTCGTGTGTCGCGTGCACGACGGCGGGCAGTCGCCGATGGACGCGATCACGTCCGCCACCTCGCTCACCGCCGAATCGATGCACCTCGGCCATGAGATCGGCGCGATCGCGCCGGGCATGCAGGCGGATCTCATCGCGGTCCCGGGCGATCCGACCCGGGACATTACGGCGCTCCGGCGCGTGGACTTCGTCATGAAGGGCGGCACCGTCTACAAGAACGTGCGCTGACGCGGCGGCGCGCGCGCCGAGTCAGCCCGAGCGGCGCAGCGCGATGGTGAACACCGAACCCTTGCCGAGCGTGCTCTTCACCGTCAGGTCGCCGCCCATCGCGCGGGCGAGCTGACGGCTGATGGCGAGCCCCAGCCCGGTCCCCTGGCGCTCGCCCGCGTATTTCGTCTCCACCTGGACGAACGGTTCGAAGATGCTCTCGAGCTTGTCCGCGGGAATGCCGCTGCCCGTATCGCAGATGTCGAGGCATACGTGGTCGTCGACGACGCGGCAGGCGATGCGGATCTCGCCGCCCTCCGGCGTGTGCCGCACCGCGTTCGACAGCACGTTGAGACAGATCTGAATCAGCTTGTCGGCGTCGGCCACGACGACCACGTCGTCGCACCGCGTGGTGAGGCCGTACGTGATCTGCTTCGCCTGCGCCTGTGGCGCGATGAGCTCCTCGACGCGGGTCAGGACGTCCGCGATCCGCGTGGGTTGCAGCTCCATCGTGAGCCGCCCCGCCTCGATCTTCGCGAAGTTCAGGATG
>DASZUN010000114.1:0-23978 GCA_035547615.1 Gemmatimonadaceae bacterium | reverse complement strand
AGAAGCGGCCGCGATTGCCGATGCCGTCTTCCGCATCGCGCACGTCGAGCTCGTCGGGGATCGCCGGGATGTCGTCGACCGCGCGATCGTCGATCGCGAGCGCGGCGACATCCACCGTGCGCAGCTCGCGGTATCCGCGCTCGATCACGCGCAGGTTGTCGGCGACGACGCGCTCGCCGTGCTTCTTGAACTTCTTCTCGAGCTGCTGCCGGATCCCGGCGAACAGCTTGTCTTCGGTGAGACCGTGCGTGGCCGCGATCGGCGACACGGCGAAGAACGCGCCCATGAACGCCGCGCCCTGCATGCGATAGCGCAGCTCGGCGTCCGACGCCTCGGCGCCGGCGATCGCGAAGCCATCGAGCAGGAACACGCGGATGCGGCGCTGCTTGAGCTCGCGCTGCGCCCGCGCGGGGAGCGCCGCCCACCACGCGTCCGGCGCGACGTCGCTCTGGATGACGAATGCGCCGCCGTCGGCGAGGCCGGCGAGCGGATCAGAGTTCTTGAATGCGTTGGGATCCGGCGACAGCACCACGTCCACGTGGCGCAGCTCGCAGTTGGGACGAATCGGCTCGCCGGCAAACGTCGCGTAAAACGTCGTCGGCTGGCCCTTCTTCTCCGAACCGTACTTGGGATTCGCCTTGACGTGGAGATTGATGAGGTCGAACACCGTGGCCGCGATGTTCTTGCCCATCGTGATCGCGCCCCATCCGCCCACGGAGTGGATGCGCAGCGAGATCGCGCTGGGGGGCATGACGTTCACGTCGCCCGCGCTTGGCAGCGCGAGCTCCTTCAGCTGCGGGTATGCGTCGAGGATCTGCTGCTGCCAGATCTGGAGCTTGGGAATGCGCGTCTTCTCGCGAATGAAGTCCAGGCCCAGATAGAACTGCCGCCGGCGAGCGGCGCCGGGCAACATGTTCTCGACCGCGGCGACGATGTCGCCCGGCTGCAGATCGCGACTGCCGAGGCCGAAGCAGCCCGAGAAGAAGTCGGGGACCTCGCTCGGCTGGATGGCGTCGATCTCGGCGTACGGCCGCGCGTCGCCCTTGGCGGCGCGCCCGTTCTCGACCGCTTTGCCCAGCGCGGCGCGAATCTCACGCAGGAGCGGCGGATCGACCGCGAGCGGTTGATCGACGCGCTCGAGGACGACGGCGCCCTTCTTTCCGCGGAGCAGGTGTGCGATGACGTCGGCGGGGAACGGGCGGAACATCGTCACGTTCACGACGCCGACGCGGATGTGCTTCGTCTCGCGCAGGTAGTCCGCCACGGCTTCGGCGTTGCCGACCACGGAACCCTGGCCGATGATCAGGTACTCGGCGTCGTCGGTGCGATAGCCGGTGGCGCGCGCATAGTGGCGGCCGGTGAGCGCGGCGAACTCCGCGAAGGCGCGATCGGCGAGCCCGGCGACGTGATCGAAGTAGAACGGCCGCTGCGCGGCGACGCCCTGCGCGTAGCTGTCCTGGTTCTGCACCACGCCGAGCATCGCCGGGTAGTCGAGATCGAACAGCTCCGGGATGCGACGGCGCCGCGCGCCGAACACGAGCCGCTGCGCGGGCGTGGGCGAGTCGATCTCGTCGGCGGGATCGCCGAGATAAATTTTTATCAGGTCGCGCTCCGGGAGCCGGAGCGACTCGATGACGTGACTCGTGAGGAAGCCGTCCTGCGCGCAAATGCCGGGGTTGAGCGAGAGCTCGGCGATGCGGTGCGCGATCAGATTGAGATCCGCGCCTTCCTGCACGTCCTTGGCGAATACCTGGAAGAACCCGGTGTCGTCGACGGCGTGATAGTCATCGTGGCCGGCGTGGACGTTGAGGCCCTGCTTCGTCATCGCGCGCGCGGCGACGTTCAACACGTACGTGAGACGCTTCCCGACCGCCGCGTACAACGACTCGTGCATGTACGCGATGCCTTGTCCGCTCGAGAAGTTCGTCGCGCGGAGGCCGACCATGCTCATGCCCGCGGTCACGGCGGCGGCGGCGTGTTCGCCTTCGGGCTCGAAGAACAGCAGGCGCCGGCCATTCACGTTCTTCTGGCCGTCCGCGACGGCGGCCGCCCACCCTTCGCCCATCTGCGTGGACGGCGTGATCGGATACGCACCGGCCGCTTCGCTCGCGGCGGTTTCCATCGCGACGACCGCGGCGCTGCCATCGAGCGCGCGGCGAACGCCGGGGAACCGCGGCTTCTCGGTGTTGCTGGCGGCGGGCGAAGACTTCAAGCGCAGGATCATGCGCGGAGGCTCCCAGTGAGTGCGGGCGACGCGGTTCGGGGCCGCGCGCGGAACTGCGCGCCCTCCAGCCACACGATCGCACCGGTCGGACAGCGGCTCGTCGCCGCCGGGTCAGCGAATGCGTTCTGCTCGTAGTGCACGACGGCCACGCCGCGCTCGATGGACACGAGCCCCGGCGCGGCATCGAGCACACACTTGCCGCACGCGGTACATGCGACCGCGCACGACGCGAGCGCGTCATCACCCTCGATCAGGCTGCGGCACTGCACGAGCAGGTGCTGATCGAGCGGCGTGATCTGAAACAGGTTCTTGGGGCATGCGTTCACGCAGTCGCCGCACGCGGTGCACTTGACCGGATCCACCACCGGCAGGCCGAAGCTGTTCATGGTGATCGCGTCGAACTTGCAGACGACCGCGCAGTCGCCGTAGCCGAGGCAGCCCCAGGCGCAGCCCTTGCCGCCGCCGGCGACCGCGGATGCCGCACCGCACGTCTCGAGGCCGCTATACTCCGCCTGCTTGACGGCGACGTTGGTCCCGCCGGCGCACAACAGGCGGGCGACGCGTTTGTTGGCCTGGCCGGCGTCGACGCCGAGATAGGTCGCGATCGCCGCCGCGCCGTCGCCGGTGATCACGTTGCACTGCGCGGGCTGCACCTTGCCCGCGACGGCCGACTCCGCGAAGCCGCGGCAGCCGGGAAATCCGCACGCGCCGCAGTTGGCGCCCGGCAGGAGCGCGGCGACGGCATCGATGCGAGGATCCTCATAGACACGGAGCTTCCAGTACGCCATCGCGATGAACACGGCGAAGACCAGCCCCACGCCGCCGAGGATCTCGACCGATCGCAGCAGGTCGTTCAGCATCGTCGGCTACCGCGCGGCGGTGGCGCCGCTCTCGGCGAGCAGCCAGGCGGCGAGTCGGTCGGCGGCATCGCCGTTCCCGGCGGGAACGAGCGCCGCGATCGCGTCGACGGGAAGCTCGGGACGTTCGGCGAGCGCCTCGAGCTGCTTCAGCTCGTCGCGCTGCTGTTCCGGCGAGAGTCCGCCGAGGCGCCGCTTGGGCTCGCGCGCCGGCCGCGACGTGATCGCGAGCCGTTGCCAGAGGTTCGGCCCCGCGGCGGGATCGTGTGTGAAGCACACGGCTTCCTCGTCGAACACCGCGGCGAGCGCGGGGCCGCCGCACGACGTGATGCGCTCGAGCGCCGCGAGGTCGCGCGCCTGCACGACGAGCACGCCGGGCGTGATCGCGCGCACGAGGCGCGCGGGGGCGGTGCGACCGTGCACGAGCAGGATGATCTGCAGCGATCCGTCGAGCAGCTCGGCGACTTCGCCGACGCGGAGATCCGCGGCGTTCACCGTCACCACCAGCGGCGGCGCGGCCCGGCGCTCGCGCGCCGTCCACAGCTCCACCGGCCACTCGTCGAGCGCGGCATCGTGCACGCCGGGATCGTACGAGCCGGCGCGGACGACATCGGGGATCGCGGCGAGGCCGAACGCCCGGCCGAGCCGGGCCAACGCGGCGCGCACCACGAGGTACAGCGACGCGCCGGGCCGCACGTCGACGACGAACGCCTCGGCGTCGCTGGTCGCGATCTCGTCGAGCACTTCGGCCGCGCGGAGACTGCGCGCGCGGCCGAGCGCGTCGACCGTGGAGCCGAAGCGCACGATCGACGCGAACCGATCGGGGTCGATGCGGGCGCCCAGCGCGCCGAGCTCCTCGTGCACGGCGGCCGCGCTGCCGTTGGCGGAGAGCACGCCGCGCGCGTGCTCGCGCGCCGCGGCGACGAACGAGCGGTAGGCGGCGATGCGCCGCGCCAGCAGCTTCAGCGCGGCATCGGTCCTGGCGTCAGACGGCATACTTGTCGAGCTCCGCGTTGAGGAGCGCGATGCGCTCGCCCGCCGTGATCTTCGCCGGCCGACGCATCTCGTCGTAGCAGGGGCGCGATTCGTCACGGAAGAAGACGCCGAGCCGCAGCTTGTCCTCCTGCTCGGCCAGCGCGCGCGCGGCGCTCAGGTTCGACGGATCGTGCGCGACGCGGTTCTTGTAGATGGCGTCGAGCTCGGGAACGAGCACGCCGTCGTCGTGCAGGAGCAGCTCGACGAGCGAGGGATCGCGCACCGCCTTCTCGTAGAGGTTCGACGTGTACATCGGACACCGCTGCAGGATGCGCACGAAGGAGAAGCCGTGGTGCGCGTACGCCGCGCGCAGCGTGGCGTACAGGTGCGCCGGGATCCACTCCGCGGTCTGCGCCACGAACGACACGTTGGTCGTGCCGAGGGTCGTCGAGAGCGGATTGAGCGGCGGCAGATAGCTGCCGAGCGGCTGCGTGTTCGTCTTGAAGCCGCGCGGCGTCGTGGGCGACGTCTGCTTCTTCGTCAGGCCGTAGATGCTGTTGTCCAGCAGCATCGCGACCATGTTGCTGTTGTACCGGATCGCGTGGATCCAGTGCGCCGCGCCGATCGACGTACAGTCGCCGTCGCCCATCACGACGAAGACGCTGAGGTCCGGCCGATGCAGCTTGATGCCGGTCGCGACGGGCAGCGCGCGCCCGTGAATGCCGTGGAAGCCGTACGTCTTGAGGTAGTGCGGGAACCGGCTGGAGCAGCCGATGCCCGAGACGAACATCGTCTGCTCCGGCTTGAGCTGCTCGGCCACGAGCAGCCGCTCGACGGCGGTGAGCACGGAGTGGTCGCCGCAGCCGGGACACCAGCGCGCGACCGGCCCCTCGTAATCACCCAGCTCGTAGTCGCGGTCCTCGTCCGCCGGGGCCACGCACGACCCGACGCCGCATGAGAATTCGCTCATACCAGTGCCTCCGTGCCGAGCGCCTGCTCGATCGCGTCGTGAATCGCGCCGGGGCGCAGCGGCTCGCCCGGAACGCGCGTCCAACAGTCGACGTCGACCAGCGTCTGCGCGCGGAGCAGCCAGGCGAGCTGGCCGCGCCGCCGCGACTCGGGCGTGATGAAAGGATCCGTCGGGTCGTCGCTGTAGTTGATCTCGACCGTCATGACCTTGCGGAATCGCGCGAAGATCTCGGCGAGTCCGGGCTCGAGCGGCGAGAGGAACGTGAGGTGGAGTGAGGACACCTTATGACCGGCGGCGCGCGCGCGGTCCACGGCTTCTTCGATCGCCCCTCGCGTGCTCCCCCAGCCGACGATCAGCAGATCGCCCGACGCGTCGCCGCGCACCGTGGGCGGCTTGAGCATTTGCTGAAGCACGGCGAGCTTGCGGCTCCGCATCCGCGAGCTGCGCTGGTGCACGCTGGAGTCGTAGGCCACCTTGCTCCGCTCGTCGTGCGCGAGGCCGGTGACGGTGAACATCCCGTTCGGCTGTCCGGGCACGATGCGCCGCGACAGGCCCGTGCGCGCGTCCCATTCGTAGGGTCGCGTGCCGGCCGGCACGGTCGAGAGGTCGGGCTCCTGCGCCTGCCATTCGGCGAGCGGGCGTGGGCGCGGGAACGGCTGCACGCCCGTGGCGAGGTTCGCGTCGCTGAGCACGAAGACGACGGTGCGGAACGCTTCGGCGAGCCGCCGCGCGGTGATGACCGCGTGGAAGCATTCCTCGATCGTCGACGGCGCGAGCACGATGCGAGGCGCGTCGCCTGGTTGGGCGTACAGCGCGGCAAGCAGATCCGACTGCTCCACCTTGGTTGGCAAACCCGTGCTCGGGCCGCCGCGCTGCACGTCGATCACCACGAGCGGCGTCTCCGTCATGATCGCCAGGCCAATGAACTCCGTCTTGAGCGCGAGTCCGGGACCGGACGTAACGGTGAACGCCACCTTGCCGGCATACGAGGCGCCGATCGCCACACCGGCGGCGGCGATCTCGTCTTCCGCCTGATGCAGCACGCCGCCGAATTTCTCGAAGACGTCGGCGAGGAAGTGCGACACCGACGTCGCCGGCGTGATCGGATACATCGCGCACAGCTCCATGCCGGAGGCGAGCGCGCCGAGCGCGAGCGCCTCGTTGCCGTTCATCACGACGAGCTCGCCCTCGGCCTTCGCCGGCGGCACGTCGATCCGGAAGTCGATGTTCGCCTCGGCCCACGCATGTCCGAGCCGCATGAGGGCGACGTTCCGCTGGTAGACCTCTTCCGACTTCTTGCGGAAGGCGTACGCGATCTGCTCTTCGATGCGCTCGAGATCGCGGCCGTAGATGCAGGCCAGCATCCCGAGCGCGAACATGTTCTTGCCCTTGCGCGGATTGTCGTCGATGGTGAGGCACTGCTCCTCCATCGGCACTTCGATCACGCGGTACGGCTTGGTCGCGAGCTCGGCCTGCGCGGCGTTCCACGCATCTTGAATATCAGGATTGGAATGCGTCGCCCAGAGGTTCTCGACGAGGATGATCGCGTCGTCGGCGAGCGCGCCGAGGCGGTGGCGCGAGAGCAGCACCTGCTCGTTGAAGGCGACGACGAGGTTGACCGTGTCGCCCCAGTTGGTCACGGGTCCGGATCCGAGCCGAATGCGATTGCCGCTCGCGCCTTCGGGCGTGCGCGGCGGAGGCTGGATCTCCGCGGGGATGATCTCGACGGTCCAGACGCCGTTGCCCATTTTCGCGGAGACGGAGCCGAAGACCTGGCCGCACTTCTGCGCGCCCTCGCCGGAATCGGAGACGATCTCGAGGGTGTGCTCGGTCAGTCGGTGGATGGTACATGCAGGCGCTTCGCCCAGGTCGGGCGAGATCGCCATGCCGGTCGGCAAAGCCATGGTGCAATGCTCCCTTGCAGATGTGGAAGCTGCGCGATGGCTTGATACCTAGTTTTCGAGGGTGCGGGCTACAGTCAGGATCGCGCCGAACGTTTGTGGTGGAATACCTGTCCCCGCCGTCATGGCGCGCGACAGCACGAGCGTCGCATGCGGCGCGCTCGGGGCTTCCGACTCAGCGCCGCTGAATCAGATGTATCGGGAGACGATGTAAATGAGCAGGCCCGCGAGCCCACCCACGATCGTGCCGTTGATGCGGATGAATTGCAAATCGCGCCCGATCGCGAGCTCCACGCGGCGCGACGTCAGCTCCGGATCCCAGGACGACACGGTCGACGAGATGAGCTCCGCGACTTCGTCCTGGTAGCGCGCGACGAGGAAGACCGCGACGTCGATCGCGAACTGGTCGAGCTTGTCGAGCAGCTCGGGATCGTCGAGCGCCTTCTGGCCGAACGTCGTGAGCGCCGTCTCGAGGGCGCCGGGGGCGACGCCTTCCGGACGCGTCGCGTAGCGGGCGAGCGCGTCCTTCGCGTCCTGCCAGAGCGACGCGGAGAACTTCCGCGCCGCCTCGTTGTCGATGAAGTCCTCCTTCCACGCATCGACCCGCGCCGCGAATTCCGGCGACGTATTCAGCCGCTCGATGAACTCGTGCAACGACGCATCGAAGCGGCCGCGCAGCGGATGGTGCGGATCCGCGCTCAGCTCCGTGAGCAGCCGCTGGATCGCGCCGAGCACCCGCTTGAAGATCTTGTTGTCCACCGAGGTCGGCACCCACCACGGCGTTTCCTGCTCGATCCGCTCGCGAATCAAATCGCTGTTCTCGTTCACCGTCCGCGAGGCGAGCAGGATCACTTCGTCGAGCACTTCCTGGTGGCGGTTGTCCTCGGTGATCACCCCGAGCACCTTGCCGAGGAGCGGCGCGAGATGCATCGCGCGCACGCGTTCGGCGAGACTGCGGTCGATCACGGCCTGCACGTCTTCGTCGCGGAGCATCTGCGCGGCGGAGCTGAGCGACGCCGCCGCGCTGCGCGAGATGGTGCGCGCGTTCGCCGGATCGGCCAGCCACTCGGCCAGCCGGCGGCCCACCTGCAGCGTGCGCATGCGGAACTCGATGACGTCCCGCGTGAGGAAGTTGCGCTGCACGAATGCGCCGAGCGTGCGTCCGACGCGGTCCTTGCGCGCCGGCACGATCGCCGTGTGCGGGATCTTGAGTCCCAGCGGGTGCCGGAAGAGCGCCGTGACCGCGAACCAGTCGGCGAGGCCGCCGATCATCGCCGCCTCGGCGAAGGCGCGCACGAAGGCGAGCCATGGGTAGCGCGTCTCCAGCAGGCGCGAGACGACGAACAGCACGGTGGCCGCGATCAGCAGCAGCGTTGCTCGACGCTTCATGCTGTCGAGGCGCTGCTGGCGTACCGCTTCGTCGTGCAGCGACTGCATCGCGATCGGTGCGGTCACCGAGGCGTCACCTGCACCTTCGCGAAGTCCACGAGGTTCGTGCTCACGCCACGCGGCACGTCGACGTAGAGCACCACCGGCCGGCCCTGCACCGTGCGGACGTTCACGTCGACCGTGCGCGTGTTCGAGAGATAGCGGCGCTCATCGCCGGAGACGGTGGGCTGCACGTCGAGCCGTGCGGCCTGCACCGAGTCGAGCGCCGACATGAATTCGGCGGCGTCCCCCGGGGCGTCCCACACCGTCGCCCACACGAGCGCGTTGCCGGACGGCGTCTTCACGAGCGCATAGCGATCGCCGTCCCAGCCGTTGGACGCGCGGATCGAGCGATCCTGGTCGTTCGTCCACTTGAAGAGGTAGAGCCGCGTCCCGAACTCGCCGAAATCGTTCTCGGTGACGGTGCCCGGGATCGGTGGCAGCTTGACGATGCTCGGCACGTCCTGCGGATGCCCGAAGTACGCCGCGTCGTGCATGAGCTGCTCGGTGGAGACCGGCAGGCTGTCGAACGGCAGCGTCGGATGCTTGTGGTGCTCGTTCCAGCGGCGGACGAAGTCGGCGCCGTTGATGTAGGGAAAGAGCAGCGTTTCCTGAATGACCATCGGCGCCGAGGAGAAGACGGGCTGCGTCTTCTGCGACTCGCGAATCTCGTCGCGCATCGCTTCCCAGCCGCCCGGGAGCTGCGCCGCCACGTTCCCCGCGCCGCCCGCCATGATGTACAGCTGCTCGTAGGTCGCCTGCCCTTCGATGACCGCCTGCGCGGCCGCCGCGCGATCGTCGTCGCCGGTGATCCGCTCGAGCGAGTCGAGATTCGTGTACTGGTCCTGCAGGGCGTGAATCAGCTCGTGCATGATCGTGATGCCCACGTACTCCTCGGGCGCGCCCTGCACGACGTAGAGAATCTTCGTTTTCGGATCGTAGTATCCGATGATCTGCTCCGTGAGCACACGCACGAAGAAGTTCGCGAGGTGCATCGTGTCGGGAATCAACCCGAGGAGCTTGTACGTCGCTTCCTGATTCGCGATTTCCTTCTGCATGTCCGGCTCGTGCAGCTTCTGCACGAGGAAATCCCGGACCTGGTCGCGCGTGCGCAGCTCGAGCTTGGGCGGCGACTTGAATTTCACCCCCAGCGCATGCTCGATCTGCGGCACGTCGTCGGCCACCTTGTCGGCGTACGGTCCGCTCCCCACCGGCGCCTTGCGGCCGCAGCCCGCGACGACCGCGAGCAACGCGGCGACGCACGTCTTGCTCAGAAGCTTCACTCGCTCCACTCCACGTCGGTTTCGGCCATGAGTCCCACCACGCGAGCCACGTCGTGCCCGCGCACGACCACGCCCTCCTCCATGAGCTGCCGCGCGAGCTCCGCTTCCGCGAGCGCGAGCGTCACCACCGGGGCGACTTCCGGCGCGGCGGGCGATGCCGCCGGCTCGTCGGCCGGCGGCGGGGCGGCCGGTGCCGCGCCGACGAACAGCGCCTCGAGCTCCGCGCCGAATCGCTGGAACGCGCTCACCGATTCGCGCTCCCGCGCGCGCCCGGCCTCCTGCTCGCGCTCCGCGCGCTCGGCCCGGGCCTCGTCCTTGAGCGCGGCCATGCGCCGGCGAATCAGCTCCTCCGCCCGCGCCGAGTACTGCGTGACGGCCTGCATGTGCGCGCACGCCTCGTCCAGCGCGTCGATCGCCTTGTCGGGACGCATGCGGTCGGTCACGTAGTCGTCGGTGAGCCGCACCGCGGCGCGGAGCGCCTCGTCCGAGATGAGCACGTTGTGATGCCGCTCGAGGCGCTCCTTGCGCGCGTGCAGGATCTCCAGCGTCTCGAGGTCGCCCAGCTCGCGCACGACGAGCTTCTGGAAGCGCCGCTCGAGCGCGGGATCGCCTTCCACCCAGCGCTCGTACTCGTCGCTCGTCGTCGCGCCGATGACGCGAAAGTCGCCGCGCACGAGCGCGGGCTTGAGCATGTTCGCCGCGTCCATCGCCGTGCCGATCGCCGTGCCCTGCCCGATGAGATTGTGCAGCTCGTCGATGAACAGGATCACGTCGCTGGCCGCGGTGGTCTCGGCGACGATCGCGCGAATCCGCTCCTCGTACTGTCCACGGTACGTGGTGCCGGCCAGCAGCGCGACGTGGTCGAGCGACAGGAGCCGCACGGGGCGGAGCGTGAGCGGCACGTTCCCCGCCGCGATGCGCTGCGCGAGGCCTTCGGCGATCGCCGTCTTGCCGACGCCCGCCGGCCCGACGAGCGTCGGGTTGTTCTTGCCGTGCCGGAGCAGAATGTCGATGACTCGCGCGACTTCCTGGTCGCGGCAGCGGACCGGCTCGAGCCGGCCGGCGCGCGCATCGGCGGTCAGGTCGCGCGTGAAGCGCGCGAGGATGCCGCCGGAGCTGTCGTGTCTGATGAAGTCACCGATCATGCGCGAGATGCGGACTGCGGAATGCGCGGTGCGCAGTCCGCCTCACGCACCCGCAGCTACGCTCGCGTCAGCCACGCGAGCATGACGTCTCCCCAAAACAACGTGAGCACCGCGGCAGGCGCAAGGAACACGCCGAACGGGACGAGCGGCGTCTCGAACGGGGCCGAGCCGAGCGCGAGCTCGGTCTGCTCGCGCGCATGCCCGCGTCGGAGCATCGCCACCGGAATCACCACGGCCGCGAACGCGATCGCACCGAGCGTCGCGCCGAGGAACACGGTGATCAGCGCGCGCGAAGGCCCGAGCGCGGCGCCCACGAACGCCATCAACGTCACGTCGCCGAGGCCCATGGCTTCGCGCTTGGTCATCACCTCGCCCAGCCAGCCGACGATGGCGATCATCCCCGCGCCCGCACACGCGCCCACCAATGCGTCGTACGGCGACGCGAACACGCGGGTTTCGCCGGCGAAGAACGCCCACACCGACGTCACGAGCGCGAAGCTCAAGCCGAACAGCGTGAAACCGTCGGGAATGAGGTAGTGCTTGGCGTCGGTGATCGCCACGCCGAGCAGCACGGTGCCGAAGACCGCGACGCGCAGCGCGAGCAGCGACGGCCCGTACGCGCGCGCGCAGAGCAGCCAGATCACCGCCACCGCGAGCTCCACGAGCGGGTACTGGAACGAGATCGGCTCGTCGCAGCAGCGGCAGCGTGCGCGCAGCGCGAGCCAGCTCACGATCGGCACGTTCTCGAACCACACGAGCTGATTGCCGCAGTGCGGGCAGCGCGACCGCGGCCGCAGCACCGACCGCTCGCGCGGCCACCGCGCGATGCAGACGTTCAGAAACGACCCGAAGCACGCGCCCACGATGAACGCGTACGTCTGCACCACGAAGGGAGGAATCTGAGAGATCACCGACGAAGCTCGTAGAGAAGGATGCCCGCCGCCACGGCGACGTTGAGCGATTCGACCGCCGCGCTGATCCGAAGCGCGACTAGCCGGTCCGCGCGCGCCCGCGACGCCGACGAGAGCCCACTCCCTTCGTTCCCCACGACGAGCGCCAGCCGGTCCGGCGCCGCCGGACCGTCGAGCACTTCGCCGGACGCGTCCGCCGCCCAGACCGCGACGGACCGATCGCGGCGGAACGCATCCAGGTCGTCCCAGGTACCACTCGAACAGGGGTGATGGAAGTGAGCACCCATCGCGCTACGGACGACTTTGGCGTTCCAGAGGTCAACGGTTCCAGGGAGGGAAAAAGTTGCCGCGACGCCCAGCGCGGCGGCGGTGCGAAGCATCGTTCCCACGTTGCCGGGGTCCTGCACCGCATCGAGCACCAGCAGTCGAAAGCCGGGTGCCGGATCGAGCTCGCCCAACCGATGCTCCGGGACGACGCCGACGGCCAGAACTCCTTGCGGCGACTCCGTTTCCGCGGCTGACTCGAATTCTCGGCTGCTGACCTGCTCGATCGGCAGCCCACGCTGCCGCGCCTGCTCGAGCAGGGCGGCGCCCCGCTCGGACTGATCGAGCTCGGGCGCGATGAGCAGTCCGCGGACGGCAACAGTCGAGCGCAGAACCTCCTCGACGGTTCTGACGCCCTCGGCCACGAACAAGCCCTGGCGCTCGCGCGCCTTCCGCCGACGGAGGTCGCGCGCCAGGGTCAGCAACTTGGACATGGGGTATTAAGCTGAGGCGGGAATATGTCTTGCCTTCGCGATGACCACGACACGATGTGCGGACGACACCGACTATGAGACGATTCGTTGCGGGCGCGGCAATGGCCGCGATGCTGGGGCTGGCGGCGGGGTGTGGAATCTCGCAACAGCAGGAAGTGCAGATCGGCGCGCAGCAGGCGCAGCAGGTCAACCAGCAGCTGCCGATCATCCAGGATCCCTACGTCAATCGCTACCTGAACATCCTGGGCGATTCGATCGCGCACGTCACGTCGCGCGCCGACCTCGACTGGCACTTCTACATGGTGAACACGAACGACTTCAACGCGTTCGCGCTCCCCGGCGGCTTCGTGTACGTCAACCGCGGTGTCGTGGAACGGTCGGATCGCATGGACCAGTTGGCGTCGGTCATGGCGCACGAGATCGGCCACGTGGTGCTGCGCCACTCCGTGAAGCAGATGGAGCAGATGCAGGGGGCGAACATGGGCCTCACAGTCGCCTGCGTGCTCACGAGCATCTGCAACAGCGGGTTGAGCCAGGCGGCCATCGACATCGGTGGCAACGCGGTGTTTGCCAAATTCAGCCGCGACGACGAAGCCCAGGCGGACGCGGCCGGCATCGACGAGATGGTGCGCGCCGGAATCAACCCGAACGGCATGACGCAGATGTTCGAGAAGCTCCTCGCCGAGCGCCAGAGCAAGCCGACGGGACTCGACGCGTGGTTCACCGACCACCCGCTCGAGGAGAGCCGGATCCAGGCATCGCGCGATCAGATCGCCAAGATCAACCCGGCGATCATCCGCACGCTCACGAGCGACACCAAGGCCTTCGAGGATTTCAAGGCGCGGGTGCACGCGCTGCCCCCGCCGCCGGCCGCCTCGCGCTTGGCGGCCACGACCGCGCCGAGCCGCGCCACCACGCCGCCGACGAGCGCCTTGAACTTGCCGGCGGCCACGGCCGTGGTCTCGAGCACCTCGGCGTGCGTGATCGGCGTATTAGACAATCCACATGCCAGATTTGTAATACAACTGAAACCGAGCACGCGCATGCCGATCGCCCGGGCGGCGATCACCTCGGGCACGGTGGACATGCCGACCGCATCGGCACCGAACCGCTCCAGCATGCGCACTTCGGCCGGGGTCTCGTACGCCGGGCCGAGCAGCCCAGCGTACACGCCCTCGCGCAGCACCGTCCCCTGGTCCCGCGCCACCTCCCGTGCGAGCGCGCCGAGCGCCCCGTCGTATGGCTCGGACATGTCGGGGAAGCGCACGTCGCCCGGCTCCACGCTGCCGATCAACGGATTCCGGAACATGAGATTCAGGTGATCGCGGATCAGCATGAGATCGCCGGGCTGCCACATGCGGTTCACGCCGCCCGCCGCGTTCGACACGACGAACGTGCGCGCGCCGAGCGCGTGCACCACCCGCGCCGGGAAGGCCGCGAGGCGCACGTCGTGGCCCTCGTACATGTGAAATCGCCCGGCGAGCGCGAGCACGAACTGGCCGGCCAGCGTCCCCGCGATCAGCTCGCCCGCGTGCCCCGCGACCGTCGCCGCGGGAAACCCGGGGATCTCTCGATACGGGATCTTCGCGAGCGGTTCGATCTCCTCGGCGAGGCCGCCGAGCCCCGAGCCGAGCACGATTGCGGCCACCGGCTGCCGGCCGCCGAGCCGATCGCGCACCGCCGCGGCGGCGCGCCTGGCGTCCGCCGCGCCGTAGAGGGTGCCGCCGCCCTTCACGCCGCCGCTCACGCCGCCGCTCCGCCGCGCAACGCGACGATCTCCGAGCGCGCCTTCGCCATCAGCCGTTCGCGCTCCTCCCATGGGATGAACGCGCTCGAGAATCCGTTCATCGCGATCTCCGCCAGCTCGTCGAACGTGAAGCCGAGCGTCGTCGCGGCGCGAAGATATTCGTCGGTGAGCGTGGTGCCGCTCATCAGGCGATTGTCCGTGTTGAGCACCACGTTCATCCCGCGATCGTAATACAGCCGCAGCGGATGATCCTGGTACGACTCCACGGCGTGCGTCTGCACGTTGCTCGTGAGGCAGATCTCGAGCGCGATGCGGCGGTCGTTCACGTACTGCGTCAGCGACTCGTCCTCGAACAAGCGCGTGGCGTGGCCGATGCGGTCGGCGCCGCACACGTGCACCGCCTCGCGCACGTACGTGGCGTCGGCCCCTTCACCCGCGTGGCAGGTGCACGCGAGGTCGTGCTCGCGCGCGTACGCGAACGCCTCGGCGTGCAGCGCCGCCGGGTTGCCGAATTCCCCGCCCGCGAGATCGAAGCCCACGACGCCGCGGTGCTTGTAGCCCACGGCAAGCTTGGAGAGCTCGAGCGACACCTCCGGCGACATGTGGCGCAGGCCGCAGACGAGCACGCGCGCCATCGCGCCACCGTCGCGCTCGGCGCGCTCGAGTCCGCGCAGCGGCGCCTCGACCGCTTCGCCCAACTGCAGCCCGTGGCGCACGTTCAGCACCGGCGCGTAGCGCACTTCGATGTAGCGCACCCCGTCCGCGGCCGCGTCCATCGACAGCTCGTACGCGATGCGCTCGAGCGCCTCCGACGTCTGCATCACCGACAGCGTCACCTCGAATCGCGCGAGGTAGTCTTCCAGGCTCCGCGCGTCGTCCACGCGCATGTAGTCGCGGAGCGCTTCGACGTCGTCGCGCGGCATCGGCTGGCGATACTCGCGGCCGAGCTCGATCAGCGTTTCGGGGCGAACGGATCCGTCGAGGTGACAGTGCAGCTCGGCTTTGGGAAGCCGGCGCAACAGCTCGGAATGAATCATGGGCGACATGTCGCGCTCAGGACTCCGCCTCGGCATCGCCGGCCGCGTGCCCGCGGTTCGCGATGAGCCGCAGGATCGAGCCGGCGCTCATCGCCGTGGCGGCGTCGATCGGCAGCCCGCGGCTGTCGGTCACGAGCCGGCTGCCCGCCGAGACCTCGGCGGCAGCATCGGCATTCCAGGCGCGCACCGCGTCGAGCGCGGTCGAGCCGGCGGGCACGTCGACGCCGGCGCCATTCACGAACACACGAACCATTCGAGTCATTGCATGGAGTGGAAGAGCGGCCCAACGGCCGCGGCCGGCTCGATTCGCCAGTTGGGATGAAAATAATCGGTTGGACGCAGCGTGCCCGCGCGCCGCGCCTCGTCGATGAGCAGTTGGCGAATCTCGAGCTGGCGATCGTAGACCACCGGCGCATCCCGCAGCATGGCGTACCCACCGCCGCCCGACTGGCGATAGTTGTTCACCGCCATCGTGAACGTGTCCGTCGGCGCCACGGCATGACCCTGATATTCCAGTTTCGTGATGCGCGCCCCGACGGGCCGGGACACGTCGATCGTGTACTCCACGCCGGACACGATGTCGTAGTTGTAGCCGGGGATCGCGCGATCGACGCCGAATCCCCCGCCCGGCAGCGCACGGAAGTATCGCGCGCTCCACTCCAGATACTCGCGGAGCTGCTGCCCGGTGATGCGCACCGCGCGGAGCGTGTTGTCGTACGGGTACAGCGCCGCAATGCGCGCGAGCGGCACCGGGCCCGGTGCAATCGACGCATCGAGCGAGAACGCGGCGGTCGATGCCAGCTCGGCGCCCGATGCGCGGCGCTCGACCTCGAGGATGAAATCGATCAGCGGCGTGTCCACGACGCGCGCCGAGTCCGCGTGCCACGCCACCGGCGTGGTCGCGATCGGTGTGCGCGCATACTGTAAAGCGGCGCGATGCCCGCGGTCGGTGGCCGAGAGCACCGTCTTGGACTCCCGGTGGTGCACCGTGGGCACGAGCGTGCTGCGCTTGTCGATCAGCGCCCACGCGCCATCGCGGCGCACGAGCCGGAGATGCGCCACGGCAACGTCGGTCGCCCAGTTCCGCGGCTGCATGAGCAAGGTCGACGCGATCGTCGTATCGGCCATGCGCTTGTGCGAGTGCCCGTACACGATCAGGTCGATCCCCGGCACCTCGTGCGCGACGCGCGCCGCCACGTTCTCGCTCGGCACGTGCGTGGTGACCGTGTCGTAGCTCGACGGCTCGTCGAGCCCCGAGTGCAGCAGCACGACGACGACGTTCGCGCCCGCGGCACGTGCGCCGGCCACCGCCGTGCGCACCGCCGGGACGATGTCGCCGATCACCACGCGGCCGGAGAGATTGTCGCGGTCCCAGAGCATCGAGCCGGGCGTGGTGGCGCCGACGATCGCCACGCGAAGTGGGCCGCGGCGCACCATCGTCCAGCCGCGAAACCGCGGCGCACCGGACGGCGTGAGCGCGTTGGCGGCCAGCAGCGGGAAGTCCGCCTGGCTCGCCGCGCGGTCGAGCAGCGGGAGCCCATAATTGAATTCGTGATTTCCAATCGCCGCCGCGTCGTAGTGCATCGCGTTCATCGCAGCGATCACGGGGTGCAGTTGCGTGGAGTCGATCCGCGCGGCGACGTACGTGAGAGGATTGCCCTGCAGCATGTCGCCGGCATCGACGAGGATCGGCGCGATGCGCGACGCGCGCCGGAGCGAATCGACGATCGTCGCGGCGCGCGCGAGCCCGCGGAGCGTGTCGGGCCGATCGGCGTAGTAATCCCACCCGCGCAGCGCGCCGTGCACGTCCGTGGTTGCCGCCACGACGAGGTCGACCGCGTCATCGGTCGGCGGCGGCACCGTGCGATGGCAGCCGAGGGCAAGAAATCCGATGACGGGGAGCATCCGAGCACGCATCCCGCAAGCTAGCGGCGAGCGCGGGGATGATACCAGATTGTGACAGTGCCCCCGCTTCACATCACGTCAGGTCCCACGCAGCTTACGCGGCGAATGGTTCAGCCGCCCGTCAGGCCATGAAGCCCCTCATCATTGGCATTGCCGGCGGCACCGGATCCGGAAAATCCACCGTCGCCCGCAACGTCGCGCAGGCGCTCCACACCGAGTCGGTCGCGTTCATCGACATGGACGCGTACTACCTCAACTTCGCGCACCTGCCGCTCGCCGAACGCCGCAAGATCAACTGGGACCATCCCGATGCCTTCGATTGGGAGCTGCTCGTCTCGCAGCTCCAGCGCCTCACCTCGGGCGAGCCGATCGACAAGCCCGTCTACGACTTCGTCAGCCACACGCGCAGTGAGCGCACCGTCGTCGTTCCGCCGGCGCACGTCATCGTCATCGACGGCATTCTGCTCTTCAGCGACGCGCGAGTGCGCGATCTCTGCGACGTCAAGGTGTTCGTGGATGCCGATCCGGACATTCGGTTGATCCGCCGCATTCGCCGCGACATGAGCCGTCGCGGCCGGCCACTGGATGAGATCCTCGATCAGTATCTGACCACCGTGCAACCCATGCACCTGCAGTTCGTCGAACCGACCAAGCGCTACGCCGACGTCATCGTTCCGCGGGGCGGCCACAACGCCATCGCGATCGAGATGATCGTCGCCAAGATCCAGCGCCGCGTGTCCAACGCGAGGCGCGCCTCCCCGTGAGCGCGCCTCCGGCCGGCACGGGCGAGCGGATTCTCGTCGTCGACGACGAAGCCGATATCGTCGCGCTGGTCGCCTATCACCTGGTGAAGGCCGGCTACCGCGTATCCACGGCGTCGACAGGCCCCGACGCGCTCACCGCCGCGCGCAACGAGCGCCCTGCGCTCATCGTCCTCGATCTCATGCTGCCGGGCGTCTCGGGGTACGACGTGCTCGAGCAGCTTCGCGCCACCCCGGCGACGCGCGACACCGCGGTGCTGATGCTCACCGCCCGGCGCGAGGAGGCCGATCGCATCCGCGGGCTCGCGCTCGGCGCGGACGATTATCTCACGAAGCCGTTCAGCCCGCAGGAGCTCGTGCTCCGCGTCGGCGCGATTCTGCGCCGGCTCACCGCCGGCGGCGCCGGCCCCGCGGATGTGCTCACGATCGGTCCGATCACGATCGATCGCGCCGAACACCGCGTCGCGGTCGAGGGCGAGGACGTGGAGCTCACGCCCACCGAGTACAAGCTCCTGCTCACGCTCGCCGAACGCCGCGGGCGCGTGCAGGGACGCGCGCACCTCCTCGAAACCGTGTGGGAAGCCGCACCGGACATCCAGACGCGCACGGTGGACATGCACGTGCAGCGGCTGCGCAGCAAATTGGGCAAGGGCGGCGACCTGATCGAAACCGTCCGCGGCTTCGGCTATCGACTTCAGAGTGGGCAGGCCCGCAGTCCGTGACCCTCGCCAAGCGGCTCCTCACCGGCTCGGTCGTTCTCGTTCTCGTGCTCTCCGCGCTGATCGTCGTGATCGCCGGCGAGCGGCTCCGGACACGCCTCGCCGATGAGACACGCCGCGAGCTGGAGCGCGAGGCCCATCTCGTGGCGGCGGAATGGACACCCGGCAGAAACACCGATTCGCTGGCAGATGCCGCTGGCTCGGCGTTGGGGCGCCGCGTCACGCTGATCGACCCTTCGGGCGTCGTGATCGGCGACTCGCAGTTCGACGGCGACGACCTGCACCACCTCCAGAATCACTACACCCGTCCCGAGGTGGCGCTCGCGCGCAACGTCGGGGAGGGCTGGTCGATGCGCCCGAGCCCCTCGGCGGGCGACAACGAGTTCTACCTCGCGTTGCGACATCCGCTCGGCACCGTGCGCGTGTCCGTCGCCACGACCAAGTTCGACGAGATCGTGAGCGGCGCGCAGCGCGACGTGATCGGCGCGTCGCTCATCGCGCTCCTCGGCGCTCTCGTACTCGCCTGGGGCTTCTCGCGCAGCGTGTCGCGCCCGATCGTCGAGCTGCGGGACGTCGCGCGGGCGATCGCCGCCGGGCAGCTCGACCGCCGGCCCACGCTCGCCGCGCCGGGCGAAGTGGGCGACCTCGCGGTGGCGCTGCACCGCATGACCGAGCAGCTCGCGTCGCGTCTCTCGGCGCTCGAATCGGACGACGCACTCCTCAACGCCGTCTTCGAATCGCTCGATGAAGGCATCGCCGCGATCAATCCGAAGGGCGACGTCATTCGGCTGAACACCAGCGCGCGGCGGCTGCTCACGGTCTCGGCGCCGGTCCCCTTCTCGATCGATCTGCTCCCGCAGGAGCGCGTGGTGCGCGACTCGGTGCGCGCCGCCATGGGCGGAAGCCCGATCGCGCCCGCCGAGCTGGCGGTGGAAGGCCGCACGCTGCTCATCACCGCGCAGTCGCTCCCCAACGGCGGCGCCGTGCTCGCGGTGATGGATCTGACCACGCGCCGCCGCCTGGAGACGATTCGCCGCGACTTCGTCGCGAACGTCTCGCACGAGCTCAAGACGCCGCTCACCGTGATCGGCGGCTTCGCGGAAACGCTGCGCGACGCGGGGTTGTCGGCCGAAGATCGCCTGCGCTTCATCGACACGATCGAGGCGAGCACGCGGCGCATGCAGCGGATCATCGACGATCTGCTCGATCTGTCGCGCTACGAATCGGGCACGTGGAAGCCCAACGCCGTCTCGAACGATCTCGCCGGCGTGCTCACGGACGTCTTCACAAGCGTACGGCGCGCGGCGGACAAGAAGGGCCTCTTCCTCATCTCGCGCATCGACAACGGCGCGGAGAAGGTCCACGCCGATCCGACCGCACTCCGCCAGGTGCTCGCGAACCTCGTCGAGAACGCCGTTCGACACACGCACAGCGGCGGCATCACCGTCTCCGCCGAATGCCCGCCCAGCGGCGGCATCACGATCAGCGTGTCGGACACCGGCGTCGGCATCGCGTCCGAGCACGTCGACCGCATCTTCGAGCGGTTCTATCGTGTGGACGCCGGGCGCTCGCGCGAAGAAGGAGGCACGGGGCTGGGGCTCGCCATCGTGCGGCACCTCGTCGAATCACACGGCGGCTCCGTGCGTGCCGAGAGTGCCTTGGGCCACGGCACGACGATCGTCGTGCACTTCCCCGCGCGCTCAGGGCCGGAGCTGCCGGCCGATCACTTGAGCGGAATGCAGAACGCGAGGATGTAGTACGCGATCGCGGCCATGATCGCCGCGGCGGGGATCGTGAGGATCCATGCCCACACGATCCGGCCCGCGATCCCCCAGCGGACCGCCGAGAGTCGCTGCGTGGCACCGACGCCGACGATCGAGCCCGTGATCGTGTGCGTGGTGCTCACCGGGATCCCGAAGTGCGTCGCGATGAGGATCGCCGCCGAGCCGCCCGTCTCGGCGCAGAAGCCGCCGACCGGGCGCAGCTTGGTGATGCGCGAGCCCATCGTGTGCACGATGCGCCAGCCGCCGAACGCGGTGCCCAGAGAGATCGCCGTATAGGCGATCATCTCCACCCAGCGCGGGATCGTGTCGTTGTTCGGCACGTACAGATGATGGAGCCATCCCGTCTGTACCGCGAACGTCGCCTTCACCGACACGAGCAGCCCGACGATCACGCCCATCGTCTTCTGCGCGTCGTTGCCGCCGTGCGAGTACGAGAGGAGCGCCGAGCTCACGAGCTGCGCCGGTCGGAAGAATCGGTCGACGCGCGCCGCCGAGGTGCGGTGGAACAGCCAGAACACCAGCACCATCAGGATGTAGCCGGCGATCAGGCCGACGACCGGCGAGATGACGATGAACGACAGCGTCTCCACCCATTTCTGGCCCCACGTGATCGCGCCCGCGCCGGCCCGCGCGATCGCCGCGCCGGCGTATCCGCCGATCAGCGCGTGCGACGAGCTCGACGGAATCCCGAACAGCCACGTGATGATGTTCCACGCGATCGCGCCGAGCAGGCCGCCGAGGATCACGTTCGGGTTGACGATGCTCTGCTGGATCATGCCGCCGCCGATGGCCTTGGCGACGGCGAGGGAGCCGGTGAACGCGGCGGCGAAGTTGAACACGGCCGCCCAGAGGACGGCGGCGAGCGGGCTCAGCACGCGCGTGCCCACGATCGTCGCGATGGAGTTCGCAGAGTCGTGGAAGCCGTTGCTGAAATCGAAGATGAACGCGATCAGGATGATCACGAGGACGTAGGCAATCACCGGCGGCGATTCCCCGTCACGCGTTCTTGAGCGAGATGCTCTGCAGCACCTGCGCGACGCCCATGCAGCTGTCGATCGCGCGCTCGAGCGTGTCGTACATCTCCTTCCAGCGGATCACGTCGAGCGGGTTGGGGTTGCCGGAGAAGAGCGCGCCGACCGCCTCGTGATAGATGGCGTCGCCCTCTTCCTCGAGATGCTTGATCAGCGCGACGTGCTGGTTGACCGCCGGCGGCTGGCGCATCTCGCTCACCGCCGCCTGGATCTCGGTGGTCGCCCGCACGAGCACGCCGGTGAGCTGCTTGGCCGGCGGCAGCACGTGCGTGATGTGCAGCATCTGAAAGCGGCGCGCGGTGCCGTCGAGCAGGTCGATCACGTCGTCGAGCCGCGAGGCGAGCGTGTGGATGTCCTCGCGATCGATCGGCGTGATGAAGCTCTTGTCGATGCGCTGGTTCACCGTCGCGGTGAGCAGATCCGCCTTGTGCTCGACGTCCTTGATCGCCTTGACGTGATCGGTCACGTGCGGCGCATCGCCGAACAGCGCGTCGAGCATGCGGCCCGTGGTGGCCAGATGAGCCGCGAGCTGGTCGAAGAGCTCGAAGAACTGGTCGTCGCGTGGCAGGAGACGGCCGAGCATTGGACTCCAGGAAGGCGGGGTGGCACGAATCGGACGCCAACGAAGATACCGGCGCCGGGCGGCTCGGCCAACCCCGCGGTCAGACCGTCGAGAGCCAGCGCCGCTGCTCGCGAATCGCCGTCCGCTGTGCCACGAGGCGCGGGTTCTCGAACAGCTTGATCAGCACCATGCCCGCGATGAACCCGCCGATGTGCGCCCACACCGCGACGCCGCTCGATACGTCGGGCCGCACGGACGACAGCTCCGGCAGCCCCGAGAGCACCTGGAGCCCGAACCAGTAGATCAACACGATCCACGCCGGGATCGCGAACACTTTGAAGAAGATGATGAAGATGAACAACATGTTGACCTTCACCTTGGGATAGAGCACGAGATACGCGCCCATGATCCCGGAGATCGCGCCCGACGCGCCCACGGTCGGCACGGGCGAGTCCGGCAGGATCAGAATGTGGGTCGCCGCCGCGATCACACCGCAAAGGAGGAAGAACACGAGGAAGCGTCCGGGCCCCATGCTGTCCTCGATGTTGTTGCCGAAGACCCAGAAGAAGATCGCGTTGCCGAGGATGTGGCTCCAGCCGCCGTGCAGGAAGATGGAGATGATCGGCGTGAGGATGTTGATCCGGTCGCGATCGACCGCGCAGACGAGATTGCTGGTCAGCGGCACGAAGGACCCGACCGGCGCCCGGTGCGTGATCTCGCCGGGGATCATGCCGAGGTTGCAGATGCTCGTGGCAAGCTGGACCTGATCGAAGCCGCCACCCTGCACGACGAGCCACACGGCGAACATGGTCCCCAGCAGCAGCCAGGTCATGATCGGCGTGTGCAGCGTCGGATTCTCGTCGGAAAGCGGGATCATTCGGAGAACATTTTAGCGGATTCTGTTTCGGACTGCGTCGGGGAATCGTGGCGCGGCCAGCTCCCTTGCGCCGAATCGGCTGGGATTGAATTGGGGACGCGGACTGGGCCGATTGGGCTGACCAGGCGCGGATGGGCTCCGTGTTCCGAGATGTATCGATGCGCCACGAGCCCGGACGATTTCTCGGGAACGCCCTCGGGACCCAACGAGAGGCATCCTGAGCGGCATTACCCAAATAAGATTCAGGGCTCGTTGGGCACGCCGCATTCGCTGCGCGCGGACCCCATCCGCGCCTCGCCCGCCCAGTCCGCCGAGTCCGCCCAGTCCGCGTCCCAAAATCAATCCAAGCCGATTCGGCGCCGAGCAGCGGCCGGGCGAAGTGACTCCGTGACAGTCGCCGGGGCCTCCGGATCGCGAGCGCCGCCATTTTCCCTGCCACATTGGCGCAAAAACTCGGTCCCTTCCTTGCCTTTACGGGTTCCCGTTCCCGGCGGCGCTGACCCTTGCTCCGCCCAATCATCACCTGTTGAGGAAGCAATGGCCGACAAAGTCATTGGCATCGATCTCGGGACGACGAACTCCGTCGTCGCGGTCATGGAAGGCGGTGACCCGGTCGTGATCCCCAACGCCGAAGGCGGTCGGACGACCCCATCGGTGGTGGGCTTCACCAAGGACGGCGAGCGTCTCGTCGGTCAGGTCGCCAAGCGCCAGGCCGTCACCAACCCGCAGAACACGGTGTTCTCGATCAAGCGCTTCATGGGCCGTCGCATGAACGAGGTCCAGGACGAGATCAAGCGTGTTCCCTACAAAGTCGTCGCCGGCCAGAACGATCTGGCCTCCGTCGAGGTCCAGGGCAAGCGCTACACGCCGCCCGAGATCTCCGCGATGATTCTCCAGAAAATGAAGCAGACCGCCGAGGACTACCTCGGACACACCGTGTCCAAGGCCGTCGTCACGGTGCCTGCCTACTTCAACGACGCGCAGCGCCAGGCCACGAAGGACGCCGGCAAGATCGCCGGCCTCGACGTGCTGCGCATCATCAACGAGCCCACGGCGGCCGCGCTCGCCTACGGCCTCGACAAGAAGAAGGATGAGAAGGTCGC